>NZ_QTLZ01000004.1:0-326991 GCF_003635425.1 Parabacteroides sp. AF27-14
CTTCACAATGCGTATAGATCCCCAGAAGGGTACGGCATGCATAGAATATGGAGCGTGGTAGATAACTGGGGTTCGATTGTTAGGGGGAGGCCTTGTACCTGTGGACGGCAGCAGGGGGCTTCTATCATTCCTCTGTTTCCCTTTGGATGTTTATGAGTTAAATAAACTACTTGCGATACCGCTGTATGGCAGTGTAATTTGGATATAAATATTGATTTCGCAGTGCAAATGTGATGTTTACAGATACGATTAAGGAGAGGTTTTATTACCGCTATTCTTACCGCAGGATCTTTGTCTTAAATTATTAAATTGATTTATAGGTGTTTATAGTGATTATTGGTATTCCCGGCGAGACTACTTTTATTTCCTCTCTTTTTTATCAAACTTGGTCAAAACAAGTAAGTTGATCTCCTTATTGTTAAACGTTTTTTTGTCTCTTGTATAAAGAGAGAGTAAATAAAATAAGCGTTTTCTTACTGCAGGTTGTTTCTTGTGGTGAGAATATTGTTTATATTTGCGCAAGGTAATCACTAAAAGATGAAACAACAGATAATTAATAAGCTAAGAGGCTTTTTCTCTTTGCAACCAATAGAGAAAGCATGGGTGTTTGGTTCCTGTTCACGTGGAGAGGAGACGAAGGATAGCGATATTGATATTCTGGTTCGTTTTGACTCCCACGCTCGTATTACATTATTCAAGTATGCTGGTATGGTGGAAGCTCTAAGCCAATTGTTGCATCGTAAGGTTGATTTGGTGGAGGAAGGACAATTGAAGGATTTTGCCGTTTCTTCTGTAGATCGGGATAAAATATTGGTATATGAGAGAGAAGCCTAAAGACGATACACGTCTACGGCATATGCTGGAGGCGATAAATAATGTCATTGAGTTCACGACAGATGTGACTTTTGAGGAGTATTCCAGGAACAAGATATTGCGTTTTGCGGTCATCAAGAATTTGGAGATTATAGGGGAGGCGGCTTATTTGATTACAAAGGAATTTCGGGAGGAACATCAAGAGATCGCATGGAATGAGGTCATAGGCATGCGCCATGTGTTAGTGCATGGGTATTATCAGATTCGGGATGAGATAGTGTGGGGAACCATTCAAACAGATCTATTTCCGCTTAAGGATAAGATAGAACGGTTGATCTGTAAATAAGCTCAATGTATTATTTTAATAAGATGATCATGACCGATCCCGCTACCATGATAACGGAGCCAATCAATTTCTTCGTTATATTTTCCTCTTTGAATATACGGTATCCTAAGAAGATACTTACGATCGTAGAGAGTTGGAACAAGGCTAACGCATAACCTACCTCCATATGATCGAATACGTAATTGGTGGTGTATTGCATGGTGCCGATACAAAGGACCAAATAAAAGTAGGAGGAAAGATCCCGTATTTTGATTCGCTTGAATTCTTTGACAAGATGGACCTTGAAAGCGAATAAAAGAGCGAAAGAGAAAATCGCGCCAAACCAACACCAAACAATGAACGAGATGGTGGTGGATGAATATAAGATGATTTTCTTGATAAAGACCGCCTCGATAGCTGTAAGGACCATAGCCCATATCCGGTATTGAATCTCTTTCCGTTTTAAAAGAGCCAAGGAAAAATGCTCATCCATCGTATCCAAAACATAATAGCTCCCATATACGATCAGTGACATTCCTGCGATACCCCATAGGTTCGGGATCTCCCCTAATAAGAAGATACCGACAATAATACCTACTACGGATTTGTAGGAATTGATGGGGCCCAGTACCGATAGATCCCCGCATTGTAAAGCTTTTACTAAGAATCCATTCCCGGTAGCTCCCACGATTCCGGCTAGAATACAATATTTCCAGAATTCGAAAGGCAACTCAAGCCAGCGAACTTGGATCGCCGGGATGATACAGAATACGCTCAATAGTAGGAATGTCAAGAAGTTGATTAATAAAGGGTGGTTATACCGATTGGTTAATTGCTTTTGGAAAACATTACCAAGCGGATTCGATAATACCCTTAATATGATCGCAACAGAGGTGAGTATCATTTAATAGGCTTTAAACGTCACCCATTCGCCATTGTATTGACATTCAAAAGTTCGGCCGCTTATCCATATGTCCTTCAAGACCGTCTGGCCGTCTTCATAGTCCATATAAAGTATATCGGTATAGTAATTGTCCCAGTCCCAGTAGAATGGAATTTCCTCTCGATCTATGCGTCCGCTTGGGTAATGATAAATTCTTGTATCCCATCCTTTCCCATCCGGATTAAATGTAAGTTGCTGCTCACAATCTAAACCGTCTACGACAAACCAATCTGTCCATACATAATTACATAAATCATAGGTGATTTCCTCATACGGATCATAATACGGATCCTCCTCGCAACTACTGAACCCGCATAAGACGGCGATCAATAAGAATATGTTTATTAAATATCTTTTAGCCATAACTCTATACCTTTAAATACTATTCGGAGGTAAAGATACAAATTTAAGGAAAGGATATTTCTTTTTTTTATATCTTTAGCGCAAAATTTTCAGATATATGCAAAAAACATTACGCATTAAGAACGATATTCATGAGCTTTCCATGATGAATCAGTTCTTGGAGGAAGCTGGAGAAGAATTGGGATTAAGCACCGCTTTCATGATGAGCCTGAATCTGGTGATGGAAGAAGCTGTCTCAAATATAATTTTTTATGCGTATAAGGGAGATGTTGAGGATGCCGTAGACATTTCGTTGGTCAGGGAAGGTGGGGAATTGATCGTGACTTTGATAGATCATGGGATTGCTTTCGATCCGACTTTAAGAAAAGACCCTGATATTACTTTATCTGCCGAAGACCGTCCAATCGGAGGGTTGGGTATTTTCTTGATCAAGAAGATTATGGATGAGGTCTCTTATCAGAGAGTAGATGAGCGGAATGTCTTTATCATGAAGAAAAAAATAACCGAATAAAATATAAAGATATGGAAGTAGTTATTGACCAAAAAGGTGAAGAGACTGTAATTAAGATCAAAGGAAGATTGGATACGAATACGGCTCGCGAATGCGAGGAAAAGGTTTTGCCGGTATGGGAGAATCCGGGAGTAAAAGTATGTGTCGATTGTTCTGATTTGGAATATGTGAGTAGTGCGGGCCTCCGATTGTTTTTAATATTACAAAAAATGACGACTGCCAAGAAAGGGTCTTTACGTTTGATCGGTATGCGGAATGTGGTTCGTGAGACCTTTAGTTTGACGGGATTTAACGCTCTCTTCAAGATAGAAGACGCAAAATAAGTGTGAAGGTTAGGAAAAAGGTAGCCGGTGTGTCAAATTTGGCACATCGGCTTTGTATTAATCTTTTAGATCTTTGTCGATGGGGCTATCCCATTTGCCACCGTTTAATATATCAAGGGTGAAGGTATCGTCTGATTCCTTCGGGGTGTAGAGAATCCCAGTATAACGAATAATGTGATTTTTGAGAGGCAGGATGTCATTAACCTCTCTTTCCCGGGTTACTTCATTTATCTGATTTTTGGCCGAGAGGTGTGCTTTGAGCATGAATTCCGGAGCCGGGATAAACGTGAAGAAGGAATGGGAGAAATTTGTTTTCCCGATATCAGAGTCGTTAAAAGTGTCGGTTTGTGTATAAGGCGTGTTTTGAGAAATGCCATTCCCGGTGGTTAAATCAATCTTGTTTTGATAATTGGAGACATTTATCGTGAAGCTTTTTAGGGCTTTAGGTACGGCATCGGCGGATATGAACTCTATTTTGCCGACGATTCTTTGTAAGGTGATATCTTTAATGATTCTTTCTCCCGCTTGTACTTCTTGGGTGAGAAAAAGATGAAACGTATCTGATACTTTACTGAATAGTGCGGTTTGTCCGGACACGGAGATATTCTTGTCTGAGTGGGCTAGGAAACAAATATGATAGTTGCCGGAGGGCAGTGAATCATAAATGATCGTGAAATCCGGATCTTGAGGCGTGAATTGCTTATGTTTTACCAGAATGTCCGGTTTTCCGCTTTGGTATACGATATAATCGATCCGGTTGTATAAATTATCCGGGTCGATATCCGGTGTAGAAGGATCTTCCTCGGCATCGGGATTTTTGGGAATAGGCTCAGGGATATTCAGCTCGGGAATACTCTTGGTTACGGGGAAGGGTAATACTTCCTTTTGTAAATCGATCGTAAACTGTATGGGGGATAATTCCTCTTGTAGGTCGGGGTTAGGTACTTCCTTTTCCGTTCCATTACAACAACAAAAACAAAGCAGACAGGCGATAGCCACTAATTCATTTTTCTTCATAGTTGATATTTTTGGTAAATGTTTGACGCAAAGGAACGATATATTTTGTGAATTAAAAAATATTAAGCTGTTAAATTGGCGTATGCAGGGTTATTTTTCATAGCTTTGTGAATCAACAATGTAATTACCTTAGTTTAATAAAACGGAATAATACCATGAAACGAAAAATCAGAATGGGAATGGTCGGTGGAGGACAAGGCTCGTTTATCGGGGCCGTTCATCGTATCGCCGCTAATTTAGACGGACAGATCGAGTTGGTCTGTGGATGCTTCAGTTCTCGCCCGGAGAATTCATTGGCTACCGGACAATCTTTATTTTTACCGGATAATCGTATTTACGCATCTTATCAGGAAATGATAGAGAAAGAGGCCGCCCTGCCTGAAGGCGAACGGATGGATTTTGTGTCTATTGTTACCCCGAATCATGTGCATTTCGGTCCGGCCATGATGGCGTTGGAACATGGTTTCCATGTCGTACTGGATAAACCGATGACATATACCTTGGATGAGGCGAAGCAATTACGAGACAAAGTGAAGGAAACCGGAAAATTGTTTATGCTGACTCATACCTATACCGCTTACCCGATGGTGAAGGAGGCTCGGGAAAGGATACGCAGGGGGGATTTAGGTAAGATACGCCGTATTTATGTGGAATATCCTCAAGGCTGGCTATATAATGATTGCGCTGATGTTAATAAGCAGGCGGCTTGGCGGGTGGATCCCGGTCGGTCGGGCAAGGCTGGTTGCATGGGGGATATCGGGACTCATGCGTTTAATCTGGCGGAATATATAACAGGGCTGAAGGCCGTGGAATTATGCGGTGAATTGAATACCTTCGTGCCGGATCGTCTTTTAGATGATGATGGGGCGGCATTGATCCGTTATGAGGGAGGCGCGAAAGGGGTGCTGACCGCTAGTCAGATCGCCGTAGGTGTAGAGAATGGCTTGAATATTCGTGTGTATGGAGAGAAAGGTGGGTTGGAATGGCGTCAAGAAGAACCGAATACGATGGTTATGCGTTGGCCGGATCGTCCGGTGGAGATCATCCGTACTTCCAATGGATATATGTCGGGTATCGCCGCTCATAATTCCCGTACGCCGGGCGGGCATCCGGAAGGCTATATAGAGGCATTCGCTAATTTGTATCGGAATTTCGCCTTGGCTTTGCGATCGATTCTGGCTGGTGAGGAACCGGCTCCTGAGACCTTGGATTTCCCTTCCGCCGAAGACGGTGTCCGTGGCATGCGGTTTATCGAGACGATTGTAGCTACCGGATCGACAGAGAATAAATGGATAAAAATAATCGACTAAAAATAATACTATATATGGCACGTCCTGTAACATTATATACCCTCCAGTGGGGAGATTTATCACTAGAAACAGTTTGTCAAAAAGCGAAAGAATTCGGATACGACGGTGTGGAATTGGGACTTCCCGATCATGTGGATGTCCGACGTACGGATACGGCTTATTATCAAGGAATCAAGGATCTGTTAAAGAAATATGACTTACGGCTTTATGCGATCTCTACCCATCTGGTTGGACAAGCTGTTTGCGATAATATCGATGAGCGTCATAAGGCAATCTTGCCGGATTACATTTGGGGAGATGGCGATCCGGAAGGGGTTCACCAACGGGCTACCGAGGAGATGATCCGGACCGCCCATGCGGCAAAGATGTTGGGAGTCGATACGGTTGTAGGTTTTACGGGTAGTTCTATTTGGCATTATTTGTATTCTTTCCCTCCGGTAACGGACGCTATGATACAAAAGGGGTATGATGATTTCGCCCGTCGCTTTACGCCCATCTTGGATGAGTTTCAGAAACTGGGTGTACGTTTTGCGTTGGAGGTACATCCTACAGAGATCGCGTTCGATACTTTTTCCGCACGCAGGGCATTGGAGGCGGTAAATAACCATCCTGCTTTCGGTTTTAACTATGATCCGAGTCATCTAGGATATCAAGGGGTGGACTATGTGGATTTCATCTATCAGTTTCCGGAGCGTATCTTCCATGTGCATATGAAGGACGTATATTGGAGTGATACCCCTAAGCAGGTGGGTATATTCGGCGGTCATGTTACTTTCGGCGATCCCCGTCGATATTGGAATTTCCGTAGCTTAGGACGAGGAAAGATTAATTTTGAGGAGATTATCCGTGCTTTGAATTCAATTGGCTATCAAGGTCCGCTTTCCGTGGAATGGGAAGATAGCGCTATGGATCGGGAACATGGGGCACGGGAATCTTGCGAATTGGTGAAGAGAGTGGATTTCCAACCTTCCGCCCATGCGTTCGACGCTTGTTTCGGAAAGGAATAAATAATTATTAATTACAAAAAACACGAGATTTGATGAGTGTGAGAAAGTGGATGTTTGCCGGGGCCTTGTTATTGGCCGCCGGCTTGAGTTCTTTGGGATTTGCCCAAAAACCGGGGTTGAAGTTTAATCCGGATAAGAAGTTTAAGATTGTACAGTTTACGGACTTGCATGTGAAATGGCAAGACCCTCGTTCGGACATCGCTTTTGAGCGTATGAACCAAGTGTTGGATGACGAGAAACCGGACTTGGTGATTTTTACGGGAGATATTATCTATAGCAAGCCTGCGTTGGAAAATATGCGGAATGTATTGAAGACAGTCTCCGACCGTAAAATACCATTCTCCATTGTTTTCGGAAATCATGATAATGAGCAGGGGGCGACAAAAGAGGAGTTGCTGAAAGTAGCCGAAAGCCTACCGTATAGTTTAACGGCGGATGAGGTTCCCGAAATCTCAGGCGTGGGTAATTACGCCTTGACCGTACGTTCCTCTGACGGAAAGAAAGATGCTTTCGTCTTGTATTGCATCGATTCGAATACCTATTCAACTATCAAGGGGGTAAAAGGATACGATTATATTAAGCGTGACCAGATCGATTGGTATTGTAAGAAAAGCGCGGAGTTTACCCGGAATAACGGGGGAGAGCCGGTTCCTTCTTTGGCTTTCTTCCATATCGCATTGCCGGAGTTTAATCAAGCGGCTTCCGATGAGAATGCCCAACTATATGGCATACGTAGAGAAAAGGCATGCGCTCCGGCGTTGAATTCCGGTTTATTTACGGCGATTAAAGAAAATGGGGACGTGATGGGGGTATTTGTCGGCCATGATCATGATGACGATTATGCGGTTTGCTGGCATGATGTTCTATTGGCTTACGGTCGTTTTACCGGAGGTCCGACGGAATACATACATTTGCCTAACGGAGCTCGTATAATCGAATTGAACGAGGGAGCCCGCACCTTCAAGACTTGGATTCGTACGAAAGCCGGTGTAGAGCAGCTTACTACCTATCCGGATTCATTCGTGAAAGAGTGAGGATCTATATCATTCTGAAAATGATATAAAAACTGTATTCCTTATTGTTAAAGCTCTAAATTATGTCTAACTTTGCGGTTGGTTGAAAAGTAAAAACTAGAGTATGAAGAAAATTAGAGCCGCCATCGTAGGTTATGGCAACATCGGGAAATATGTGTTAGAGGCCCTTGAAGCTGCCCCGGATTTTGAGGTAGCAGGTATTATTCGTCGTAATCCGAATGATATTCCGGACGAGTTGAAGGCATACACGGTTACTGATAGCATCACCAAGTTAGATAAGGTTGAC
This sequence comes from Parabacteroides sp. AF27-14, assembly GCF_003635425.1. Lineage (NCBI taxonomy): Bacteria > Pseudomonadati > Bacteroidota > Bacteroidia > Bacteroidales > Tannerellaceae > Parabacteroides > Parabacteroides sp. AF27-14. The sequence goes on from NZ_QTLZ01000004.1 coordinate 7,933, forward strand.
GTAGCGGTTTTGGCTACTCCTACACGCAGCGTGGAAGAGCATGCGAAAGAGATTCTGGCTTTAGGCATCAATACGGTGGATAGTTTCGATATCCACGGAGGTATCGTGGATTTACGTCGTTCTTTGGATGCTGTAGCGAAGGCTCATAATACGGTAGCTGTAATTTCTGCCGGTTGGGATCCGGGAAGCGACTCTGTGGTACGTGCTTTGTTAGAAGCGATGGTGCCGAAAGGTATTACTTATACGAACTTCGGTCCGGGAATGAGTATGGGGCATACGGTTGCCGTGAAGGCTATCGAAGGCGTGAAAGCGGCTTTAAGTATGACGATTCCTTTGGGAACGGGCGTGCACCGTCGTATGGTTTATATCGAGGTGGAAGACGGATACGATTTCAAGCAAGTGTCTGCCGCTATCAAGGCGGATGATTATTTCGCTCATGATGAGACTCATGTAATGCAGGTTGAATGTGTTGATAACCTGTTGGATATGGGACATGGCGTGAACTTGGTTCGTAAAGGTGTATCGGGCAAGACTCAGAACCAGTTGATCGAATTCGATATGAAGATCAATAACCCTGCCTTGACCGCTCAGATCTTAGTTTCTGTCGCCCGTGCGAGCTTGAAGCAACAACCGGGCGCATATACGATGATCGAATTGCCGATAATCGATATGCTGTACGGCGAGGGAGAGAACTTAATTAGAAGACTCGTTTAATATAAGTTGATGGTTGACAGCTGGCAATTGACAGTTCGGGAAATCCTGACTTGCGATTGTCGACTGTCAATTGTCAATTGCCAACTGAAATAATTATGCTTGACTTTATTACATGGACTGCCGATCCCGCTATCTTTACCATCGGTTCCCGGGAGATTCGTTGGTATGGATTGGCTTTCGCGATCGGTTTCGCTATTGGCTATATGATTGTAGAGCGGATGTGGAAAAAAGAGGGACTGCCGCCCGCATGGATCGATTCCCTTTTGATTTATACGATGCTCGGTACGGTGATTGGTGCCCGTTTGGGGCATTGTTTGTTTTATGCGCCGGAATATTATTTAGCCAACCCGATTGAGATTTTCAAGATTTGGGAGGGAGGATTGGCTAGCCATGGTGGTACGTTAGGTATAATTATCGCCATTTATTTCTACTCGAAGCGAGTAAGCCATAAAAGTATGTTATGGGCTTTCGATAAGTTGGTGGTTCCGACAGGATTGGTAGCTGCTATGATTCGTCTGGGAAACCTGATGAATCATGAGATTTACGGTCATTCCACTGATTTGCCTTGGGGATTTCGTTTTATCGATAATTTACACGCATGGAGAATGGGGGCGGAGCCTATTTTTACAGCTCCGAGCCATCCGACGCAATTGTATGAGGCCGCTTGTTATCTGGTGACGTTCGCTATCTGTATGTGGCTATATTTCAAGAAAGAGGCATGGAAAAAGCAAGGACTTATCTTCGGCGTATTTATGATATGCGTATTCGGGTCTCGTTTCTTCATCGAATTCGTGAAAAATGACCAAGAGCCTTTCGAGGCTGGAATGATGTTGAATATGGGGCAATGGCTAAGTATCCCGTTTGTTTTGGCAGGGTGCTGGTTTGTCTGGAGAGCGCTAAGAAATGGAAAATTAAAAATTGAGAATTGAAAATTAGAGAGCACACGCTTTGTTATTTTCAATTTTTAATTATCAATTATCAATTAAAAAAGATGTACAAGTTAAAAGAAATTGCGGATAAAGTTTATTATGTAGGAGTTAATGACCGTCAAAAGGCCCTCTTCGAGAATATGTGGCCGTTGCCATACGGCGTTTCCTATAACTCGTACTTGATCGTAGACGAGAAAACCGTATTGATAGATACGGTCGATGTTTGTTACTCTGATATTTTCTTGAAAAAAGTAGCGGATGCCTTGGACGGACGTTCTTTGGATTATCTCGTGGTAAATCATATGGAGCCGGATCATGCGGGAAGTATCCGTTTGTTGCGTCAGCAATATCCGGACGTACAGATTGTCGGAAACAATAAGACTTTCGGAATGCTGGAAGGATATCATGGCATCAAGGAAGGCTTGTTTGAGGTGAAAGAGGGTGATACCTTGAATACGGGTCGTCATGAGCTTGTATTTTATATGGCTCCGATGGTGCATTGGCCGGAAGTGATGGTTACTTATGACGTTACGGATAAAATCGTATTCTCTGCGGATGCGTTCGGTACGTATGGCACATTGGATGGTGGTGTGATCGATACGGAGATGAACGTGGAGCATTATTGGGAAGAGATGATTCGCTATTACTCCAACATTGTCGGAAAATATGGAAGTCCAGTACAAAGGGCATTACAGAAGCTTTCGGGCTTGGATATCCGGACGATTTGCTCTACCCATGGACCTGTTTGGCGTGAATATGCGTCGAAAGCGATCGATATCTATGACCGTATGAGCCGCTACGAAGGTGAGGAAGGCGTGGTTATTATTTATGGCAGCATGTATGGTAACACGGAGCAGATGGCTGAGGCGATCGCCGCTTCTTTGGCTGATAATGGCATCAAGAATATTGTGATGCATAATGTTAGCAAAAGCCCTTCTTCTTATATCTTGAAAGATGTGTTCAAATATAAGGGAGTTATCGTAGGTAGCCCGACTTATAGCAATCAATTGTTCCCAGAGGTGGAAGCTGTGTTGAGTAAGATCGAGTTGCGTGAGGTGAAAAATCGTATTTTCGGTTATTTCGGGTCTTTCACATGGGCTGGAGCCGCCGTGAAACGTTTGGCGGCTTTTGGCGAGAAGATGAAGTGGGAGACTGTCGGTACGCCGGTTGAGCAGAAGCAAGGTTTAAGCGCTACTAAATACGAGGAGTGTTTAGCCTTGGGCAAGGAAATGGCTGGGAAATTGAAAATGGAGAATTGAGAATTGAAAAGTCTAAAGGCTCCGACAACAGATAAAACGAAAGCTATTAACAATAGATCTAATTTATAAACAAAAGAAAGGCGAGATGCGTAGATTGGGAATCCTTTAATTTTCAATTTCCAATTTTCAATTTTCAATTAAAAAAAGCGTAACGTTATGAGATTAATTATCGAACCTAATTACGAGCAACTCTCAAAATGGGCTGCCAATTATGTAGCAGCGAAGATCAAAGCCGCGAATCCAACCGCTGAAAAACCATTCGTACTGGGCTTGCCTACCGGATCTTCTCCGCTGGGTATGTACAAGAACCTGATTGAATTGAACAAGCAGGGTGTCGTATCGTTCCAGAACGTGATCACTTTCAATATGGATGAGTATGTCGGCCTTCCGAAAGATCATCCGGAAAGCTATCATTCTTTCATGTGGAATAATTTCTTCAGTCATATCGATATCAAACCGGAGAACGTAAATATCTTGAATGGTAACGCCGAGGATTTGGAGGCTGAGTGTGCGTCTTATGAGGCTCGCATGAAAGCGGTCGGTGGCGTAGACCTGTTCTTGGGTGGTATCGGTCCTGATGGCCATATCGCGTTCAATGAGCCGGGTTCATCTTTGAGTTCTCGTACTCGTATCAAGACGTTAACTACAGATACGATTATCGCTAACTCCCGTTTCTTTGATAATGACGTGAATAAAGTTCCGAAGACTTCTGTAACGGTTGGTGTAGGTACGGTTCTTGACGCTAAGGAGGTATTGATCATGGTAAATGGTCATAACAAGGCTCGTGCGTTGCAACAAGCCGTTGAGGGTGCCGTGAACCAAATGTGGACAATTACCGCCTTGCAGTTGCATCCGAAGGGAATCATTGTTTGCGATGAGGCGGCTTGCGCGGATCTTAAGGTAGGTACTTATAACTATTTCAAGGATATCGAGAAGGATCATCTTTGTCCTTGTTCATTGCTAAAATAAACGAATCTCAGATAGGGCTTTCTTTGAATGCCCATCATAAGGAGTTAAGAATGCCCATTGTAAGGAGTTTACGATGGGCATTCTTATAACCTTACGATGGGCATCGTTGTTTTAGGGCAATTGGTGGCTGCCGGCTGGCTTCCTCATAGAAGATATACTTCATTGGTTAGAGGAGATATACTTCTCATGCCAGAGGATATATACTTCATTGGCAAAGTCAGTACTACTTACTTTTTTGCGTTCTTGACGTAACGATCCAGCCATAGGTCACATTCATACAATAGATGTAATATGTTCTCTTTGGCGGCGTAGCCATGACTCTCATAGGGCAATACGACATAACGTGCGATCGCCCCGTGGCCTTTTAGGGCACTGAACAGGCGCTCGGATTGGATCGGAAAGGTTCCGGAGTTGTTATCCATCTCACCATGTATGATTAATAAAGCTCCATGTAGTTTATCGGCAGACATGAATGGCGACATGGCATTATATATTTCCGGTACTTCCCAATAAGTACGGGTCTCTGTTTGGAAGCCGAACGGGGTAAGCGTACGGTTGTAAGCCCCGCTACGTGCGATGCCGGCTTTGAACAGTTTGGTATGTGTTAATAGATTCGCTGTCATGAAAGCTCCATAGGAATGTCCTCCTACGGCTACACGATTCGGATCACCTACACCCATCTCGGAAATAACTTTTACGGCCGCCTCGGCGTTCATTGTCAATTGCTCAATGAAATCATCGTTTGGCTCCGCTCCCTCGCTCGTGCTTACGATCGGCATCTCGACATTCTCCATTACGCAGTATCCTCTCAATACCCAATAGACTGGTGATCCGTAATTGATGTTCGTGAACATGTATTGGGAACCACGTACCTGGGATGCCTCGGCCTTGCTCTTGTATTCTCTTGGGTAAGCCCACATCAAGACGGGTAGCGGGCCTTCTTTTGCCTTATCATATCCGGCAGGGAGATATACCGTTGCGGTTAAGTCCAATCCATCGGCACGTTTATATTTAATCTTTTGTTTACTAACGTTTGCCATGGCCGGATATGGATTGGCGAAATGAGTCAATTGAGCGAATTTTTTCTTTCTCAAGTCACGAGAGCAGAGATTCGCCGGTTCTGTAATGGATTGACGTGAAGTGATCAATTGCAGCTTTTCCGGATTCGCTACCTTTAGGATGGTCTCATAATATCCGTCCTCGCAGCGCCAAAGTTCCGTGTTCTTTTTTGTTTTCAAATTGTAACGGCTAAGGTAAGGCATATCCCCTTTAGGAGAGGCACCTTGGGCAAGCATCAATAACTCATTGTGGGCTTTATTGGTATAAACGATATATTTGCCATACGCATTTTTAACCGTAAGTGGATTTCCCGGATTGTTGTAATTATCGTCGGTGGATACATCGAATAATAGAACCGGAGACTCAGAAGAGCAAGGCTTAAAAGTAAATGTCCTGTTTTTTCGAGTCTCCCGGGAAGTCTCGATCAATAAAGCGAAAGCATCGTCATTCCACAGGATGTTGCGGAAACGTTTCTCTGTCTTTGCGACTTCCTGTTTCTCGCTGTTGAACGGATAGCTTATTTGGTAGATAATATCCATGAAATCAGTCTTGTTTTGCTTAGGATCTCCTTTATCTTGCGCTTCCGCCCAGTAAACGGTAGCCGGTTGATCCGATCTCCATCCGAATTGACGGGGATAAGGCGAGGTCGTGTCATATCCCATCGGAATATTGACGGTTGGATTATCCGCTAACGTATAAATGGAATTGCCTTGTAAGTCTATGACCTCGAACTTTTGTGGGAAGTTATATACCGGTACTTGATAGGAATACGGACGATGAACTGTCGCGATAAGTAGCAAAGATTTATCCGGGGATAATGAAAGCGTACTGCCGTAGATTGCCGGTTTTCCGATCTCGTACACAATGCCCTCTTTTATACGTACCAATTGGGAGGTGAAATAATAGTCGAATAATTGCTCGTCGTATGGATTTTTCAGCAAGTCTTGATAGGTACGAGCGGGCATCACCTTTCCAGTACTTTCTTGAATGATGGGACCGGATGGAACTGTGGGTTTCTTTGGTGCCTTACCCCTGTTTCCCGGAACCATAAGCGTAATAAACTCATTGTCGCTAATCCATAAGATCTCCGCTCCACTTGTCGCGTTGATTTTACGGGTACTTACTTTCTGCGCTATGGGCTGTTCCGGGGTACAGATATAAAGGTATACGCCATCCGCTTCTTCCACGAATAGAGCTACCTTATTGGATGAAGGAGAGAATGAGGCTTCTGTGATTACTGCGTTGTCAGGAATTCCTTCTATCTTGATTTCTTCTTGAGTAGCGATGTTCATTAAACTGGCACCCGTATATTCGGCTTGCCGGCTCGTATTGAATGTTTCGGGACTGATACGCATTCCCGCTAATTTAAGCTCCGGTTGCGCAAGCTTGGCGATAGACCGGTACGGGGAACGCTCTAACTGGAGTGCCCACTGATTGTTATCACTAATTCGGATGATAGGAGAAAGCTTGGCCAAGGCCACTTCCTCGATAACTGCAGGAGGACGTTGATAATGTGTTTCTTGCGCTATTCCAGGACATATAAGCGCTAAAGAGAGCAGAGCTGAAAATAAATGATTTGTTTTCATAAATAGTGATATAAGAAATCCCCAAAGATAACCTGTTAAAGTATACTTTGGGGATTGTGATTAATGTAAGTTAACGTAAAAAGAGTGTTAATAGTTCTTTTCGATCAAGTCGTTGAAATCTGTTTCCTTTTTTGGAATCTCGAAGATCCAGCCATCAGCATTCGGATCCTTGTGCAAGAAGCCACAGAAAGTAGCGTCAAAATTAGAACCGGTTCTATCCAATGGCAAACCTAGACGTTTCAAGTCGAACCAACGGAAACCTTCGCCCCAAAGTTCGATACGGCGATGTGTCATGATCTCATCCGCTAGTTTTGCGCCTGTGTTACCCAAATCCTTGTACTCTGGATCACGTTCTTTCAACAAGGCTTGCAAATATTCCTTTGCTTTTGCGTCTTGATTGGAACGAGCGAAAGCCTCGGCTGCTGTCAAGTACATTTCGCTGATACGCATGAAGGCAAAATCACCTACAGCATCAGCTGTAGAGCGTGCCGTGAACTTGCGGTTCTGATAAACACGCTGGTTGTAAGAAGTTGCGGGTACTTCTGCCTTTCCTGTCGGATCCCACCATTGACGGCGAAGATCGGTTGGCGACATTAAGTCGTAAGTACTTTGGCTGATACATTTGATACCTGTGCGGATAGAGCTGGAGTTGAAGTTCCAAGACATATACGCATAGAAAGAGTAGAAATAAACTGTTTGGTCATTCTGCGTCATAGCGGCATACATAGCCTCTTTCGTAGCGGAAGTGATATTAGCGAAACCATTCATCAATTCAGACTGAGACATGATCTTACAGCCATCTTTCTCTGCTTCATTGATAGAATTCACTGCGGCCGTAGCTGCGTCTGCGTATTTCTGTTGAGTCAGAAGAGCACGTGCTTTCAATCCGTAAACCGATGCTAGGCTATAATGATTCTTATCATTTGGCTCATAGTCTGCCAATAAGTTCAACGCTTCGTCTAAGTCCCCGTGAATCTTCGTGTACACCTCTTCTACCGTATTACGTGCCATAGGCTCGATTTCCGGACTCGTACGATAAGGAACTCCCGGTTGAGAGTTGTCCTGTCCGTTACGATATGGTTTCGCATAATATTGTACTAGATTGAAATGACTCCATGCACGAATTGCCAAACACTCGCCCTTGATATGGTTCGCAAGCGCTTTTTCGCTATCTGTGAGTTTTGACTCATCGCTAAAGTTATCATTCAACGCTTTCAAGATGTTGTTTGCATTCAAAATGAACTTATAATAAGTTTCCCACTCACCGGAGTTGTACGAACTTGTTGCGTTCGTTGGATAACTCCAGTTTAAGAAACCTTGATGCCAAGTCTGCGTGTCCCATGTCAAATCATCAGCCAACGCTTCTCGACCGATGATGAAACCGGGCTCACCTCCCAAACCTTGGTTGCCTAAGTCTTGAGATACCATCTTACGATGAATACCGTTCAGTGCAAGATAAAGATTGTCGAGCGAAGTGGATACTGTCGTGAATGAAACGTTCTCGGTTGGGATTGTATCCATATAATCGCTGGAACAGCTTGTGCCGACCAGAGAGCCACTTAGAAGCAGTCCTGCTGCGATGTGTTTGAATAATTGTATATTTTTCATATCTTTTCCTTTGTTTGATGTATTATGAATTTAGAACGATACATTTAAACCGATCGTAAAGTTCTTAGCCGGCATATATTCATTGTAAGATACTCCGGCATAGTTAGCTTGCGGATTCAGACCTTGACGGGCTTTCAACATGAATAAGTTCTCTGCGCTGACATTGACGCGTGCACTCTTGATGTTGATAACGTTTAGGATAGACTTAGGCAAGTTGTAAGCCAAAGTTACAGTACGCAAGTTCAAGTAATTTGCGTTTGTCAACCAACGTGTAGAATAGGATTGTCCGATGCTAGTCGCATGACCTGAGTTATTGTCCAAACGAGGTACATCTGTGATCTGGCCCGGAGTTGTCCATGCGTTATGTAGATCCGGTGACACCGCATAACCGAACTCACCTACATCCATCAATCCTCTATAACTCGAGTCAAGCACCTTACCTCCTAATGAATAAGAGAATACGGTAGAAAGGTCGAATGCCTTATAGCTCAAATTGATATTGAAACCACCATATACTTTCGGAACGGCAGAACCACTGAAATCATATTTCGCATAGCTATAAGAGTTTGTCAATACTTGACCATCTTTCTCTACAAGTGTCTTTTTTACCGCATCTTTAATATTACCATTCGCATCGGTGTTGTTTTCGGCATCAAAGATATACAATCCATCTCCGTTATCAGGATTAACACCCCACCATTGACGTAACCAGAACTCATAGATTGAATGTCCCTCCATCAATTTCTTAGAGTCTTTGATGATACCATCTTTCCGGTTGGCATCAGGCAGACGAGTCACCTTATTATTGATGAATGTAGCGTTTGCGCCGACTGATAATTTCCAATCTTTTGATTTTAATACTTGGTAGTTTAAGTCGATTTCCACACCTTGGTTACGAACTTTACCAATGTTTTGTACGATCTTTTCGACACCACTGGATAACGGCTGGCTAACATTGAATAACAAGTCTCTGGAGGCCTTACGGAAGAACTCGACCGTACCATTTAAGCGACCGAACAATCCGAATTCTAAAGCGACGTCGGTAGAAACCTGTGTCTCCCATTTCAAATTATTGTTTGCCATAGTCGGGAAGTAGAGACCTGCTTCCGAACCGTTGTTGATACCCAAATTATACAAGGTTTGATAAGGATAGTAATCCTGTTGTGTGTCATCATCTGTATAATAGATGGCATCGTTTCCGGTTTCACCGTAGGATGCTCTCAGTTTCAAATTGTCCACCCAAGTCAAGTTTTCCATGAAATCTTCTTGGCTGATACGCCAAGATGCTCCGAATGACCAGAAGTTACCCCAACGGTTATCCTTGCTAAAGCGAGAGGAACCGTCACGACGATACGAGGCTGTTACATAATATTTATCATCGAAATCATAGTTCAAACGAGCGAAGTATCCTTCTTTCTTATATTCGCGTGTGTAAGACTCCATTGAGCTTACGTTTACGAAGTTACCATACTCGTATGTTCCGGAAACGATCTCGTTGGTCTTCATTCCATAGTTATGTTGGAAGCGGTAGCTATAGTTCTCATGGCCTAACAAAGCTTCGATGTTATGTTTACCAAAAGTCTTTGTGTAATTGATCAATTGGTTGAAAGTCTGGGTCAAGTAGTTTCTATTTCGGATGTTCAAACGTCCCGGTCCTGCGGTTCCGTCACCTACCTCTGGGTTCTCATATACTCTACGGCGTTCATCCTTATTGTCAAATGCGTAGTTCACTGTTAAGTTCAATCCTTCGATCGGAGTGATCGTTACATAAGTACGGGCACTAGAGTTTGTGGTAGACATCAAGCGATCGTTCCACAGGGCCTCAGCGATACCGTCGCGTCCATTGCTGGAGATACGGGCTCCTTCATAATCATAGGTATATAAAGCCGGATCAGTAACTACGTTTCCTTCTTTATCCAAATAAGCCCCTGTCTCAATATCATGCTTATGTACCGGATAGATCGGTGCCATAGAACGAATGAAACGAGATAAGTTACCATAACCAGCGGAGTTGCTAGAAGTAGAAGTAGAATAATTGGAATTTGTGCGACTTAAACCTAAATTCAATCCACTCTTGAACCATTTCACTGGATAGATATTATAGTTCAAGCGTGCGTTGTAACGCTCAAAGTCTGTCTTAATCATATATCCCTTATCATTCAGATAGCCTATGGAAGCATATGTGTCGCTCTTTTCTGTTTTTGTATTGTAGCTTACATTATATTCTTGGCGATGTCCGGTACGGTAAGCGGCATCTTCCCAATCAAGGTCCTCACCCCATTTTAAAGCCGAGGCTGATGGATTCAATAAACCGTCTGTGCCCACGATTGCGTCATTGGCGATTCCTACGAAAGGATTATATTTTAATTTGTTGATAATATCTTTAGAAGCATTAGCGGCAGCGTCGGCAGCACTTTGTCCGAGTGACATATTTGCGTTTCTCAACATTTGCCATTGCAAAGGATAATAATCGTATACACCTACTTTTGCGTAATCGTTATAAGCTCTGCTAGACCAACCTTGTGAGATACTCAAGGTAACACCTGCGCCACTGCTGGTAGAACCTTTCTTGGTCGTGATCAAAACCACACCGTTACCTGCGCTAGATCCATACAAAGATGTAGAAGCGGCATCTTTTAAAATTGTCATTGATTCGATATCAGATGGGCTGATAGAAGAGATATCACCACTGAAGATGGCGCCATCCACTACATATAAAGGAGCATTATCCGCGTTTACAGAACCAAAACCACGGATCGTTACCTTAGCAGCTTCTCCCGGTTGTCCGATAGAGGAAGTCATTTGTACTCCGGAAGTGTTTCCTTCTAATGCGGAGAGGGCGTTACTCAATGGACGTTTGTCCATCAAAGCGGCACCCACCGTGGATGCGGAACCTGTAAAAGAACTTTTCTTTGCGGTACCATAAGCTACGACAACAACTTCATCTATAGCTTGAGAATCTGAAGAAAGAACAATTCTCATGTTTTGCTGAGCTGTAGTTTCTTGAGTCCGTAAACCTACATAAGAAATAATTAGCTTAGCATCTTTCTGAGTTTCTAACTCAAATTTACCATCTAAATCGGTAATGGTTCCAATAGTGGTTCCTTTTACTACGATGGATGCACCTATAACAGGCTCCCCATCATCTTCATTAATCACTACACCGGTCACCTTCATTTGCTGGGCGACCATACACTGCACTCCCAGAAAGAATGAGAGTAGTACAAGCGTTAATTTGTGCTTCATAGAATGAATTTGTTTGTTAATTAGACACACATTATTTTTTCGAGAGACCATAGTCTGCACAGAACTATGTTTAACAGCATAATTAACAGACAGATAGCCAAGACCAAAAACTCTCCTGCCAGCTATCATAATGCAACAAGATCCCCAGTACAACTAAATTGAATTTGGCAATATCAATCAATATTATATTAGTTTTAGAATGTTTTATAACAGTTTGCTTTTTTATAATAAAAATTAGTATATTTGCGGCTGTGAATTTCTAGAGTCTTGGTATGTACATTTTTTTGATAAGTATTTTAACTGTAGTTCTGTGCAGACTAAATGCCTTAATGGATGCTGAAAGGGAAGATGTCCATAAAGACCATCTTCCCTTAAACTTTGTGTGTATAATGAAAAAAATGAAGTGTTAATTAACGTTTATAAACGGATCGGATTGCCATTATAGAAATCTAGAATCTTCGTACGGAAGATAAAATCATATTTGGCCTGTGCCTGTTCCGCTAGACTTTGCGCGTATTTTGTTTTAGCCTCATTAAATTCAAAGACAGTGCTTTTACCTGCGTTGTAACGCTCTTGGGCATAATTGAACGCTTCCTTGCTCGCCGTGACGGATTTGTCGGAAGCCGTATATTTCTCTTGGGAAGCCGTTGCGTTGTAGTACGCTTGCTGGATTTCCTTGTATAATGTTTTCTTTGTATTTTCCATCAGCAATTCCCGGTTGATAATGTTGATCCTTGCGGTACGAACGCTATTGCGTACTTGGAAGCGGTTGAAAAGTGGAATGCTCAATGAGAATCCGACGATCTTTTGCCCATTCTGCTTAAACTGCTCGCTAAAGGAACGAGTATCGGCAAATTCACCTCCGGAAGTAGAATGATAATATCCATTGCTGTAACTAGCCCCGAAATTTAACTTGGGGTAATAGCCCGCTTGCGCGACACGCAACATTTTCTTTTGGCTCTCTAGCAAATACTGTTGTTCCTTGATCTGAGGCTTGAACGTAACCGCATGATCGTAAATGTTTTCCGGAGGTAGGATACTGCTCATATTATCAGCCACAGCATCTTCAATTACAGGAGTCTGTATATCGAAATTCCGGTCGCTTCGCTCTAGTTCCAGACTTTGCGCAAGATCCAATAAAGCGAGGTTCACATTGTTTTGCGACTCGGTAAGCGTGACCTCATCTTTCGCTAATTGGGCCTTGATATCATACAGTTGGGAAAGAGGCACCTTTCCGGCGTTCACCATGGCCTCCGTTTTATTCACCTGCTCCTTGTCCAGTTCCACTTGCAGTCGCGCTATTTTCAGCAGCTCTTTATTATAAAGTACTTGCAGGTAGTAGGAAGCTATATTGATGGATAGGTCTTCTCTCGCCTTATTCAAGTTCTCGATAGACGCTTTTAGATCAAGTTTGCGGGCGGCGATATCGTTCGGTATTTTTAACCCGTCAAATAAAGGCATGTCCAGATTGATCCCCAATGTGGAATTGGCGGCGTTCTGGTCCACGATCACCCCGGATTTAGACGTGGAGCGTCCGAACTGGAAGCTCTGTCCAAGACTGCCGTTTAGGGCCGGGAGCCAACTGTATTTGCTGGTATGTAAGTCTACCTTTCGGCTTTCCTGTTCCTGCTCCTTTTGCTTTAAGTCGATATTATGCTCGATGGCATATTGGATGCACTCCTCCAGACTCCATTGCTTCACCGCATCCTGAGCGAAAACATAGTTTCCGGACAGGAAGGAAGCGATTGCCAGTATATATAAGTTTCTTCTCATCATACAATCTTTCTTTTATTTCTTATTCGGGTCAATAGCTGCGCCCCGGACTTTATCGGTCGCGGCCAGTCCTTCTTGAACCTCGATCTTGATACCGTCGGACAGACCTACCTTTACCGGATGTTTCTCGAAGACTTGCTCCGGTTGCTCTTGTTTAACTAACTGAACGAATGCGGAATCCCCTTGGAACTCGACCGTGCTTTCCGGGATCGTAAGAACGTCTTCCGCACGTTTTAGCACGATCTCGGCGTTGGCGCTATATCCCGCACGGATGAAAGCATCTTCGGGGATCGTCACGGCTGCCTTGATCTCAAATTGAATGGCTCCGTTTTTCTCAACGCCTTTGGGTGATACATATTCCAGCAAGGCCTCGAACGAACGGCTTTCCATGGCTCCGATCGTAAGCTTGATAGGCATTCCCTCGTGAATGCGCCCGATCTCGGTCTCGTCTACGTTTCCCTTGAAGATCATGTCATTCATGTTGGCGACCGTGGCGATTGTCGTACCGTCGTTGAAGTTGTTCGCTTGGATAACGGAGTTACCTACTTTCACCGGGATATCCAGTATCATACCGGTGATGGTACTACGGATCTGCGTGGTACTGGCTACATTGGAGTTCTTGGCGATACCGTCACGAATAATTTCCAGCGCGCTTTGCGCGTTCTCTTTCTCCTCGACCGCCTTTAAGTAGTTGGCCTTCGAGAGATCGAAATCCTCTTGGGCGATAACACCTTGCTTGAACAGCAGCTCATCTCTCTTATAGGTTTCCTCCACCTGTTTTAGGGAGATATCCGCTACGTTTACACGGGATTCAGCGCTATTTAGCTGTACCATCTCCGGTATGACCTTGATCGTGGCGATAATCTCCCCGGCCTGTACCATCTGTCCCGCTTCTTTCCTTAGCTCGGAGATGATACCGGATATCTGCGGCTTGATCTCTACCTCGTAGCGAGGTTCCACGCTTCCGGTGGCCACCGTCTTGGTCTCTACCGTATCCCTTTTGGGGGTTACGACCTCATAAACGGTTATTACCGGTTGCGCCTTCTTCCATAAGAAATAGAATGTGCCTATTACCGCCGCACCTACGATCGTTAATAAGATAATACGTAGGATTTTCTTTACGATGCGATTCTTCATGATTATATAGTTTTATTTTAATTATCGATTCGTTATTATTCATCTCGGATGGCATCTATCGCTTTGATCTGCATGGCTCTCCATGCGGGAATCAGTCCGGCCATAAAACCGCTTATCAGTAGTACCACTGCGGCGGCTACCGCCGTTTGGATGTTTACGCCGGGATTCAGCAAGGTCGGATCGTTCGTCGGATTGGCGGACAATATCTTATCCAGCAAATCCAAGAAGAAAACTCCGGCGCTTAATCCCAGTAAGCCCGCCAAGGCAGTCAGCACCAAGCTCTCGCTCATGACTTGCGAGATGATGTCGAATGGCTTGGCTCCCAAAGCCCTTCGTACGCCTATCTCCCTCGTGCGCTCTTTTACCGTTACCATCATGATATTGCTGATACCAATAATACCCGATAGCAAGGTACCCATACCGACCAGCCAGACCAAGATGTCGATACCTGTAAACAGTAGATTGAATGTCTTGAATTGTGCGGCGATATTGACTACGCCTATCGCCTGAGGATCGGTCGGTGCGATCTGATTTTGCGTCTTCATGATATTCTTGACCTGCTCGATCGTCGTCTCAATCGGATATCCCGGTTTCACGCTCAGTGCGAGGAAATGCAGGATATCGCCTTGGTTCAAGGTCTGCTGCATGGTATTGAACGGAATGAAGACGGTTTCTTCTCCCCGGCCGCCCAGATTCAGGCCCGATGCCCTTTGGTTGACCACTCCTACTACTTGGTAGTAAAGCCCGTTCACCCGGATATATTTGCCGCAAGGGTCCTCGTTGTGGAATAATACCTCATTGATCTTCGTGCCGATCAAGCAAACCTTGCGCTTTTCCCGCATATCGATCTCATTCAATAAACGGCCATAGTATAGGTCTTGCGTATCGATATTGAAGTAAGCCGGATATATGCCTTTCACGTTGAACGTTCCGGTCATTATCCCGTAAACGATATTCTTTTCCGAGCGGCTGCCCCAAAGGATGGGGGAGATATCCTGTACGCTAGGTACGTCTCGTATGATGGCGTCTATGTCCCGGTTCCTCATGTTCCAGTTTCGCCCCTTGTTGAATCCTTGGTAGGGTTCGCTGGTGCGATCGGCGTAGAAGAATAGCGAATTCGTTGCGAATCCGTTGACGCTCTTGAACATGGCGTTCTTGAATCCCGATCCGGTACCCAGCAACAATACCAGCATAAGGATTCCCCAGAACACGCCGAAGCAAGTCATCAAGCTACGTGTCTTGTTGCGGGTGATGGTTACCCATATTTCTGTCCATCTGTCTATGTCAAACATATCTTTTCGGTTTATTCTGTTCTCATGGCTTCAATAGCGGATACATTCACGGCTTTGCGAGCGGGGAAATAGCCCGCCAGTACCCCGGCTACGACCAGCACCCCGGTAGCGGCCAGCGATATCCCTAAGCTGACGGTCGGGTGCCGGAATAAGGTAAGATCCTCGCCGGGATTTCCTCCGGATGAAGCGTTGTTCATCCCGCTCATCGTCATGCCATAGTCGATTAGCTCCGTCAACCCGATTCCCATCAGCATCCCGATGTAACCGAATATGGCGGTGATCATGATGGACTCTACGATGACAAGCTTCAATATCGAGGCCGGTTTCGCCCCGATCGCCTTCCGGATGCCGAACTCCCGGGTCCGTTCGCGTACGGTGATCAACATGATGTTGCTAACCCCTACGATACCAGCCATCAAGGTGCCGATACCTACGATCCAGATGAAGAGCAAGATACCGTCTGTCATCGTATTGAACATACGGATCTCATTGCCGGTCATCCACATACCGATTGCGTTCTTGTCTGTCGGGTCGAATATGTGCTTACGGGCCATATACGACCGGAACCTGTTCTCGAAATCCTTGCACTCTTCTTCGGTGGAGACCCCGTTTACCGTAAAGTAAATGGAGCCGAACCCGAAGCCTTTATTATAAAGTTGTTGCGCTACGGTAAACGGTATATATGCGGGTGCGTTGTTACTCTTGTCGTCATCATCATAGATACCGACAACTTGATACATCATATTGCCGCATTTCACGTATTTACCCAGCGGGTCCTCGTTACGGAATAGCACTTCCGCCATACGGGGGCTTAGTATGATTACCTTGCGTGTAGCGTTCATATCCATCTTATTGATGAAGCGCCCGTTCTGGCTCGCTACATTAATATATATAATGGAATTGTAATCCTCGGATACGCCCCGCAGGTCGCCCACGATGTATTCTTCCCCATACGAGATGGTATCTGTTTGCGAAATGGTAGCCGAGCAGTATTCTATTTCCGGGAATGCCATCTTGATGCCGCTGAGATCCGCTTCCTTGAACTCGATCCTGCGGTTCGTGGGGTTACCTTTATAAGGCATGGTGGTATAGCGCCCCCAAACCTCCACGGTATTGGCGGAAAACCTCCGGAAGTTGAATATGATGCCGTTTCTCAACCCATTTCCCGCTCCCAACAGGGTAATCAGCATAAAGATCCCCCATGATACGGCGAAACCGGTCAAGAAGGTACGGAGCTTGTTTTTCTTTATCGTGCTCCATATTTCCCTAAAATTGTCAAAATCAAACATGCGATTCTTCGTTTACGGTGTATTCAATCAATCCGTCTTTTACCCGGATAATCCGGTCGGTAGCTTCCGCCACGGATGGCTCGTGGGTAACGATCACCATGGTCATACCTTCTTGGTTTACGCTACGGAGGAGTTCCATCACTTCCACGGTCGTGGTACTATCCAATGCCCCGGTAGGCTCGTCGGCCAATATAATCTGCGGCTTGGCGATCAAGGCCCGGGCGATCGCTACCCGTTGCTTCTGTCCACCGGACATCTCATTCGGCATATGCTCCGCCCAATCTTTCAATCCCACCATGTCCAAGTATTCCAGTGCCATGGCATTCCTTTTTTTCCGGCTGACCCCTTGGTAATAGAGTGGGAGAGCTACGTTCTCCACTGCGTTCTTAAACGAGATTAAGTTAAATGATTGGAAGATGAAGCCGATCATTCGGTTCCGGAGCTCGGCGGCACGACTTTCGCTGAGATTCTGAATCAACTGCCCGTTTAATTGATAGGTGCCCGTGTCGTACGTATCTAATATCCCTAAGATATTCAATAAGGTTGACTTACCGGAACCGGACGCTCCCATAATAGATACCATCTCTCCCTTCTCTATATCTAGGTCGATACCTTTCAAAACGTGCAGGGGGGCTCCGTTGAAGTACGTTTTGTTTATTCCTCTCAGTTGAATCATCATATTATGTAGTTACTTTATATATTAGACGTACAGTTTGCTAAATAAGTTACACTGTTGGTGAACACTTTTATCATTTGGTCACAAATATATGCTTTACTAAGATACCTTGTATCGCAAGGTACTTATAATTATGTAATATTAACAAAAGGTTTTGATCGAAAAGGTTTAGCTCTACCATCTATATCTATTAACTTGTACGTGCGGTAACTTTACGTGCCGGTACTATATGTATACATCTTCTACCATCCGTTGGACGATCATGCACCAATTGGTAGACGATCATCCAACAGTTGGTGCATGATCGTCCAACAACTGATAGATAATGAATCTCTCTGCTTCTTCCACTTAATAGATAAAGAAAAAAGCCCTAGGCTATCTTTATCTAAACCCTTACCTTTGCGGCGAAATTCAAATAGCAGAAAGATTTATGGTAACAATTGGTACGCCCAAATCGGCTACGGCAACTAAAGTCGTGCTTTGTGGCTCGGGCGAATTGGGGAAAGAGTTTGTAATAGAGTTGCAGCGTTATGGCGTGGAGGTAATCGCCTTGGATAAGTATCCGGACGCTCCGGCCATGCAAGTGGCGCATCGTTCCTATGTGGTCTCCATGCTGGATGGCGATGCCTTGCGGGAGATCATCGAGAAAGAGAAACCGGATTATATCGTGCCGGAGGTGGAAGCGATCGCTACCCGTACTTTGATGGAACTGGAGGAAGAGGGATACCATGTGATTCCTACCGCCCGTGCCACTTGGCTGACGATGAACCGTGAGGGAATCCGCCGCTTGGCGGCCGAGGAGCTGGGCTTGCCTACCTCGCCGTATCGTTTCGCCGAGACCGAGGAGGAATTTAAGGAAGCGGTGAAGGTAATCGGTATGCCTTGCGTGGTGAAGCCGATCATGAGCTCGAGCGGACACGGACAGAGCGTGGTTCGTGAGGAAAAGGATATCGATCGTGCTTGGCAGTACGCCCAAGAAGGCGGACGTGCTGGAGCGGGTAAGGTGATCGTGGAAGGTTTCGTGGATTTCGACTATGAGATTACCCAGCTGACGGTTCGGCATATCGGAGGAACGTCTTACTTGGAACCCGTAGGACATGTTCAGGTGGACGGTGATTACCGGGAGTCTTGGCAACCGCAAGCCATGAGCCTTGCCGCTAAAGCGAAAGCCCGTGAGATCGCCGGTAAGATCACCGAGGCTTTAGGCGGACGTGGTATTTTCGGCGTGGAATTATTCATTAAAGGAGACGATGTCATATTCAGCGAGGTTTCCCCCCGTCCGCACGATACCGGAATGGTGACGATGATTACGCAAGATTTGTCTCAATTCGCTTTGCACGCCCGTGCGGTGCTTGGCTTGCCGATCCCTAATATCGTGTTTCATGGAGCGGGAGCTTCCCGTGCCGTCGTAGTGGAAGGGGACAGTGACCGGTTGTCTTTGGGGAATCTGGATAAGGTCTTGGAACAACCCGATACGCAGATGCGTTTCTTTGGAAAACCGGAAGTTCATGGACATCGCCGTATGGCCGTCTTGCTGGCTCGTGGTTTGGATGTGACGGAGGCAAGGGAGAAGACCGGAGTGATGATGGAGCGGTTAGATGTTAAATTGTGATGCTTCCTAGGATAAATGAACGTTTTGGTGTGTGTTGTGAATAAAATGTGAATATTTACAGACCTATTTTTCTATCAAAATAGTTTATTTTTGTCTCAAGTTTTTAAAGAGACATTTGATAATCTATAAACGCAGATTACATATGTTTGTTTCACTAAAGAGTGAAATCTGATTGCCGAAAGTTTGTACTTATTTTATGAATACAACAAATGGAAATATGGGCGTTGATTTGAAACGCTCTATTTCTATTCTCGGTGAAGATAAAAGAGTGAGCAAACAGATCAATAGCTAAGGGTGGGTAGATTTAACCAAACAGACATCCTTATCTCCTTTCGCCCACCCTAGCTATTGTTCTTATTTTACTTGGATTCCTTTTGTATTTCTCATGGTTTCCATCACGGCATGCGTATCTACTTGGGCCTTTTCTTGTATAAACTCCGGGAGGTTGTAAGTCCACAACAGGTCTTTATAATATTTTACGGGATTTTTTTGCGGCAGGAGGAATGGTTTATGGGCCGTACCTTTATCATCGATATAGGTAAAGAACGGGCGTGTGTATAATCCATCCAACCTGCGACTGCTAAATACCAGCCAACGATTGTTGTGGCTCCATGAATGGTAGCTTTCTCCTTCGGCGCTGTTCGCCTCGCTCAGCGGGTACGTCTTTCCGTCGGATAGGCGGATCATATATAATTCAGCGTCTTTATGCCAAACCCCGAAACCGCCATATTCCTGTAGGGTAAAAGCCAGATATTTACCATCCGGTGAGATTCTAGGGAAGGATACGCTTTTGTGGTTGGCCCGGCCATTGTATAAAGTATCTACTTGCTGGCCTAGGGTGCGGGTTTCCGGGTCAAAGTCGACACGGCATAGGCTGTAGGTCATTTGTCTGAAATTCTTAGAAATAGAATCTACGGCGGCGGTCGAACTGAAATAGAGGCTCTTCCCGTCGGGAGAGAACGCTGGGAATATTTGCCATGCGTCTTTGGAATTTAACGCTTCGCAAGAGAATACCTCGTTCTTCTTCACGTCGTAGATCACGATATCGGAGTTATGATCCAATACTTCCAGCGTATTGGGATTATTGATGAAGAAGTTTTGGTAGGTATCGCATACGGTGGCCGCCAGATAGTTACCATTCGGATGCCAATACATGTAGACAAAGTTTGAGACGGTCTCGGGAGTCTTGGTATTTAGCTTGGTGATTTTCTTTCCATCAATCAGTACGGAACCGGCGTGTTTGCCTCGCATATGGAAAATCATTTTATCCGGGTTCCCGGAGGAAAACGTGTGGCAGTTTACGCAGTTATAGTCGGTTAGGTTATTCTCATAAATCACGCTTTGGTCATAATTCTCCAAGTTTCGTTGATAGATACCCATCCTGTTCCACATATCATTACTCAAGGCTAATAACCGATAGGCTATATATTTATCAATGGAATCATTTACGATGTCCATATGAAAAGGCGTATAGGCGTTCCATTCGCCCTGTATGCGTTTAGCGATGGTCAATTCTATTTGGTTTCCGGCATTCTCTTTCAATAAGGCTTTCCATCTCTTTTGTGGGATCTCAAAGAGCCCCTCATCGCTATAGACTTGGAGTTGAGTCTTTTCCCCTTTAATGATAAGGCAGTGCTCACTGCTATCGGCGATAGAGAAATTGAGCGGGGCGATGTTCACAGGGATGGTCACATCCTTGTAATCCGGATAAATGGCGATTTCCTTGTTTAGACTCTTGGCGATCTGTACGTCGCTTTTGGAGCATGAAACCATCAAGGCGATGAGAAAAAGGAAAAGATATCGGTTTGTATTTGTGTAAGTCTGTCTTTCCATATGTGTTTTATTTAGAGAGTATCAAATAGTACCAGAAAGTAGGTTGATAGTCGGCTATTCCAGTCGCTACATTTTGTCGGGCATGCCTTAGTCCCAATACACGTTGCTTGAATATCGAGAACTCGGACAGGATTTTATCGGTTACCCCATACTTGCGGCAATATTCCGGATCATGCTCCGCATAAGAGATCACGGCTTGTTGCAAGGGTTCGGGTAATGCGGGGAGTACTTCCGTCCCACTGAATCTTTCAACAAACGTTTTTATAGCGGGCAGGTCTTTCGATAATAATAACGTACCGATCGTATAATCCAATGCGGCTTTATTCAGGGGATTCTCTTCCAATATAATCATTAGGTTATCAAACAATCCGATTATATTGGCGAAAAGGTCTTTGTCGCTGGATAGGCTTTTTCTTTTTGTACCTAATTCCGGGTCGCTCTCCACCGCTTGGTCATTATATAAGAACTTTCGTTGCGAGGAGGCCCATTCGTGATAGGCCCATGTCTTTTCCAATAAGGATATAAACTTCTCGGCCGCGGGATACTGTCCGTATATCAAATGGGATTTTATTAATAATTTAGTCATGACGGGACTGCCGTATGTAATTCCTACCGAGGTACCAAAAGCGAAATTGTATGCCAAGGACGTGATTCCTACATGGTAGTATATCTGGCTGAACAGGAAACTTTCCTCTATATGCGCTTGGTACTTTGAGACCAAAGATTGTATTCCGCTTTGCGGGTATTTGAATAAATCAGTCTGCATGACACCCTTGTGGGATAAGGCAAGGTTTAAGCAATTCAGGTGTAAATAGTTATTATAGTTCAGATCGGTGGACGAGATTATGGCGTCCCATTGCTCGGTATCTATGTAATGAAACATTTGCATCAACGTATAGAAATCTTTATTCCTCTGTTGAAGAGCCGTTTGCGTATAATACATACCGGATAAGGCAAGTAATGCTACGGCTACTAAAGCTTTTAAATAGGTTTTTATGTGATCTAAATAACGTGATAGGGAGAATAGAAGCATAACGAGTAACGCTACTTGCCAAGAGAAACCGTAGAATGGTTCCAGATCAATGAAATACTCTACGTAATCTTTCATCCAAAATACATAGTCATAATCGGGTTTACTGCCCCCTAGAACGCATAGAGAACCTACGATAAGCAGCAGGATCAAAGGGATGAAGCTTGCGTACCAGCGTTCGCTTTTTTGTAATATATCAAATAGTAAGATGCTAAGGGCGAATAATATAGCTACAGATCCCATCGTGTAAAACAATCCGGTCGCCAGCAAGCAACCGATTAAGGTACGGTACGTCCAATTAAATTTTCGTGTCCCGTAACTGTACAGGCTAAGAGCCAATGACCAAAATAACATGGCTATCAGCCCTTCATAATGATAGCTATCTTTCATTAGGTAAAGATATTGGAATAAGATGGGGAGAAAGGCCAAGGGCATAAGATATAATGCCGGATGTATCTTTCGTAAGGTCAGCCAGAATAACCAACCGGAGATTCCACCGATCAAGGCGGTCACCAGCGATCCGATCAGCGGCACCTTGAAAAACTGTATAATAAATTGGGAGCAAATCGTAGCCAATCCTCCAATTGTCTTAAGTATATTCAATACATATTCGGTATCGAACAGGAAAATCTGCTGTTGTTCCCGGTAAAAGAAGGTTGCTTCTTGAGTGGTTTGTAAATGTAACCCTAGAAGGCTGGTGCATAATAAGAGCAGAAGAATAGGTGTGATCTTTTTGCTTAAGTTATTCATGTTCTTTTTACTTTATGTATGTTTCCCAGATTCGATTTATTTATGATAAGTAACGTCAATCCCCTTACTTCCTTTGGCAAGTTTACTGATTTTCCGTATATTAGATGATACTTTTCCTGTGATAAATTCAGGTATGTTATATGATTTCATGAACCGGTGGTAGAAATCCGTATCTTCCTGTGGTAATAGGAACGGTTTGGAGGCATTTCCGCTCTCGTCGATATAGGCGAAATAAGGTCGGGTATATAATCCGTCGATTCGTCGGCTGCTGAAAACGATCCATCGGTTGTTGCTACTCCACGAATGATAACTCTCCGTGTCTGTGCTGTTCGCGTTTCGTAAGGGATGGAAAAAACCACTCTCGATATCCAGAAGATATAAATCAGCGTCTTTATGCCAGATAGAGAAGTTCCCGTAGCCCGATAAGGTGAATAACAAGAATTTCCCGTCGGGAGAGACACGGGGAAAAGAGACACTTTTTCCATTCTCTCGTACATTATATAATGTGTCTATCTTTGATCCGAAACTCCTTGTTACCGGATCAAACGCTATGGAGCAAAGATTATACTTTACCTCCGAATACTCGTGGGGCATCGAACGTGCCTCGGCGGTACAGAAATAAAGCGTTCTTCCGTCGGGGGAAAAGGTAGGGAATGTCTCAAAAGCCTCTTTCGTACGAATAGCGGGAGTACTGATGATCTCATGTTTCTCGGTATCGTACACCACTACATCCGATTGGCTATCGAAAACCTCGACCCTGTTTTTGTCATTGGAATGAAAGCTCTGGCTCGTTTGGTTTACCGAGAATGCCACGTATTTCCCGGAGGGATGCCAAGAGGGATAAACCAAGGGGGAAATTGTTTGCTCCGTTTTCGTATTTAATTTTTCTATTTTATCTCCGTCTATCAAATAAGTCCCGGCGTATTTATCTCTCATGTGGAATAACATCTTGTTGGGGTTTTGCATACAAAATGAATGGCAATTCATGCAATTTTGTCCACTGTGTTTATTTTCCATAATGGGACTTTGTTCGTAGGTTTCCAGGCTCCGTTGGTAAATACCCATCTGGTTCCAAAGTTCATATCCGGGCTCTATCAGACGGTAGGCTAGATAGGAATCCATAGGTTCCTGTGCGATAAACAACGAGAATTCCGGATAGCTCAGCCATTCCTTATCCTTAGCATAAAGTTTTACTTGTATCGTTTTGCCTGTCGCTTTCCTAAGTAGCTTTTTCCAGTTGGCGGCAGGAATATGGAATTGCCCCTTTTTTTCTTTCACCTGCAACTTCACTTCCTCAAAACAGAAAACAGCGAACGCTTCCGTATGTGCATTCTGTATTTTAAAATTCAGGGGAGCGATATTATTCGGTATCGTTACATCTGCGTAATCTGGGTATAATATCGGTTTCTCAGAGGTTTCCTTGCTTACCGGAACCGTGTCTGAACATGAAAATATCCCCAGTACGATAAAACATACACATATAATATATAGATAGTGCTTTTTCATGGCAATGAATCATTTAAGAAGGTAATAAGACCAATAGGTGTCTCCAAAAGAGTTTTTTATCAATTGGGGTAGCTGTGGGTTATTCCGGTTCTGCAATACAAGATTCCTGTAACCTGTGAATTTCCGGATGACATTTTCGGACACGTTGAACCGTCTCCAATAATCCGAGTCTTTCTCGGCTAGTAAAATAACCGCTTCTTGGAAACTCGTCGGAAGGGAAGGAAGTGTAGATGTACCGTAATATTTCTCAATGAATGTTTGGAAAGATTTCATATCCTTGGATAAAAGATAGATGGCTCCGACAAATTGGATGGGAATCTGATTCTCCGGGTTTTGTTCTGCCCGGATCAATAAATCATGTTCTAACCCGTTTACACCGGAAAGGTTGTTACGAAGGGGAAGTCCTTTTCGTTTAATCCCCAGTACCGGATCTTCTTCTATGGCTTTATCATTATATAGAAATTCCCTATGTCGTTTTGCCCAGTCGTGATAAGCGTAAGTCTTCTCTAATATATCGATGTACTTCTCTGCGATTGGATATGTACCGTAAATCAAGTTGGTTTGGACTAGACGTTGTAGGTTCCGGGGATTACCGGCCCCAATCACGGTGACATATCCTTCAAATGCCATCTCTTGCGATAAGGCGATTTCTCCAAGCGTAAAATAGGCGTCGCTAAGTAAGGTCGATACGGAAGAAGTCTTATTCCAAGAGGCTAATAATCCTTGAGGCCCGTGTTGATCGAACGCAAACATCCGGTTTCCTAACTCGCCTTTCTCAGCAAGGGCGTTGTTTAGGTAAGTCAAGTATAAGTAATTCTTGATCGGACCTTGGCAGTTCCGGATGATTTGATCCCATTGTCCGTTTCGGGCATAATAATCTAGTTCCTTTAGTTGATAAGATTTTTGATCATTATATTTTGGTATCCCGAACCTGCAAAGTGCGAGAATTATGATAAGTTGTACGGAGATCTCTATCCAATCTCTCTTTTTCGAAGTGCCTTTAGGCCATGTAAATGCGAAGATCAGCGAAAGCGGCAAACTGACCCAGGAAAAATATATGACATTCGGAGCTTGTAAGATCGGATGATAATAGGCATCCGGTAGGAACGCGAAATGATAATCGGTAATGACTGTCGCCCATACGCAACTGGTCGCTATGAGTGTAAACTCGATGGGGATCACCAAGAAGACAACTCCTTGTTTGAATTGGCCGAATAATTCCTTGATGAATGCGCAGACCGTGAATAATCCGGCTATAGGCCCTCCTATCCAGAAAAGTAGAGGTGTGATAAGTAGGGCCGTAAATAATCGGAATCGAAAGTTATTGATCCGTATCCACCCATTCAAACAAAGTAGGCAAATTAAAAAGGCCACTGTTCCTTGTAGTAAGTAATTGAAATCGTATTGAGCCAATAATAAGGATAAGACGGGGAGTAAGTAAATCAGATACAACTCTTTTTCCGGGGTGATTTGTCTTACGACAGCCCTCATGGTAAGCCCTATGCCAGTGAGCAATGCGGCAAAGATAAAGGGACCGAGATAAGGGGTGATAAAAAATTGTGTCAAAAATTCCCCGATGACCGAAGATAAACCTCCCGGATAACTGATTTTATCCGCAAGATAGTCTCCGGAAAATTGGAATAGTTGAAGCTGCTCGATATAAAAGAAATGAAACTTGCTGGTTATTTGCAAGAAAACCCCTAATATGGCAAACAGTATCAAACCGAAGAGTATTTGTTTATATCTCATGGCTAGAGTATACGTTTCATTATGATTTAAAGTCAAACAAAGATATGTATTTAAAATGAAAAAAGCGAATAAGCATTCGCTTTTCGCTTTTGTGAGGGGGTAACCACACATATCACATGCCTGGTTACCCGATATTAATGTTAACCCACTTGTTTATTTCCAATTTTCATTTTGAACCAAGAGGCCGTCCATCTTTTGAATCTCATTCAATGGAATAGGCAATACGCACCATTTTGCGTTGTAAACGCTATTCGCATATTTCAATAAGAATTTCTTTTCATAAGAAGCGTAGCTGTTCAACTCATCGGCGATGATACCCCAGCGAGCCAAATCATACCAGCGGTGACCTTCAAGAGCCATCTCAATCTTACGTTCCCAACGTAACGCTTGCGTCGCAGATGCTTTGGAAGCGAATTGAGAATCGGGATATAAGCCGATACGGTAGTTAGCCGCGGCATTCGATAGAGTCTTTCCGTTTACCTTGTCCTCTAATACATATGAGGATGTAGTCTCTGCCATACCATTATTCGGATCGGCAGCCTTTACATATCCGTTGGCGGCACGGGCACGGACTTGATTGATATATTTACCGGCCTCCTTATGGTTGCCTGTTTCAATCAATGCCTCGGCGTACCATAGTAATACGTCTGCATAACGGATCAGGTGGAAGTTCTTCGCAGAAGAGTTCGTTACTGTTACGATAGACAAGCTACCCTTGTCTGCCTTACGCGGGATGTTCTTCTTGTTCAGGTACAAGCCACCATTACTATAATCGCGTACCCAACCATCCAAAGATGAAGGAACTGTCCAATCCCAGAACGGAGTATTGAAACGTCCGGTTGAAACATCCAGACGCGGGTCGGTGTAAACCGTTAGATCCGTATGAGGAATGTTGTTTGCGTCTAGCGTCGTAAGCGCAGGGCTGTTTTTATACTGACCATCCATCATCGGCAGACCGTTTGCGTCAACGATATGTGAGTTTACCAAATCGTTGGAGGGCTGATAGAATCCCCAACCTCCTGTACCTAACGCACCGTTAAAACCGATGTGCCATGGTCCGTTGATACTGGAAGTTTCTTCCACAGTACCAGTGATTGCCATTTGGATATCAAATACAGACTCGCCAGTCCAATCGGCTTCACCTGCGATGTGAAGCTCCTCATATGTGTCAGCCAATTTGTATTTTGTGCCGTTATTGTCTTTACCGTTCGCCATGACTTCCTCCAAAAGGCTCTTGACCTCAGTCCAACGGTTTTGTGAGCCGTTCTTTCCATCGTATGGAGAAGATTGATACATTTTTACTTTTGCCAATAAGGCACCTGCGGCCCATTTGTTTATACGCCCCTTGTCGGTAGTCCAGCGATCTGGAAGATTGTCGTACGCAAATTGTAAGTCATCGATGATCTTATCCCAAATATAAA
Source organism: Parabacteroides sp. AF27-14 (assembly GCF_003635425.1). Classification (NCBI taxonomy): domain Bacteria; kingdom Pseudomonadati; phylum Bacteroidota; class Bacteroidia; order Bacteroidales; family Tannerellaceae; genus Parabacteroides; species Parabacteroides sp. AF27-14. The sequence goes on from NZ_QTLZ01000004.1 coordinate 35,371, forward strand.
TGTAGTTACCACTCTCGTCTACATTAGAAACCTGCGGGTTTACGTTCTCTTGCATAGCCAGATCGTCCACGTAAGGAACAGCGGCTCCAAATAATTTTACAACCTCGAAATGCCAGAAAGCACGGAAGAAGCGTGCCTGTGCGATCGTTTCCGTATAGTTGTCTTTCGCCTCTCCATTGACCGTTGACATTTCTTCTTTGGCCATGTCTGCCAACTTGATCACGTTGTTTGCCACGAAAACACCGTTATAGCATTTTTTCCATTTCACGTTTAGGTAACCGTTGTCTGTGGTAAACGTATAGGTCTCCAAACTTGTGAAGTCCGGTTGGTCTTGATACGTGGAGCCCTTATTGGCACTACCGCCCATCACGTCGCCATATACATAGTTACTCAATGTTGCCTCGAAATAGGAGTTGTCGTGCATTTTTGCATACATACCTGTCACCAATTGCTCTACCCCTTTCGCTGACACGAAATCTTGCTCACTTACTGAACCAGCGGGTTTGACCTCTAGAAAATCCGAACAAGACGTATTTCCTAAGGCTAGAACTGCCGCCATTGCGGAATATATAAATATTTTTTTCATTATTGTTCTACTTAATTGTTAATATAATCAGATTTTCATTCCTAGTTTTAGAACGTAACATTAACTCCAAGGATAAATTGACGTGGCATACCGTATGAACCATAGTCTGTACCCATGTTACGGTCTTTAGAATTACCGGAACCATCATCCGTACGAACCTGAGGATCCAATCCGGAATAACCGGTCAATGTGAATACGTTAGAGATCTGACCATAGATACGGATCTTGTCGAATTTGATCTTGTTCATCCATGCTTTCGGCAAGGTATAACCCAACGTTAATGTTTGCATACGCAAGAAGGAACCATCCTCTATGTAGCTGGAATTAGATTCGTTGGCCGCAATCGTACTTTCTCCTGTAGCGGTTGCCCACATCGGGTAGATTCCGTTTGGATTCTCCGGGCTCCAAGAGTTGTCGCGACGATCTTTTGAATAAGCAGATTGCAAAGAACCGTAGTGTGTATAGTATTTATACATGGCAAAGATGTCATTACCTACGGAGAAGTACAAGTAAGTGCTCAAGTCGAAACCTTTCCAGCCTACGCTTAGGTTAACACCACCAGTCAAGTCCGGATGCGGGTTACCGATGAATGTACGGTCACTTGCGTCGATCTTACCATCGTTGTTCACATCTTTCACCTTGAATTGACCTACGTATTGAGACGGATTTAACGAAGCGGCGTCTGCCGTACCGTATGGTAATACTGCGCCTCCAGCATCATTCTTATAGTTGCGAACCTCATCCTCGCTCTTGTAGATACCATCCACCTGATAACCGTGGAACATACCAACCGCATACCCCTTCATCATGACATTCATGTTGGAGATACGAGTACCTTCGAAGATACCGGCTTCCGTACCGATCTCTGTCAATTTGTTCTTATAGTGAGAAAGGTTCACGCCAATCGAGTAATCTACCTCGCCGACCTTGTCGCGCCATGTCAAATTCAAGTCAACACCCTTATTTTCCATGTCGCCGATATTTACTTTAGGCTTGTCTGCGTTACCAGCCAAAGCAGACCAGTTCGCATCGATCAACATATCGGAGGTCTTCTTTAGGTACCAGTCGAAGTTGATGCCTAAGCGTTGGTCGAAGACTGTCGCATCGAAACCTACGTTCAACATCTTAGAGGTTTCCCACTTCGCATCGATATCACCTAAGGCCGTAACACCGTATCCTGTCATTACGTCCGTATCACTACCGGTGATGCTATAGAGCCACGTGTTACCTGTACCGTAGCGGAATGCCCAGTTGTATGCTCCGATATTAGAGTTACCTGTCGTACCGTAACCGGCGCGCAACTTGAAGTCGTCTAACCATGTACGAGTCTTTTCCATGAAATTCTCGTCTGACATACGCCATCCCAAAGATATGGAAGGGAATGTACCCCAACGGTTTTTCTCGGAGAATCGAGAGGATGCGTCTCGACGAACGGTCACGGTAGCCAAGTATTTGCCTTGGTAAGCGTAATCAGCACGTCCGAAGATACCAAACATGGTGCTGGGTGAGTGCATGTAACCACTGTTACGTAAGTTGGCGGCAGAACCGTTGTCGATTTGCCATGTGTTCGGGTCATCCTCGAACTGGTAATCAATACGGCCGGCCTGTATCACGCGGCCTAAGCCCTCGCGGATAGCTTCTGTTCCTAATACTACGCCGATTGAGTGGTCTTCGTTGATTGTCTTTTTATAAGTGGCCGTATTCGTCCATTGGTAGCCTAACCAATAACTGGCGTTCTCGTAGAACTCGTTGTTGTTACGTCCCTCCTTGTTGGTCATGATAGTACGCTTGTTCATCCAAAAGTCCCAAGCGCCACTTAAGCGGGCACTGAACTGCGTACGGATCGTCAAGTCCTCACCAATGCTTTCCAATGGTTTGATCTCCGCATAGATAGCGGATTGCGCACGCAAGAAACGACGGCGGTTATCCTTACCGTGGTTAACAGACATCACGGCACTTTCCGCACGTCCACCCTCATTGTTCACGGATCCCGCATAGTCTCCACCTACCGTATAAATAGGTACCCACGGCTGGATGGAGAAAGTCTTACCGAATGTGTTGTCGTCACCTTGGCGCCCCCGCTCACCGGAGTTCTCTATTACGGCGAGATTCGTATTTTGTCCGATGTTGAACCACTTGTTTACGAAGAAGTTGGTATTTGCACGCAAAGAATAACGGCGGAACCAAGACTCCTTGATTGTACCCTCACGGTTCATGTAGCCTAAACCTACCGAGTAGGTAGCCTTCTCGCCACCACCTGTTACTGAGATCTCGTGGTTCTGCACCTTACCGGTCTGTACTACCTCGTCGTACCAGTTTGTACCTTTACGAGCTTCTTCTTCTGAATAACCATCCTCCAGCATTTGGTAGTAAGCGGAACGAGACCATGTGTTTGTTCCGTCATCCTTATAGGATTTTATCCATGCGTCGATTGAACCAAACTCTTGAATGACTTGATCCTTACTATAACCAGCAGGTTTCAGTGCGTAAGGCATTGTTAAATGGCCTGAACCATCTGCTCCGATTGAGCCGAACTGTGCGTGAGTCGTGGTCAAACCGCGATATTTCAACAGGTTACGCTGACCTTCTTCTTGGAATTCCATCGCTTCCCATGCGTCCAATAGATCATAACCGTTATTAGCCATCTTGGCCACACCGAAATAACCGTTGTAAGAAACCTTTACACGGTCATCTTTCTTTCCTTGTTTGGTGGTGATGATGATAACGCCATTCGCTCCTTTCGCTCCATAGATGGCGGCGGCGGCGGCATCCTTCAAGATCTGCATGGACTCGATATCGTTCGGGTTCACGGCATCGATATCTACACCGGATACACCATCCACGATCACTAACGGGTCGGAACCATTCACGGAGCCTACACCACGGATACGGATCGTAGTCTCACCCAACGGACCGCCACCAGCCTGTACGAATACACCGGCTGCCTTGCCTTGCAAGGCCTCGGCGAAGTTGGATACTGGAGTCTCTTTTAAGTCATCTGTAGAGACTACGGCCACGGATCCGGTAATGTCTTTCTTCGCTTGGGTACTATAACCCGTTACGACAACCTCGTCCAAGGCTTGGGAGTCTTCTACTAATGTAATTTTGATAGAGGTCTGGTTATCTTTAAGATGCACTTCTTGAGTTACGTATCCGATGTAAGATACTACTAAGACTGCGTTTGCGGGCACATTGTCGATTATAGCACGACCGTCCATGTCCGAGATGTTTCCGATAGTAGTCCCTTTTACGACTACATTAGCTCCGAGGATAGGGCCAGATTTGTCTACGATGGTACAGTTAACTTGTCGTCCATCTTGCTGTACGCTCATAAGTCCTGTACTGGATGTTGGATACAAATAATCTGTTTCTGTAGCAAAAGCAGTTCCGGCTCCGTACAGAAGAAAAGAAGCTCCTAAGACTAATGGCTTCCATGATACAACATTTCTCATACAAATTTAGAATTTAAGGTATAATAAAATAAAAAACACAGACTTTTAACAAAATGAATTCACTACTCTGCCATACCTCTAGGGTATGTTACATCTGTTTACATCTCAAAATAGGCAAACATCATTCTCTTCTTCTCAACTTCATTTGTGTAGCTTCTTCATTATCATGTCTTTAATGATAAAAGCCGCTTCTTGCTATCTTTCATAATACTAAAAAAACGACTAGTCTAAACGATCGTTTCTATTAGTCGTTTGTAAAGGTCTGTTTTTTTTTCGACACGTGCAACTTTTTGTTGATTTTTTTTTATTTTATCTTATTGCTAATGGGAGAGATAACCCTTCATCGATCTAAAAAAAGATTTTCTTTTTCAAATCATCATTTCCTCTTTTCAAAAACGCAAGATTTAAACGATCGTTTCGATTAGTCGTTTTATGAAAAAACATTTAGACCATAAGTATTCAAGAATTTGCTGAAATCTAGAATGTTATTGTATATAGAAAGATCATTTTGCTGTTAGATTGTGTTTTTTATTGATTTATACCTTAAAATCTAATGTTGTATGAGAAATGTAGTATTATGGAAACAGGTGTTTCTAGGAGCCTCTTTGTTTCTATGTGGCACAAGTCCAGTTATGGCCACAGAAGTAGGCGATTTAGTACCAGACGTAAGGGGCAATGCCCTGCAACAAGATGGACGTAGAGTCACTTGCACTATTTCAGACAAAGCTGGACCAATTGTTGGAGCGAATGTCCTTATTAAAGGGACAACTATCGGAAATATTTCCGATATGGACGGACGGGTCATACTTGATGGTGTGCCGGATAATACCATATTGGTGGTATCTTACATTGGCTATGTAACTCAAGAGATCTCTCTGAAGAATAGCCAGAACAATATCAAAGTAAAATTAGCGGAAGACACACAAGCCTTGGATGAGGTCGTTGTTGTAGGTTATGGTACCCAAGCGAAGAAAGATATTACGGGATCTGTCGCTGTCGTATCTACGGAAGAGTTGAAGGAGACTCCGGTAGCGACATTCTCAGAAGCCTTGCAAGGAAAGGCTTCCGGTGTGTATATCTCGAACTCGGGTGGACCTAGTGGTGAGACGACTATCCGTATCCGTGGTGTCGGCTCGTTGAATGGTTCGGACCCATTGATTGTTGTGGACGGTGTCTCGAATGTGGATATCGATGCGGTCAATCCGAATGATATCGAGTCTTTGCAAGTCTTGAAAGATGCTTCCGCTACTGCGATCTACGGTGCGCAAGGAGCGAATGGTGTAATCATTATCACGACAAAGCAAGGAACTAAAAGCGGCCGGGTACGAGTATCTTATGATGGTTACTTTGGTGTGGCGAAGATGGCGAATAGTGGTTATGATTTGTTGAATGGATGGGAGGCGATGGAATGGCAAGCACAAGGTATGAGAAACGTGCGGGATTATCGCGGACAAACACCCACCGCTCATCCTCAATTCGGATCGTTGAACGATAAAGATGAATTGACGATGCCTTATGCGATTAAACCGGCCGGTTTATCAAAAGATCAAGTAATCTCGCAGTTTGGTAGTATCGATGCGTGGGTGGCTTCCTATAAACCGGATGGTAGTAATTCGTGGTCACGCTCCGCTTATTACCAGATGTTGGAAGATGGATATTCGGAAGCGGAGGCCCAGAAAGGAACGAATTGGTATGATATGGTGACTCGTACGGGTAAAGTACAGGATCATCAGATCTCTTTATTAGGAGGTGGAGAGAAAGGAACTTACTCGGCTTCTTTAGGCTATACTAATCGGGAAGGAACGATTATCTCTTCTTTCTTTAAACGTTATTCACTGCGTGCCAACTCTACTTATAACGCGAATAAATATTTCACGATAGGCCAGAATTCCAATATCGCCGTAATGGAGATGGGCGGTGAGCGGGGTCGTCAAGGGGATGCGAGCGTATTCGCCCAAACATATACGATCCAGCCATGGGTACCTGTTTATAATGTAGGTGGCGATTATGCGGGATCACAGGCCTCGGAAGGTGGACGTGCGAATACGGCTTATCAGACAGCCATGAATCAACAGGATGATTGGACTCGTTTCATGCGATTGCAAAGTGCGGCTTTCGCCGAGTTGAAACCGATCAAAGGCCTGAGTCTTCGTACGCAGTTCAGTGTTCGTTTGATGGGTATGTGGAGCCAAGCGTTGAGTGAGAAGACGATCGCTACCAATAAAGAGGGGCAATCTCAAAATTATCTGGAGGAAAACGCGAATTGGAGGTTGGATTATCAGTGGACCAATACGGCGACTTATAAGACGAAATTCAATGAAGATCATGACGTGACATTTATGATCGGTACGGAAGCTATGAAATTTGGTGTGGGACGAAGTATGAAAGCCATTCGCTATGATTATATCTTCGAGAATAATCCCAATACATGGATATTAAACAATGGTTCTTCCGACAATATGAAGAATGAAGGAAAAATGTTTGATAAAAGTACGATGTTCGGCTTGTTTTTCCGTGGCGATTATTCCTATAAAGGTAAATACTTGGCAACTGTAACGGTTCGCCGGGATGCTTCTTCCCGGTTTGGCGAGGATAACCGCTGGGGTACATTCCCTTCTCTTTCTTTAGGCTGGCGTATGTCGGATGAGGTCTTTATGGAAAAGACACGTACGTGGTTGGATGATTTAAAGGTGCGTGCGGGTTATGGAACGACCGGTAACTCTAATATCGGAGCCTATAATTATGCGTTTCAATATGCGACCGGAAATGATTATTTATATGGAATCACAGGTGCGGATTCAGGGGCGTCTCCGGGCTATGCGATCTCAAATCTGGGTGATGTGAATGCTAAGTGGGAAACAACCAAGATGTTTAACGTCGGTTTAGACGTAACGGCGTTGAATAATCGTTTGACCGGAAGTATCGATTATTATATTAAGAAGACTTCAGATTTGTTGGTGAACGCTAACTGGTCCGCTTTGGCCGGTAACGCTACTAAGCCAAAGATCAATATTGGCGATATGCAGAATAAAGGTCTTGATTTCAGTGTGGGCTGGAGAGATAAAGTCGGTGATTTTAGTTACTCGGTAAACGCCAATATCTCAACCTATAAGAATAAGGTTACCCAATTAGGTTCCTCGGATCTATTTACGAATACGCGTTTGAGTAAGGTAAACATCACCACGGTTGGTCAACCGGTAGCGATGTTCTACGGTTATCAAGTGGACGGAATCTATACGAGTGAACAAGATGTGCTGAACTATAAGACCGCGGATGGAAAAACGATTTTACCGTATGCCGTGGCGGACGAGGCCAGCTTGAATCCTCAATCATGGGTAGGTCGTTATAAGATTCGTGACGTGAACGGAGATGGAAAGATTGGGGCGGAAGACCGTACGATTATCGGTAATCCGCATCCGGACTTCACGGGAGGTGTGAACCTTAGTGTTGGTTGGAAAGGTTTTGATTTGAGTACATTCCTTTATTTCTCTGTAGGTAACGACTTGTATAAACATTATCAGTATTATACGCATTTCGGGGCATTACAAAGTAACTTCTCTAAAGATCGCTTGGAAAACTCTTGGGATCCCGTTACAAACCCGGATGGTATCTATCCATTATGGGCTGGTACATCTAATGAAGGTACGGAGGCGGCTAATGAATCCAATTCTACTTATATAGAAGACGGTTCATACTTGCGTATGCAGACATTGACGCTCGGTTATACGTTGCCAAAGAGTATCTTGAATAAGATCAAATTTGAGAAGATTCGTGTTTACGGTCAGGTTTCCAATGTGTTTACATTAACAGGCTATTCAGGTTTGGATCCGGAGGTTCGTAGCAATAATGAAGATAGCAGTAACGATATGATGAAAGGTATCGACTACGGTTCTTATGGTATGCCACGCCAGTTCATTTTAGGCGTGAATATTTCTTTCTAAAAGGATTTTCGATAAGGATATTGATAACGATTAAAAAAAACAGTATGAAAAGACTATTTATATATTCAATGTTAGTGGCGTCTTCATTAGGAGCGATGACCTCTTGCTCTGACTTCTTGGATGTGAAGCCGGTGGGTGCGGTCAGTGAAGAAGAGTTACTGAATCAGGAAGGCGTAAATTATGCGATTACAGGAATGTATTCATCGATGCTTACACAGGAGTATTTTGCGGCTCCTTTGACAAATTATGCCTATGGCGATGTACTGGGTGGAAGCGCGAATAAAGGGTCTACGTTTACGGACCAGTCTGACTTTACGAACTTGGAAACGTATGCGATCACTACGGACAACGGATATTTGAATACCAAATGGAAAGTGGTTTATGAAGGTGTCTATCGTGCGAACAACGTGATTAATATGATCGATAAAATCAAGGACGAGCTTTCCTCCGTAAAAGGCGTATCAAAGGATTTTTATACCGAAGCGATCGCCCAAGCCCGATTCTTCCGCGGATTCTGGCATTTTGAGGGAATGAAATTATTTGGTGCCGCTATTCCTTACGTGGGAAGCGAGGAGTTCGCTAGCGATGTAAACCCAAAAGTTTCCAATGTGGATGAGTCTGGCAATTATATTTACATATGGGATAAGGTGGCTGAGGATTTACAGTTCGCTTATGATAACTTGCCGGATATTTGGGCGAGCGATAAAGGGCGTGTCAATAAATGGGCCGCCGCCGCTTTCTTGGCAAAATTGAGGCTGTATCAGTCTTCACCCTATAACGGTACGAATGGTACTTCCGATCATTGGGCGGATGCCAAGGCTTTATTGGAGGCTATTATCGCGAATGGGCAGGATAATAATGGCACGAAATTCAAACTAGCGGATACTTATGAGGATTTGTTTACGGCAGGTAGTGCCGATTGGAGCGGTGAGTCCGTGTTCGATATACAGCGGACTATCTCTGGTTCTCAGGTAATCACGAACTCTATCGAAGGTTCATGGCATACGGCTCCTCCGGGAGGTATGGGTACATCCGGATGGGGTTTCTATCAACCTTCCTATGAGTTGGTAAACTCACATATCGTAGACGAGAGTGGTTTGCCGTATCTGGATAAATCATATCAAGATAAACCGGCGTTGACTACCTTGACAGATAATATTCCACATACGGATTTAGAGGTTTTTACCGATCCTCGTCTGGATATCAGTACCGGTCGTTTTGATGTCCCTTATTGGGACTGGACGGTTCCTTCTATCTTGGATGGGTGGGTACGTGATATCGCGAATGGTGGTCCTTATATGAATAAGAAGCGGCAACCGAAAAAAGCGGATAAAGGCGGTACGAGCGTATCTACGGAGACGAGTTCTACAGCCAAGAATTACCATTTGATCCGTTATGCGGATGTTTTACTTTGGTATGCCGAAGTCTTGATTCACGACGGAAATTATAAGGAGGCCGGGAAGTATATAAATGAGGTACGTGCCCGTGCGGCAAACTCGTATGTGAAGGGCGTTGATGCTGCCACGATGTTGCCCACTTCTACATCTTATGTCTTGGATGATAAAGTGAATGGGAAGTTGGATTCGAACGCTGCGGCTAATTATCGTGTAGGTTTGTATCCGGATTCGCAATTCAACAGCAAGGATGGTGCTTTAGCCGCTTTACGTTTCGAGCGTAAATTAGAGTTGGCGATGGAAGGTCATCGCTGGTACGACTTAGCTCGTTGGGGAATAGCGTACGATGAGATAAGTAATTATATCACTTACGAGAAGAGGCATCTCGGAAAGTTTGCCAACTGCGTTTATAACGCTAAATGGGTAACTCTTCCGATCCCGAATGATCAAATCGTGACCATGGAAGGCGTTTTAGTCCAGAATGAGAATTGGAAATAAATCGTAGGTTAATAATCTGTATCGGTCAGGCATGTGATATGTCTGACCGTTTTGTATATTTGCGGCATGAAGTCAACAACCCGGAGGGTTTCGGTGTTTTTTAATAAACAAATAAAGAGAATAGGATGAGACTGGTGTATATTTATCATAGCGGGTTTGTTGTAGAGGCGGAAGGCTTCTCCATCTTGATCGATTATTTCAAAGATACGAATCCGGGCCCGGCGAAGGGGTTTGTGCGTGGGGAGCTATTAAAACGTCCGGGGACGTTGTACGTCTTGGCATCACATTTCCATCCGGATCATTTTAATCCGGACGTGTTGAAATGGAAAGAGGAGAAAGACGATATCAAATATATTTTCTCCAAGGATATCTTGAAACGCCGCCGGGCAAAAGCCGAGGACGCTTTTTATATGAAGAAGGGAGATGTGTACCAAGATGAGCATTTAACGATTAGGGCGTTCGGATCGACCGATGTCGGTATCTCTTTTTTGATCGAGGCGCAAGGTAAACTGATTTTTCATGCCGGAGACTTGAATAATTGGCATTGGAAAGATGAGTCTACTCCACAGGAAGTTGCGGAGGCGGAAGGGAATTACCTGAAAGAACTGGATATAATAGCGAAATATACGCAGGCGATGGATGTTGTCATGTTTCCGGTAGATCCCCGCTTAGGGACCGATTTTATGCGAGGTGCCCAACAATTCATCGACCGGATAAAGACCGGTATCTTTGTGCCGATGCATTTCTGGGAACGTCCGGCGGAGGTCATGGCTTTTGCCCCGTATGCCGAATCGAAAGGTTGCCGGTATGTTGTCCTTTCTGTACCGGGTGAGGGTACCGATATATAATATATTATTAATGTATAGGTTTTAGAAAACATATAAATTTATTTAGGTATGGAAGTTAAAGGCAGATTTGACCATTTCAATATTAACGTATTGGATTTGGAGAAAAGTATCGCTTTTTATAACAAAGCGTTGGGATTGAAAGAGCATCATCGAAAGGTCGCAGAAGACGGTTCTTTTATATTGGTTTATTTAACGGATGAGCAAACCGGTTTCTTGATGGAGCTGACTTGGCTGCGTGACCGGAAAGAACCTTATGAGCTAGGCGACAATGAGAGCCATCTTTGTTTCCGGGTAGCCGGCGATTATGAGGAGGTACGTAAATACCACAAGGAAATGGGAGCGGTTTGCTTCGAGAATACCAAGATGGGATTGTATTTTATTAATGATCCGGATGACTATTGGATCGAGATATTACCGTTGCGATAATTCTCCATTATTATATAACAATGTTGCTTAACATAAGTTTTCGAAAAAAGAAGATAAAATGACAGGAATCTGTAAAATTTTCTTCAAATCGTATTGCAACTTGTGTTAAACCTCTTATATTTGCTACCCAGAAAGAGGAAAATCATTATTAATCCTAAATATAAAATCATGGAGAAGCCTTATGTAGTAGGTATCGATATAGGTGGTACCAACACTGTTTTTGGTGTAGTTGACGCAAGAGGAACAATCTTGTATAGTGGATCAATTAAGACTGGTAAATATGCAGACGTTAATGACTATGTAGCGGAACTTGCTAAAGGTCTGAAGTCTGTTATTGATCAGGCTGGTGGTCCGGATAAGATTAAAGGTGTGGGTGTAGGTGCTCCGAACGGAAACTTTTTCAACGGATGTATCGAATTCGCTCCGAACTTGCCTTGGAAAGGTAAGATTCCTTTGGCTCAATTGATCAGCGAACAGATCGATGGTATTCCTGTTGCTTTAACAAACGACGCCAACGCTGCCGCTATCGGTGAGATGACTTATGGAGCCGCTCGCGGTATGAAAGATTTTATCGTGATCACTTTGGGTACTGGCGTGGGTAGCGGTATCGTAATCGGTGGTAACTTGGTATACGGACATGACGGTTTTGCCGGCGAGTTGGGCCACGTTATCATGCGTCGTAACAATGGTCGTCAGTGCGGTTGCGGTCGCCAAGGATGTCTGGAGGCTTATGCTTCAGCTACCGGTGTGGCTCGTACGGCTCGTGAATATCTGGAAATCCGTAAGGACGAGAGTGTTCTTCGCGACTTGGATCCGGATGAAATCACTTCAAAAGACGTATACGACGCAGCTATGAAGAATGATAAGATCGCTCTTGAGATTTTCGAGGCTACCGGCTCTATGTTGGGAGAGGCTTTCGCTGATTTCGTAGCATTCTCTAGCCCGGAGGCTATCATTTTGTTTGGCGGTCTTACGAAAGCTGGTGATTTGATCATGAACCCGATTAAACGTTCAATGGAGAAAAATATGTTGAAAGTTTACGCAGGTAAGACTAAATTATTATTCTCTCAATTGAAAGAGAGCGATGCTGCCGTATTAGGAGCAAGTGCTTTGGGTTGGGAAGTAAGAGACCAAAGCGCTGGTTTGGAAGTCTAAATCCGGTTTTGCGTATAACGAAAAGACATTTGCGAAATAAGGCAAGCCGCATCTATATTTAGGTGCGGCTTGTTGTTTTTAATTGAATTATAAATCATAAAGTATGAGACATCCGTTGTATCAATTTCAGTTTTGCCCGGTTTGCGGGGCAAAAGCTTTCGTGGAACATAACGAGAAAGCGAAAAAATGTATGGCGTGCGGTTTTGTTTATTATTTCAACCCGTCGTCGGCTGTCGCTTGTTTCATAAAGAACGCTAAGGGGGAGTTATTGCTGGTTCGCCGAGGAAAAGAGCCGGCTAAGGGTACATTGGATTTGCCCGGTGGCTTCGTCGATATGTTTGAGTCGGGGGAGGAGGCCGCTCGCCGGGAAGTAAGGGAGGAGACGGGGTTGCATATCCAGAATTGTCGTTATTTGTTTTCCTTGCCTAATTTATATATGTATTCCGGCTTTGAGGTGCATACGCTGGATATGTTTTATGAGTGTTTGGTAGATGATTTCAATAACGTGCATGCGGAAGATGATGCCGCCGAGATCGTGATCCTTCACCCGGAGGATGTGAATCCGGAAGACTTCGGTTTAGACTCTATCCGAAAGGCGGTACCGATCTATCTTGGTAAATATTGATAGAACTTGCCTGCTGTTTGGCGCATATTACTTATATTTGCGAATTAGAACGAATAGGCACTGAAGTAAGTGCTTGTATTAAAAAGCAAATGAGTGATGAAAAGAATACTTATTCCGCTGTGTCTGGTAGTAGGCAGCCACATGGCAAGCGGGCAGAGATCGTACCAATTTGATGCGCCGAACCGTTTGTTTGTCGAAGGCAAGGAGTTGTTTAGTTTGAAGAATTATTCAGGTTGCATCGATAAACTGGAGGCGTATAAACAGCATTCCACGGATGCCGACTTGATTCAAGAAGCCGATTATATGTTGGTCTACTCTGCTTATGAGCAAGGTCGTCCCAATGCCGTTGAGTTATTGAAAGATTATCTGGATGTGTACCCGGCTTCCCGTCATGCGGACGAGGTGAACTTCTTGATCGGTTCCGCCCATTTCGGACTGGGAGAGTATCAGAAAGCTATCTTTTGGTTTAACGAATCGAACATTGATATGCTAAGTCCGGAACAACAGGAGGCTTATTGTTTCCGTTTGGCTTATTCCTTGTTGCAAACCGGGGATATGGAGAAGGCCCGTGGTTATTTCGCACGGATCGAGCAGATCGGAACGAAGTACCGGGAAGCATCTACCTATTATGTCGCTTATATCGATTACGCGACCGGTAAATACAACAATGCCTTGGTGGAATTTACCCGCTTGAAGGACTTGCCTGATTATAAGGAGCGATCTTTGTACTATATCACGCAAATTTATTTTATACAGAATAAATACGAGAAAGTGATCAGCGAAGGCAAGGAATTGTTAGCCTCTTATCCGGATAGCGAGAACAATAGCGAGGTTTACCGTATCATGGGTAACGCCTACTATCATCTGGGAAATGAGGATCAAGCGATTAATATGCTGAGTAAATATGTATCCTCGACGGATAGCCCGTTGAGGGGCGATTTATATATCTTGGGCGTATGTTATTACAATAAGGGTAATTACAGTAGCGCCGTGAACGCTTTGGGACGGACCGTTCGTGAGAACGACGCCCTTTCGCAGAACGCTTATCTGTATCTGGGGCAAAGTTATCTGAAATTAAAAGATAAGAATAACGCCCGTATGGCCTTCGAGGCTGCCGCGACTTCTTCTTTCGATAAGCAAGTGAAAGAGGCGGCTATGTATAATTACGCTTTATTGATCCACGAGACCGCTTTCACGGGCTTTGGCGAGTCGGTGACAATCTTCGAGGATTTCTTGAATGATTTCCCGAATTCCAAATATGCCGATAAGGTAAACGATTATCTGGTGGAGGTTTATTTGACTACCAAGAACTATCAAGCGGCTCTGAACTCTATCGATAAGATCAAGCATCCGAGTACGAAGATCTTGGAGGCGAAACAAGATATCTTATTCCAGTTGGGAACGCAGGCGTTCACGAATATGGAATTGGATAAGGCGGTCGATCTTTTCAGCCGTGCGATCTCACTGGGCGCTTATAATCTGGAATCTCGTAACGACGCTTATTTCTGGCGTGGGGAATCTTATTATCGTCAAGGTGAGTATAATAAGGCGATTTCCGATTATCGTACCTATTTGAATAATACCCGCCAACGTAATACGGATATGTATGCCTTGGCACATTATAACTTAGGTTACAGCTACTTCAAATTGAAAGAGTATGGAGAGGCGTTGAACCGCTTCCGTCAATACGTGAATCTGGAAAGCAATCAGCAGACTCCGGCTTATGCGGACGCTTATAATCGTATCGGCGATTGTTTATTCCACAACCGTCAGTTCGCTATGGCGGAAGAGAATTATACCCGTGCGGCGCAATTGCAACCGTCCGCCGGAGATTATTCGGTGTATCAGAAGGGTTTCTTGCTTGGGTTACAGAAAGATTATAAGGGAAAGATCAGCGTAATGGATCGTTTGATCCGTGATTTCCCGGAATCACAATATGTGGATGATGCCTTGTTCGAGAAAGGACGTTCTTACGTGTTATTGGATAATAATCAAGCGGCTGCGGCAAGCTTTGAGCAATTGATGCGTGATTTCCCGCAAAGCAGTCTGGCTCGTAAGGCCGGCGTACAGCTTGGTTTGATTTACTTCAACGACAATCAGCCGGAGAAAGCGGCCGAGGCTTATAAGAGCGTGATTAGCAATTATCCGGGTAGCGAGGAGGCGAAAGTGGCCTTGCAAGACTTGAAGTCCGTATATATCGAGTTGAACGATATCAATTCGTTTGCCGCCTATGCGAATTCATTAGGTGGAAATGTTCGTTTCGAGGTGAGTGAGCAAGACTCCTTGACCTATTTGGCAGCCGAGAAGTTATTTATGCGAGGCGATAATGAGGGCGCTCGTCGTAGCTTGACGAATTATTTGCAAACCTTCCCGCAGGGAGCGTTTAGCTCGAACGCTAATTTCTATTTGGCAAGTATCGCTTTTGCCAAGAAAGATCTGGAGGAGGCGAAACGTCTGTTCTCGTTGGTATTGGAGAGCGGTGATACGAAATTCAGGGAAGAGTCTTGGGCTCGTAAAGCTGAGATCGAGTATCTGGATAAGGATTACGCCGCCGCTATGGAAAGTTTCAAACACCTACAGGCGGTAGCGGAGAATCCGGAGAATAAGGAGGCCGCTAAATTGGGCTTGATGCGTTGCGCCGAGTTGACCGGTCAGCCGCAAGAGGCTTTGCTTGCCGCCAACGATTTACTGAAGGAACCGAAGCTATCTCCCGAGATTATGTCCGAGGCCCGTTATGTCCGTGCGAAGGCTTATATCAGCTTGAAGCAGGAGAACAAGGCGTTGGCCGACTTGAAAGAGATCAGCAAGGATACCCGTACGATACACGGGGCGGAGGCTAAATATCTATTGGCTCAATTGTATTATGATAATAAGGATGATAAGAATGCCGAGACTGTCTTGATGAACTTCATCGAGAACGGTACGCCTCACCAATATTGGTTGGCACGGGGCTTTATCTTGTTGGCTGATATTTATATCCGCCAAGGTGATGATTTTCAAGCTCGTCAATATCTGACCAGTTTGCAAAACAACTACAAGGGCGATGATGAGATCGCCGCGATGATCGAAGACAGATTGGGTAAACTAAAGAAATAAAAGAAAGCGATGAAGACTATATATAATGTAAAGGCGTTGTGTGTGGTAGCTTTGCTGGGTTCGGCTGCTGCTGCGAGTGCGCAAGAGGATGTTACGAAAGAAAAGAACCTGAACCGAGAGATGACGCTTGAACGGGAGTATGATCCTTCCGTGCAGGACGCCAGCAAGGTAAATACGCTTCCCGTGGTGAAAGAGCCGGAGGTTCGTAAGATCCCGATCGATTACTCGAATTATACGATCGCCGCCGATCCGCAGAAAGAGATTAGTTTGTTGCCTTCCGGAAATATCATGACGCAGATGGATAACAACAAGCGCCGGGGATATTTTAACTTCGGTGTAGGCACATATCTGAATATAAACGGTGATTTGGGATATCATATCTTGAGTACCGAGAAGGATAAGTTGAATATTTGGTATTCACATCGTTCTACGAATGGAAAGGTGAAATATATTCAGATGGACGATGAGAAGGTGAAGGCGAAGATCAACGATAATCTGGGAGGCATCAATTTCAAGCATGTTTTTGATAAGACGATATTTAGTATTGGTGCGAAGTACGGATATTCGGCGTTTAATTATTATGGACTGCCTATTGCGGATGCTTGGTCTATGATGGCAGAGGGTAGTTTGGATAGAGTGGATCGGGAAACAAACCAAGTAAACCAGACGATAGCTGCTAATATCGGATTTGAGTCGAAGGAAGATGCGCCGTTCGGGTACTTACTGGATTTGGGCTATATAAATTTCTCCCATAAATACGGGCTGGGCAAACCAGCGGATGGTCCTACAGAACATACTTTTGACGCTAAATTCGATTTGAATGCCGGTTTTAACGGGAATATGCGGATTGGCTTGGGTGGACAGGTAGAGTATTTCAACTATAGTTTACCCGGAAAAAAAGAAACTACATCAGGTACCTATTATACTTATGAGTTCGAGAATCATGCGGAAGTAATCCTTTCCCCATATTATAAGGTAGAGGGGGATAGCTGGAACTTGAAATTGGGTGCTAATGTGATGTTGGTGACCGGTGATAATAGTAAGTTCATGGCTTCACCCAATATTGCGGCAGACATAGAGGTGGCAGATAAGACCTTGCTTTACTTAAACGCTGGTGGTAAGTTATATTCCAATAGTATGTATGAGACCTCTTTGGTGAATCGTTATGTAAATCCTACAAAAGAGATCGCCCCCTCCCGTAATTGGTTGGATGCTACTTTAGGTATAAAGAGTGGCGTGGCTCCGGGATTTTGGTTCGATGTATTCGCCGGTTATAAGATAACGAGCAGCGATGTGCTTTTCTTGCCGTCGAGAATTTATGATAGAGATCACTTCGGGAATTTCAGCGAGGCTATGTCTGATATCGATACGAAACAGCTTTTTATTGGCGCTAACTTGAAGTATAGTTATCAACAATTGTTCGATGTGTCTTTAAAGGGAGTATATAATAATTGGAAAGCGAATTTTGGTGATACATGGATTGGTGGGGAAGCTAACGGGGAACTAGCCCATGCTTGGGGCAAACCTGAGATGGAAGTGACGGCAGGCTTGACGGTTCGTCCGGTAAAGAATGTCTCCGTATTGCTGGACTATTATTTGGCTACTGGACGTTATACCCAATTAGGTGGAGCGGGCGAGTATAAGATGAACAACATCAACGAGCTAAACCTAACAGGTACCTATACCTTCAACGATACCTTTGGTGTTTACGCTAAGTTGAATAATATCCTTTGCCAGAAGTATGAGGTATATTACGGATATCCTTTGCAAAGCTTTAGTGCGATGATTGGCGTGAATATCAATTTCTAACACTTAAAATAGGAAGGATGGGTGACATAAATATCAAACAACTGGAAAGCCTTCGCTGGAGGATGCGGGTGATCGAGACGCTGACCGTGATCGGGACGGCGTGGATCGCCTTGGCGGTTTACCAGAAGAAGGAAGAACTGGTTTATTATTTGGTGGGAGCCGTAGTCCTTCTATTCCTGTTAAAGTATTATACGCAATTCCGTCTGCGAAAAAGACAGTTCGTCTCTAATCTCGTGGAGCAGCGGACGATGGAATTGCGTTTCCAGCGGGATGCGATGCAAGCGGAGTCGGAGAAACTATCCCGTGCCCTTTCTGCTTTGGCGGACGCTCAGGACGAGTTGGTTCGTAAGGAACGTCTGGCATCGATCGGCCAATTAACGAAAGGTCTGGTGGATCGTATCTTGAATCCCTTGAATTATATCAATAACTTCGCTCATTTGTCTGCCGCATTAGCGAAAGATATCAAGCAGAATATCGATGAGGACGAAGAGACCGGTAAACACGATAATTATAATGATACGCAAGAACTGCTGGTTCTTTTGACCGGCAATCTGGATAAGATCGCCAAGCATGGTGATAACACGGTGCGAATCGTAAAAGCGATGGAAGAATTGCTGAAAGATCATTCGGCGAATCGAACCTGCGTGGATATTAATGATTTATGTAGGGTCAATCTGGATATCTTGCGAAAGAATTACGCGAAGGAGATCGAGAAGAATCAAGTAGATCTATCATTCTCCGGGCTTTCCGTACCGTTGACAATCGAGGTGAATATCGATCAGATGGGAAAAGCCTTGTCGCAGATATTGGATAATAGTATATATGCGGTCTTGAAAAAGGCCGGAGAGCCGGGATATCAGCCTTCTGTCTCGTTGGTATTGCGTATTCAAGCGGATAAGTTGCAAGTGGTTATCCGTGATAATGGCGTCGGTATAGAAGAAACGATAAAGACGAAAGTCTTTTCTCCGTTCTTTACCACCAAACCGACCGCGGAAGCGGCAGGAACAGGTCTTTACTTGAGTCGGGAGGTCGTGTTGAACCATAAGGGTACGATCGCTATCGAGTCGGAGAAAGATAAATATACGGAAGTTACGATTACGTTGCCTATTTATAGTTAGGAAAGGAGGTTCATCATGATACAGGATTTACATACTGAGATCGATCGGTTAAAAAGGCGGATTAAACTTTGCGAGCGGGTTACGCTGGGTAGCTTGGTCGGTATTTGTGTATCTGTGAAGTTCGGTCATCAAGAATGGATCGGATTGCTTTTCTTGATTCTGTTTTGCCAGATCTCTAAGTTGGTTTTCAAGCGGAAACTCAAACAAAAAGAGTATTTGGTAAAAGAGGTAGAGGAGCGTACGCAGGAGATCCGTTCGGAGAAAGACGCGATCCAAGAGGAATCCGAGAAATTGGCGGCGGCTTTGAAAGCCTTGGGTGAGGCGCAGGACGAGCTGGTCCGTAAGGAACGGATGGCTACCGTAGGGCAATTGACCCAAGGTTTGGTGGACCGTATCTTGAACCCACTGAATTATATCAATAACTTCGCGAATCTGACATCGGGGCTGGCCAAGGATCTCCGGGAAAATCTGGATAGTCAGAAAGAGCATCTGAAACCGGATGTGTATGATGACTCGGTAGATTTGCTGAATATGATGACCAGTAATTTGGAGAAGATCTCTGAGCATGGTTTCAATACGGTCCGTATCGTTAAGGCGATGGAGGAATTGCTGAAAGACCGAAGAGGTAATCTTACGCTTACCAACATAAACGGATTATGCCGGATCGCCTTGGATAAATTGAAGAAAACGTATGAGCAGGATATTCAAGAGAAGAATATCCGGATTGTTTTCGATAATTTGACGCTGTCTTTGATGATGGAGGTAAACGTGGAGCAGTTCAGTAAGGTTCTGGCCGGGATATTGAAAAATTCCATGTATGCCCTGTTGAAGAAATCGGAGACCGTGACTTTTAGTCCGGAGATATTCCTTGGATTGAAAGTCAATAAGGATATGCTGGAAATAACGATCCGGGATAACGGGTCCGGTATCGACGAGAATATAAAAGATAAGATATTCGCTCCTTTCTTCACGACAAAGACAACGGGGGAAGCGGCCGGCGTAGGGCTTTACCTATGCCGTGAGATCGTGCAAAACCATCGGGGAACCATCGAGGTGGAGAGTAAGAAAGGAGAATATACCCAGTTTCTAATTACGATCCCTGTATATCAACCGAAAACAATTACACCGCCTAAAGAGGAGGAATAGATATGGAAGACCAGAGTAAGGAAATAGAACGGCTACGTTTGCAAGTGAAGAACTTAGAGAAATTATCTTCTTTAGGTATGTTGAGTGCCGGGATTGCGCATGAGATCCAGAATCCGCTCAACTTTGTCATCAATTTCAGTAAGCTGTCCTCTAAGTTAGTGGATGACTTGGAAGATATATTAGAAGAAGAGAAAGATGTCTTACCTCCGGAATCTTGGGAGAAGCTGACCGCCTTGCATGAGGAGTTTAGCGAGATCGTTAACGATTTGCATGGTAACTTGAAGAAGATCGAGGAACATGGAAACCGGGCGACAAGTATCATCCGGGGTATCTTGCTTTATTCCAGAGGGAAGGATGACGAGTACATCCCTACGGATATCAAGAATCTGGTGAAGGAATATGTTTGGCTGGCTTATCATTCGATGCGAGCGAACTATAAAGGTTTCAATATTGCGATCCGGGAGCATTACGAGGAGGGGCTTCCGATGCTGAAAGTGATCCCGCAGGATTTGAGCCGTGCGGTATTGAATGTCATGAATAACGCTTGCTATGCGGTCTATAGTAAATCCAAGCTCTCGCCGATCGGGTATGAGCCGGTTATATCCGTGGATCTACGGAAGGAGGGAGATTCTTTAAGATTAAGTATCGAGGATAATGGTATCGGTATGCCGGAGAATATCCGGGAGCAGATATTCTCCGCGTTTTTCACCACGAAACCGGTGGGAGAGGGAACTGGCTTGGGGCTATCTATCACTCGATCCATTATAGAGGAGAAGCATGACGGGAAGATAGAGGTGGAATCGAAAGAGGGTGAGTTTACCCGTTTCATATTCCTTATTCCATTAACGAAATAAACAGAAGAATTATGGCGATCAAGATATTAAGCGTAGACGACGAACAGGATCTGGAAGCGTTGCTAACCCAATATTTCCGTCGGAAGATCCGTAAGGGAGAGTATGAGTTCTCCTTTGCCCATAATGGCTTGGAGGCGTTGAGGATGATGTTGGACCATCCGGACTTTGATATCATATTGAGCGATATCAATATGCCGGAGATGGATGGTTTGACATTGCTGACGAAGATTAACGAGATGCGTAACCCGGCCTTGAAATGTATCATCGTATCGGCTTACGGGGATATGGAGAATATTCGTACCGCCATGAACCATGGTGCTTTCGACTTCGCTACCAAGCCGATCGATATGGAGGATCTGGAACGTACGATCGAGAAGGCGGTCGAGCAGATTTCTTTTATCAAGGAGGCCCAAAAGGAACATCATCAGCTAGAGGAGATACAATACGACTTGAACGTGGCACGTGAGATACAGCAATCGATCTTGCCGAAGCAGTTCCCTCCGTTCCCGCAATATAAGCAATTCGATCTTTATGCGACCATGAGTGCGGCGAAAGCCGTGGGGGGTGATTTCTATGATTTCTTCTTGGTGGACGATAATCATCTGGGTTTTACGATCGCTGACGTGTCGGATAAGGGGATTCCCGCCGCTATTTTCATGGCGATCAGCCGTACGGTGATCCGTGCTACGGCGCTTAGGCAGCTTTCCCCGGCGGTCTGCATGAAGGAATCGAATGATCTATTGTGCCGTGAGAGTGTCAATGGGATGTTTGTCACTACTTTTTATGCGATCTTGAATATCCATACGGGCGACGTGGTTTATTGCAATGGGGGGCATAATCGTCCGGTTTGGATTCGTAAGAACGATAAGGTATCTCTTTTGCCGATGACTGGTGGGATGGCCTTGGGAGTCGTGCCGGGATTAGCTTATAAAGAACAATCCTTGAAACTGGAGGCGGGAGACAGCTTGTTCCTCTATACGGATGGAATCAGTGAGGCGATGAACCTGCGGAATGAGCAATATGGAGATATCCGTTTGGTAGAGGCTTGTAGCTCCGTAAAGAACCAATCCCCCAAATCCATGATCGAAGGTATATCCGAATCCGTCCAATCATTCGTGAACGGCGCTATGCAGAGCGATGATATTACGATGTTGGCGCTGACTTATAAAGGATAATCATTTGGATAAAGGTAATTTCTTAAAGTTTACTTATATGAAAAAAGCATTTTCTGTATTTTTATCATTTCTTCTGTCCGCATGACTATACGATTACTCCCATGGAAGATTGAAATCTAAAGAAACATAAATTCATTGTATATCTTGTAGAGACGGGGCACGCCCCGTCTCTACAAATTACGATGGGCATTCTTAGCACCTAACATTGCCCATTATAAGCACTTTATAATGCCCATTGTAAGCCTTTAACGATGCCTATTATGAAGAGCTTACGTTATAGGTTGTAAATGAGCATTATACAAATAAACGCTATATCAATAACAACTAACTTCATAAATGCATAAAGTCGAGTTACTTGTACTTCTAGAATTTATTTGGGTACGGGTGCTCTGTCTTCTTAATGGTTGTACATATCCTTATTATAAAAATCCAGCACCTTGATCGCCATATCGTAGGCCGCTTGTGCCGGGCTTTCCGGATTGATCTCTATCGCTTGTAGGTAGCTGTTGAGGGCTAGGCGTACGTTGCCTAGTTTATAATGAGCTTTTCCGAGGAGAAACCAAGCCTCGTCGGATCTCGGTTGCTCCGTGAGGTAAGCGTCCAAGAGCCGGATCGCTTCTTCTAGTTTATTCTCTGAAATAAGTCGCTTTATCTCTTCCATATTTTTGAATAACCTTTTGATTTTGTCTCGCGAAGGTAAATAGAAACGAGTGACTATATATATAATGTATAGGAAAAAACGCTTTTTTAGTGACCGATATACCGCGTACGTTAATTATTTGTGTAAGTTTGCACCCGATTTCTAACCAGCAAAAAATAGATATGCAAAAGAATTTGGTAATAGTGGAGTCACCCGCCAAGGCAAAAACCATCGAGAAGTTCCTCGGAAAGGACTATAAGGTTATGTCTAGCTATGGTCATATCCGCGACTTGAAAACGAAAGATTTCAGTATAGACCTCGAACACAATTATGCCCCGGAATACGTGATTCCCTCTGACAAGAAGAAACTCGTGACCGAATTGAAGAACGAAGCGAAGAAAGCCGAGCAGGTTTGGTTGGCTTCCGATGAGGACCGGGAGGGAGAGGCCATCTCTTGGCATTTATATGAGGTATTAGGATTGAAACCTGAGAATACGAAACGTATCGTTTTTCATGAAATTACCAAGAACGCTATATTACATGCGATCGAGACGCCGAGAGATATCAATATCGATTTGGTGAACGCGCAGCAAGCCCGTCGTATCTTAGACCGTATCGTGGGTTTCGAGCTATCCCCCATTCTTTGGCGTAAGGTGAAGCCGGCTTTATCCGCGGGGCGCGTGCAATCGGTTGCCGTACGTCTGATCGTAGAGCGGGAGCGAGAGATCAACGAGTTTGTCTCGGAGGCCGCCTACCGTGTGATCGCTAGCTTTATCTTGCCGGATGGTACGACAATCCTCAAGGCGGAGCTGAACCGTCGTTTGAAAGATAAGGAAGAGGTGGAGGCATTCCTTGAATCTTGCAAGGACGCTTCTTTCACGATCGATGATATCTCGAAAAAGCCGGTGCGTAAGACACCAGCCCCTCCTTTTACGACATCTACCTTGCAGCAGGAGGCCGCCCGTAAGTTGGGGTATTCGGTCTCGCAGACCATGATGATCGCCCAACGCCTGTATGAGTCCGGATTGATCACGTATATGCGTACTGACTCCGTGAACTTAAGTGATTTGGCTTTGGGGACGGCAAAAGAAGCTATCTTGGATACCTACGGTGAGAAATATTATAAATTCCGTCAATATCATACCAAGAGCAAGGGAGCGCAAGAAGCGCACGAGGCGATTCGTCCGACCTATATCAGCCATGATGAGATAAGCGGGACCGCTCAGGAAAAGAGATTATACGAATTGATCCGCAAACGTACGATCGCTTGCCAGATGGCGGACGCCGAGTTGGAGCGTACGACGATCTCCGTAGGCATCGGCGGCAAGAAAGAGAAGTTCGTGGCTACCGGTGAGGTCATTACTTTCGACGGTTTCCTTCAGGTGTACCGCGAGAGTTTTGATGACGAGAATGAGAAGGAACAGGAAAACGGCCTTCTTCCTCCGGTTACCTTGAACGAGGTATTGAGTATGAAGGACATCGTCGCTACCGAACGTTTCACGCAACGTCCTCCCCGCTATACGGAAGCAAGTTTGGTTCGCCGTTTGGAGGAATTGGGAATCGGTCGTCCTTCTACCTATGCGCCTACGATCCAGACGATCCAGAATCGGGAGTATGTCGTGAAAGGGGATAAGGAAGGAACGGAGCGTACTTATAATATCATAACCTTGGCTCAGCATACGATCAAGGAAGTCCAAAAGACGGAGATCGTAGGAGCGGACCGGAATAAGTTGATGCCAACCGATATCGGTACGGTCGTGAATGATTTCTTGATGGAGTATTTCCCGGGTGTTATGGATTATAACTTCACGGCGAGCGTGGAGAAGGAATTCGATGCCGTAGCGGAAGGCGAGATGGTATGGACGGACGCGATCGATAAATTCTATAAACTATTCCATCCGATCGTGGAAGAGGCAGCCTCTGTCCGTACGGAGCATAAAGTGGGTGAGCGTGAATTGGGTATCGATCCGAAGAGCGGCAAACCTGTTTTCGTGAAGATCGGTCGTTATGGCCCAGTCGTACAGATCGGGCAGGCGCACCCAGAGGATAAAGAGGCTCCTAAACCTCAATTCGCTACCTTGATGAAGGGGCAGTCTATCGAGACGATTACTTTGGAAGAAGCCTTGAAATTGTTTGATCTACCCCGTACGATCGGTGAATATGAAGGTAAGGTCATGGTTGCCGCTGTCGGACGTTTTGGCCCATTTATCCGTCATGACGGAAAGTTCGTATCCATACCGAAGGGCTTGAATCCTTTGTCGATAACAGCCGAGGAAGCTATCGAGTTGATCGAGGCAAAAAAACAAAAAGATGAGCAACGATTTATCAAGAAGTTCGATGAGGATCCGGAAATGGAAATCTTGAATGGTCGCTTCGGCCCTTATATCTCTTATAAGAAAAAGAATTACAGAATTCCTAAGACGATAGAGAAACCAGAGAACTTGACCTTGGAGGAATGCCAGAAGATAATCGCCGAGGCGGGAGAAAAACCTGCTGCGACGAAGAAACGTACGACACGGAAAAAGGCTTGATTATAGCTCTAAAAATTCATAGTTATGATTTACTAAACTCATAACTATGAATTTTTCAAAACATAACTATGATTTTTTTAGACATCGATGCCCGTAAATTCTTTTAACGCATATCCGATCAAGAAGCTTAATGCGGCCACGCTAAAACTAAGTACTGCCATCTCGGTAAAACGCTTCCGGAAACTCTCGCTTCTCGCTATGGAATAATAATAGTTGAAAAGGGCGATGATGCTTAACGCTATGATGAGCATAAGCCCTAAAGCCATTAATACGTTCGATATAAAGATAAATGGAGCGACCAAGGCGACTACCGTAAAGATATAAGCTATTCCCGTATAGATCGATGCCTTAACAGGATGTTTCCCGTTTTCATTTCCATTCTCGGACTTGGTAGATAGATATTCGGAGGAAGCCATGGATAATGCGGCGGCTATTCCAGTGATGCTTCCGGTCAACGCTATTAATCTAGAGTCGCTCAAGGCAAGGGTAAAGCCAGCTAAAGCACCTGTAAATTCTACTAAAGCGTCATTTAGCCCCAGTACGACAGAACCCATATATTCCAACCGTTCCTCATTGATCAAGGCGATCAACCTCTGCTCATGCTCATCTTCGTCACGTGCGATTTGTTGCAAATCCGGATACTCATCATAAGAGGCGTAATCATTCTTGGCGCTTTCCTCGCTACCTTCCATTAGCTTAATGGCGAAAGTAATCCCCAAGATACGTGCCAACCAGTAGTATTTGGTGACGCGTAATTTATTCGGGGAGATCTCTTGCCCCGTATACTTTTTCAGGATCGTATAATGTCCTTTCTCGTCATTCGCTATCTGTAGTAATACTTCCTTGTTGCTTGGATCTTTCTCGATAGCGGCGAGTTGCGTATAGAGAAGGCTCTCCGTGATTTCATTTTGTTGAAATCGAAGGAGAGCCTTTCTTGTTTTCTCGTTTATGTTCATCTTCTATCGTTACATTCTTTCCGGAACCTCGATGCCTAATAAATCCATACCGGATTTCACGATCTTAGCTACATTGGCGGATAAGACTAAACGGAAGTTCTTCAATTCCGGATTCTCTTCGCGAAGGATGGAGAAATCGTGATAGAATTGATTGTATTCCTTTACCAGATCATAAATATAGTTGGCGACACAGGCCGGGCTGTATAGCTTACCTGCCTCTTTCACGATCTCCGCATAATCGGCGATCATTTGGATCAGGTTCTCTTCTTTCTCGGAAATGGCGAAAGTAAGCGGTAACTGCTCCGGTAATGCGATGCCCTGTTCCGCCGCTTTGCGCAATACGGAACGGATACGGGCGTAGGTATATTGGATGAACGGTCCCGTATTCCCATTGAAGTCGATAGACTCTTTCGGGTTGAACGTCATATTCTTGCGAGGGTCTACCTTTAATATGAAATATTTCAAGGAGCCAAGACCTACGATTCGGGCGATATTCTCAGCCTCTTCCGGAGTCATCTCGTCCAATTTCCCTAATTCTTGGGAAATCTCGCGTGCGGTACTGATCATCTCGGCCATCAAATCATCGGCGTCTACGACCGTTCCCTCACGGCTCTTCATCTTACCTTCCGGTAGCTCTACCATTCCGTAGGAGAAGTGGACCAATCCCTTGCCGAACTCGAAGCCTAACTTATCCAATAAGATCGATAATACTTGGAAGTGATAATTCTGCTCGTTCCCTACCACATAGATCATCTTATTGATCGGGTAATCATCGAAGCGCAGCTTGGCGGTACCGATATCCTGCGTCATATAGACGGAAGTTCCATCCGCACGAAGCAATAATTTCTCATCCAGCCCGTCTTTCGTCAAATCAGCCCATACGGAGCCGTCTTCACGGCGATAGAAAATCCCTTTCTCTAGGCCTTCCATCACCTTGCCTTTTCCTTCCAGATAGGTTTGAGACTCGTAATAAATCTTATCGAAATCTACGCCCATCATCTTATAGGTCTCGTTGAACCCGGCGTATACCCAATTATTCATCATTTCCCAAAGCGCACGCACCTCTTTGTCTCCGGCTTCCCATTTACGAAGCATCTCACGGGCTTCCGCCATCAAGGTGGATTGAGCCTCGGCTTCTTCCTTGGTAAGGCCTTTCGCTTCTAACGCATGGGTCTCCTCTTTTAATTTGTTGCTGAATAATACGTAAAAGTCACCGATCAGATGGTCACCCTTCTTTCCGGTAGACTCTGGGGTAGCTCCATTTCCCCATTTCTGCCAAGCCAACATGGATTTACAGATATGGATACCACGATCGTTTACGATATTCGTCTTTACGATCTGGTTACCGTTCGCTTTCATGATCTTCGATAAGCTGTATCCTAATAAGTTATTGCGGACATGGCCCAAGTGAAGCGGTTTATTTGTATTGGGAGAGGAATATTCGATCATAACCAAAGGCGACTGCTCGGTAACCGGAATGATACCGTAAGCGGGCTGCTCATTGATCGAGTTTAGTAAATCGATCCAGCAAGAGCAAGCGACCGTCAGGTTAAGGAATCCTTTGATTACATTGAATTCAGCTACCGCTGGCTCGTTTCTCAACAAGTACTCACCGATTTCCTGAGCGGTCTGCTCCGGAGATTTCTTCGACATGCGAAGGAATGGGAATACGACTAGGGTCAAGTGCCCCTTGAATTCTTTTTTCGTTTTTTGTAACTGCACTTGGCTAGCGGTGACATCCGCTCCGTACAGCTCTTTGATGCCGGCTATGATAGCTCCGGTAATCTGTTGTTCGATAACCATATTCGTCTAACTATAATTCGGATTTTATTTGTACGCGAAGGTACACAAAAAAAGGATACAATTTGCATCGTATCCTTCTTCTATAGAGAATAATGGTGTTTCTTATTTGATTAGCTCGTTCAATTCAGCACCAGCCTTGAACTTCACGGCCTTGCGAGCTGCGATTTCAATGGTTTCTTTAGTTTTCGGGTTAACACCTTTACGAGCGGCCTTCTCTGACACTGAGAATGAACCGAAGCCAAGTAGAGCGACTTTACCGCCTTCTTTTAATTCGTTAGAAACTGTGTCAACAAAAGCTTCTACTGCCTTTTTAGCATCCACTTTGCTGAGACCTGATTTTTCAGCGACTGCACTAATAAATTCTGATTTGTTCATGATGGTTTGACTGTTAATATATTAAACAAAACTATGATAACCGATAGACGGCTCCAAATGTAGTTTTATTTTGAAATATCACAAAAGAAAAACCTACTTTTTTTACCGATTTACATATGTTTTAGTATTATTATGGGCAAAAACGGCTAAAATATATTTACCTTTGCCGCTAAATTAACGTAGTATATGATGAATCAGACAAATTCGGGGTTCTTGAATAGTATCCCGCCGGTAACGAAAAATCTTATCATTATAAACTTGCTATTTTGGGTAGCCAGCCTTGCACTGCCGAAAGTCGGCATCGATTTGGTGGATTTATTAGGGCTTCACTTCCCGGGTGCTACCGACTTCAAGGCTTATCAGATCGTTTCTTATATGTTCATGCACGATACCCATTCGTTCGCGCATGTGTTTTTTAATATGTTCGCCGTTTATATGTTCGGCCGGGTATTGGAGAACGTATGGGGCCCCAAACGTTTCTTGATTTTTTACTTCGTGACGGGTATAGGCGCCGGTTTGGTACAAGAGGTGGTATGGTTCTTTAATTTGCGGGATGTGATCTTCGCTAGCCAAGACATGATAAACTTGAATGGAGCCCAGATTATCAGCAAAAGCGAGTTCTTGAATTATTTCGTGACCATTGGCGCTTCGGGTGCCGTATTCGGAATCTTGTTGGCATTCGCGATGATCTTCCCGAATGTTCCTTTGTACTTGATGTTCATACCGATCCCGATTAAAGCCAAATATTTCGTAATATTTTATGGTCTTGCCGAACTATTTATGGGTGTGGCTAGTTTTGGTGGCGATACGGTAGCGCATTTCGCTCATTTGGGGGGTATGTTATTCGGTTATTTCTTAATTCGTTATTGGAAAAAGAAAGATGCAGACAATGGACGGTATTTTTACTAATTTGAAGCGTACGTTTCAGTCGGGTAATATCCTGTCGAAACTGATATATATAAATGTAGGCTTGTTTATCTTGATACGTTTGGCCAGCGTATTGTTTATGCTCTTTAATGTGCAAGGGGTGCCTTTCTTGCAGTATTTGCAGTTGCCGGCTTCTCCGGAACTTTTGCTCTTCCGTCCGTGGACGTTGTTTACTTATATGTTCACTCATTTTGACTTCTTGCATATCTTGTTCAATATGCTTTGGTTGTATTGGTTCGGGGGATTGTTCTTGAATTTCTTCAGTGAGCGGCAGTTGGGAGGCTTGTATATATTGGGAGGTCTTGCCGGTGCGGTGTTGTTTGTCCTTGCTTATAATATTTTCCCTTATTTCCAGAACGTGGCCTCTTTTAGCTATTTGATGGGGGCTTCGGCATCTGTTATGGCGATCGTTTTCGCTGTGTCGTTTTACCGGAAGGATTTGGAGATTAATTTATTCTTGATCGGAAGGATCAAATTAATTTATTTGGCTATCTTTACGCTGGTGATCGATTTGTTGGCGATGACTTCTGATAATGCGGGAGGACATATCGCCCATATCGGCGGGGCTTTGTTTGGTATGTGGTTCGCTTCCCGTATTCGTAATGGAAAGGACTTGACCGCTCCAATGAATCGGTTGATCGACTGGTTCGTGAATTTGGGCAAACGGAAACCGAAGATGCGTGTGACTTATAAACGTAACGAGACGGATTATGAGTATAACGCACGCAAACATCAGGAGTCGGTGGATCTAGATACTATACTGGATAAATTGAAACGTTCCGGTTATGAGAGCCTTTCCGCTGAAGAGAAAAAGCGACTTTTCGACGCCAGTAAGAAATAACAGATACTTATGAAAACTCTACGGATTTTTCTTCAATTCTTATTCGTCGTAGCGAATGTGGTGGCTGTCGTATTGTTGATAGTCTCGGCTTATTCGGATCGGGTGTCTCCTGAGACGAGTATGACGTTATCTTATCTGGGATTAGCCTTTCCTGTCTTATGTGTAGTCAATCTTTGCTTTATTATCTATTGGCTGTTCTTATGGGAATGGAAGTTCTTATTGATCGGCATATTCTCCTTCTTGTTATGTTGGGGTCCCGTGAAACGCTATTTTCCGTTTCACTCGCATAAGGATGTTCCTCGGGAAGAGGTACTGAAGGTGCTGACTTATAATGTGATGGCTTTTGGGTACAAGAATCATACGAAGATAGCTCCGAACAAGATTATCCAATATATCGCTAACTCGGACGCGGATATTGTTTGTTTGCAGGAATATGCCACGGCTAAATCAGAGAAGAGCCTTACTGCCTCTAAGATCTATGATGCGTTGAGCATGTATCCTTATCGTTCCGTATTTTATCAAAGCTCCACGAAATTCCAGAGTTTCGGCATCGCTGTGTTCTCCAAATATCCGCTGTCGAATTCCCGGATGGTGAAATACGATTCGGATTATAACGGCTCTTCCGTACATGAAGTGAACATCAAGGGAAAGAAGTTGACCTTGATTAATAACCATTTGGAATCGTTTAAACTGACGATGGAGGATCGGACCCGTTATTCATCCCTTATAAAGAGCTTTAGCTCGGATGGGTTGGACGATTTGAAAGGAGCGTTCGAGCAAAAGCTAGGACCTGCTTTCCGGATTCGG
This sequence comes from Parabacteroides sp. AF27-14, assembly GCF_003635425.1. Taxonomy (NCBI): domain Bacteria; kingdom Pseudomonadati; phylum Bacteroidota; class Bacteroidia; order Bacteroidales; family Tannerellaceae; genus Parabacteroides; species Parabacteroides sp. AF27-14. The sequence goes on from NZ_QTLZ01000004.1 coordinate 66,374, forward strand.
GCTAAGCAAGCGGAAGCGGTATCAGAAGAGATTAAGAACGCTAAAGGAGATTATGTCTTGGTATGCGGTGACTTTAATGATACGCCTATTTCTTATGCGCACCGTACGATCCAAGGGGATTTGACGGATGCCTTTGCCGAGTCTGGCCGGGGAATGGGTATTACCTATAATCAAAATTTCTTCTGGTTCCGTATCGATAATATCCTGCATTCCCCGAACATGACCTCTATGAATTGTTCCGTGGATAAGGTCGCTTATTCAGACCACTACCCGTTATGGTGTTATCTGAAACTTGAATAAAAGGGTTTCATCACTCGGATTCTGCGTTCTGCGCAGCGTCAAATACGTCGGCGAACAAGTTCTCGACAAAGAAGAAGGTAGCGTTACAGAATAGCTTAGGATCTTTGATCAGCGCTATCGTATTGCTATCCCCATTATTGGCGATCACATCTTCCGCTTTATAGGTCTTGTACTTTTTATCGTTTAGCGGATCGTATTGATATACGATATCGCTCGCCTCGATCGTGTATCGGTTGTCGAAGCAGGTGATACGCATTTTATATTTAATGATAGTCTTGTCTGTATCATTCAACAATAATTCAACCTTAGAGCTTACGAAGATGGTCCCTTTGTTCTTGTTCGAGTTTACGTTGGATAAGAAGACATCTTTTCCATAAGATTTCTTAGCCCATGCGTTAATAGCGTTGAATATTTCTAGTTTAGAGGTATTCTCGATCTCTACATCATCACTATAGCATACCTTCCCGTTTTTCATGGGGGCGCATTCGTCTACCTCGCCTTTATGCCCCTGCGCCATGACTAGCACAGGGAACATCATATATATTAATAATAGAATCTTTTTCATAAATGCAACTCTCTTTTTCGTTATTTGATCCATACATTCGTAATCTCGCCGATTAACATCGTTTGCTGTCCTTCGGAGGTCTCGCCTTGTTTACGGCACTCGATAATAATCCATGGCGCATCGGCAGATGTGCCGGGCTTGGAGAAGGATAATCGATATACGTCGTTATTGCCAATCGCTTTATAAGCAGGACTATCTTTGGATATGGAGATTGTACTGATCGTTTTACCGAACATATTGCCTATGCCTTTCCATTCAACGTTTGCGTCGGTCGTATTTCCTTTTACGGCTTTGATCTGTAAAGCGTTGTCCGGTAACATCTGGAGGATCGTGCTGGGTATTTTGTCCGCTTGGAACGCTACGAAACCTTCCATCGGTGCCACAGGTCGTGTTTCCCGTTGCGGAGCGGATACTGGTTCTACCGGTGCGGCTGTCAGCAACTGTGCGCCTAATGCGTTGGCTGCGCTATCAAACGTCTTATCCGCGAAGTCAATCGTGGCCTTACGGAACTTACCGCTGATACGGTTCAATTTCGTCTTGCTCTTATTCAAGGCATACTCGTCCGTGATCCATTCCTCGGCTAGGTATTTCTCCGGCTCGTTCTGGTAAGACACGTTATATTCATATCGGATGCCCGCAAGTTGCAGGGTACAAGCATGTTCCTTGCATTCAATGATAATACGGTATTTCATCATCGCCCGATCGAGGGATAAGGCTGTGCTGGAGAATACTATATATTCTTCCCCGATAATGGCGATCTCGCCTTTTGCCTCATTTTGATAAGCTACTCTACTTTCCTTTGTGTTAAAATTTTCTTGTCCCCATTTTAATAGTTGTTGGTAGATTTGTGCCTTGCTTAAAGAGGGGGCATTAATCTCTCGGGTAAAAACGACTTTACCGTCTGCAACCGGAACGGCCCCTGCCAGATAGTGTTGATCCTCTTGCGCGAATAGCAGGGCGGGGATAAATAACAGAGCGAATAATAACTGTTTCATGGTATATTTTCCTTATTATTTTAGCCCCAAAGATATACATTTGCGTTTGAAATAAACTATGAGCGTGACAAATAATTATACTAATTGCTCTTTATCAAAGAAAAAAAGTCTATATTTGCACCCTGTGAAAAAACGAATATAAATAATGTAATAACATAAACCTAAGATTCAGATGCAAAACAAAGGATTTGTAAAGGTCTTCGCGGTGTTACTTACGCTTGTCTGTTTGTTCTATTTGTCGTTCTCGTTCGTGACGCAACATTACAACAGTAAAGCCGCTGAGTATGCGGGTGGAGATCCTGCGAAAGAGAGTGCTTATTTAGACTCACTATCTACTCAGAAGGTATGGTTAGGCTATACGCTTAAGCAATGCCGTGAAATGGAAATTAGTTTAGGTCTTGACTTAAAGGGCGGTATGAACGTTGTCCTTGAGTTGAACGTGGCGGATGTAATCCGTTCGTTGTCTAACAACAACCAAGACGAGAATTTCAACAAGGCGTTGGATTTAGCTTACGCGCATCAAGCGACTAGCCAAAAAGATTTCATCGACCTTTTCGCTGAGGAGTATAAGAAGTTGGATAGCGGCGCACGTCTTTCCGCTATTTTCAGTACATTCGAGTTAAAAGATAAAATCACGCCCCAGAGTTCAGACGCTCAGGTTGTTTCTGTTTTGAAACAAGAGTTGCAGAGTGCGATTGATAACTCATTCAACGTACTGCGTACTCGTATCGACCGTTTCGGTGTAGTTTCTCCGAACATCCAACGTTTGGAGACGGCGGGTCGTATCTTGGTTGAGTTGCCGGGTGTGAAAGAACCGGAACGTGTTCGTAAGTTGCTTCAAGGTAGCGCTAACTTGGAATTCTGGGAAACTTATAAGTTACCGGAAATCTATCAACAATTGGTTGCCGCTGATAATGTATTGGCTACTATCCTAAGTAAGGAGGCTTCCGCTGATTCTGTAGCTACCGATAATGTTGAGAAAATCGCTGATGCCGCTGATGCGAATGTAAGTGAGGCCGATTCTTTGTTGGCTGAGCTTGGTCAAGATAAAAAAGATACGGAAGCTAATCAAAGCATGGAAGAGTTCGCTAAGCAACATCCATTATTTGCTTTATTGCAGATTAGCCAGTACAACGGTCAGTTGTCTCCGGGTTCGACGGTAGGTATCGCTCAAGCAAAAGATATGGAGAAGATCAGCGAATACCTGAACATGAAACAAGTGAAAGAGGTATTGCCTCGTAACTTGGCTTTAAAATGGGGTGTAAAGGCGATCGATGATAAAGAGCAGTTCTTTGAGTTATATGCCTTGAAGGTAACGAACCGTGACGGAAGTCCCGCTTTAGGTGGTGACGTAGTAACAGATGCTAACGCTGACTTTATGCAACAAGCCGGTCGTTCAGAGCAAATGGTTAACATGGTTATGAATGCCGAAGGCTCTAAGGCTTGGGCTCGTTTGACGAAAGAGAATATCGGTCGCCAGATCGCTATCGTTTTGGATGAGATGGTTTATTCCGCTCCGAACGTAAACGATGAGATCACGGGAGGTCGTTCACAAATCACCGGTCACTTTACACCGGAAGAGGCGAAGGACTTAGCGAACGTATTGAAATCGGGTAAGATGGCTGCTTCCGTACATATCGTTCAAGAAGACGTCGTTGGTCCGTCATTAGGACAAGAGGCTATCAATGCCGGTGTGATCTCTTTCGTGTTGGCATTGGTGTTGTTGATGATCTATATGTGCGCATTCTATGGATTGGTACCGGGATTGATCGCCGATGGTGCTTTGGTATTGAACATTTTCTTCACGATGGGTATCCTTGCTTCTTTCCAAGCGGTTCTTACCTTGCCGGGTATTGCCGGTATGGTGTTGACGCTAGGTATGGCAGTCGATGCGAACGTATTGATCTATGAGCGTACGAAAGAGGAACTTCGCGCCGGTAAGTCTTTAGGAAAGGCGATCGCCGACGGTTACAGCAATGCGTTCTCCGCTATCTTCGACTCAAACTTGACATCTATCATTACCGGTATCGTATTGTTCTATTTCGGTACGGGTCCTATCCGTGGTTTCGCTACGACGATGATCATCGGTTTGTTCGCTTCCTTCCTTACAGCCGTGTTCTTGACTCGTATCGTTTATGAGGCATTGTTAGCGAAAGATAAATTGAAGAACGTGACATTCACGACTTCTCTGACGAAAGACTTGCTGACAAACCCGAAGATCAATTTCTTGGGTGCTCGCAAAGTCGGTTATTTGATTCCGGCCGCTATTATCGTATTGGGTGCTATTTCTATGATGACGATCGGTTTGAATAACGGTATCGATTTCACGGGTGGACGTAACTACGTGATCCGTTTCAGTCAAGAGGTGAAGACAGACGATGTTCGTAATATGCTGGATGCCCAGTTAGACGGTTCTGTTAGTGTTATCCAGATCGGTACAGCGGATCAAGTGCGTGTATCTACCAACTATAAGATCGAAGACAATGATCCTACGGTAGATCAAGAGATCGAGAATAAATTGTTTGAGGGCGTGAAGTCCTTACTTCCGGAGGGAACTACATTAGATGAGTTCACGACTACTTTCATACAGAGTTCGCAGAAGGTGGGTCCTAGCATGGCAGACGATATCAAGAATAGCGCTATCTTAGCGGTAATCTTCGCCATGATCTGTATGGCCGCTTATATCCTGCTTCGTTTCCGTGATGTGTCATTCTCTGTTGGTGCGTTCGCCTCTGTTGCTACGACTACATTGTGTATCATTTCTTTCTATACCTTGTTATGGAAGGTTCTTCCGTTCTCAATGGAGGTAGACCAGACGTTTATCGCAGCTATCTTGACGATTATCGGTTACTCTATCAATGATACCGTGGTTGTATTCGACCGTATCCGTGAGACGATCGCTTTGTATCCGAAGCGTGATCGTTATCAAGTGATCAATGATGCGTTGAACTCTACCTTGTGTCGTACATTTAATACATCATTGACTACGTTGGTGGTTGTATTGTGTATCTTCATCTTGGGCGGTAGCACGATCCGAAGCTTTACGTTCGCTATCTTATTAGGTATCATTATCGGTACATACTCTACTTTGTTCGTCGCTACTCCGATCGCTTACGAGTTGCAGAAGAAGAAGATCAATAAGAAAGCTGCTGCTGAGAAAGCCGGAAAATAATATATTTCTTTAAGGATTTTATGAAGATCCTCTATCTTTCCCGTGTAAACGGAGAGATAGAGGATTTTTTTATGTATTAATTCTTAAGGAGATAAAGTATGAATGAGAATGATTTTGTGGTGGGTGTACTTACGTATATCACCTGCCTGCGTGAGAAAAAGCGTTATTCCACGGCGAAGAGTTATCAAGATGCGTTGAGGTCGTTTAAATGTTTTTGTGGCCGGGAAGAGATTCCTTATGCGTATATTAATCGGGATACACTTTTGCGTTATCAATCTTGGCTGTTGGCCAAGGGATGTTCTCGTAACACGGTATCTACTTATATGCGCCGGATTCGTCACATCTATAATTTAGCCGTAGAGGTGGGTGAGGCTGCCTATATTCCTCATTTGTTTAAGAATGTGTTTACGGGGGTTGAGAGTAAACGTAAAAAGGCGTTGCCTTCGGAAAGCTTACGCTTGCTGATGACAAGCCCGGTGACAGATCCGCAACAGAAGAGGACCCAATCAGCCTTTTGCCTGATGTTTTTGTTTTGCGGGATGGCTTTCGTAGATTTGGCGCATTTGCGAAAGGAGGATATCAAGGAAGGGATCTTGTCTTATTATCGGCAGAAAAGCGGATCCCTTATACAGGTGGAGATTCCAGTGGAGGCACAAGGGCTGCTGAATGAGTTGGCAGCCGATACAACCGAGGATTCGCCCTATCTGTTTCCATTTTTAGAGGGAATGAAGACCGGTGAGGATGCCTACAAGGAATATAATACCGTATTAGGAGGTTTTAACCGCAGATTGAAAACACTGTCGGAATCCATCGGTATTCGTACTCGGGTTACCTCATACACGATTCGTCACTCTTTCGCCACGACCTTGAAGGAGCAAAACGTACCGATTGAGATGATCAGTGAACTGTTAGGGCATAAATCTATCAAGACTACGCAAATATACTTGAAGAGTTTCTCTTTAGAAAAGCTCTCGACCGTAAACAAACTTTGTTTCGAGAGTGTGTATAATTATGCGCCGAAAGTAGGGTGAAGAAAAGTACGCTACTTGGCGAGTAGCCAAACTGACTGCTACTTGGCGAGTAGCGTTCATTTCATGCCGCAAATGTAGTAAAAAATAACATAACACAAGCAAACATTAGGCTTTGTTTGTGTTTCAACCTTGATTCTCTTTAAATCTTCGTTCTTATTTCTGATGTATAGACATGGCAATAGAAACGAAATGGCCTCGTATTCCCGAAATCATCACGTTATCCGAAGTAAATTCTACATACATCATGTAGAGACGGAGCGTGCTCCGTCTCCCACCGCCTGATAGTAACTTAAAATACCATTTTGAGAGGATGAGACGGAGCACGCTCCGTCTCTACAACTAAGGGATATCCTTTTACTCCTCTTGTTAAGGCTACTCGCCAAGTAGCATGAGTATTGAAGGGATGCAAATTTTCAGTAATTCCTTTTTGTTTTCATATAAGTGTTTATTTATTAGGGTATTACAAGAATATCTTGATAAGGCTCTGAATTATCTTCCTCAATGAATATCATGACAAGTAATAGCTCAGATAGAGCTATGAAGCATATACGCAATCGCCGTAGCCAGGAGGCTGTACGCTGGTACGTACTGACGCTTCCTACCGCTGTTGGGGGACGTGATAATATCTATTCGTCAAAAGGATTAGATGCCGAGCTTTCCCGTCGTAAACGTTGTGGGGAACCCTTGTTCGAGTACTTTGCCCCCTCGTATGTCGAGGCTCGCAAGGTGGGAGGCAAGATGGTCAATACGAGGAAGCCTCTTTTATACAACTATGTGTTTATCCATGCTTCGGAGAATGAGATTTTCCGTTTGAAACGTATCATGCCCTTATATAATCTTCTTCCTCGGGTATCCGTGGGCGAACACTCTTATTTCCCTTACCTGTCAGATCATGAGATGGAGACCTTACGCTGGATGGCAGAATCTTATTCCAATGAGCTTCCGGTGTACGTACCGGATAGCGGTCGCTTGCTGAAAGGTGACCGTGTACGTATCACCTCGGGTTCTTTCATGGGGATGGAGGCTGAGGTGGTGGTGCAACCGGGTGGAGGTCATAAGGATGTCATGGTACGTATCCTTGACTGTATGTGGGTTCCTCTATTTGAGGTAAGGCAAGGCGAGTATGAGCTGATCGAGTTGAATACGAAAGGCAAGCACGTTTATACCCATTTGGATAACGATCGTTTATCGGAAGGTATGCATAAGGCATTGGGGCGTTATTATCTCTCGGGCAAATTGGGAAAGGAAGACGAGCTTTTGGCTCATGAGGTACTGAAGGGCTACGCCTCCCTTCGTGTGGAGACCGATGTGATGCGTTGCAAGGTTTACTCATTACTCCTTCCGGCCTATAAGCTGTTGGCTCAGGAAGAGGAGTTTGAACGCTTGCATTCCACCCTACGCAATATGCTTCCATTGGTTAAGGCAGTGAATTCTCGTGCCTTACTGCTCGTCACGCTTTACGGCTGCACGAATAGCAACCTGTATTACCATATGGCGCATGAGCTGGTAGATCCCTGGCGGGATGACCCTTCGCCTAAGAGAAGCAAGGCCTTGTTGATACAGCGTTTACACGATTACGATATTTGGTTAAAACATTAAATAGTAGACTGTCATGAGAAAGGAAAGCGAAACTCCCTCCGGTATCCGTTTGATGCTATTGCTGAAAGGGCATTTGAGAGAGATCATGGATCGTGAGTGTGCGAATCAGACCTCGATCCATTTATATTGTACAGGATCTTATTGGGTTGCGTTCGAACGTTCCGCTTATCAATTGCGTCGTGCCTTTCCGGATAGTGAGATCACGCCGATGCGCCTGTACGCTTATCCTTTTCCGGTTGTCATGGTTTCCGTAACGGATCGTTCCCTTCGTTTGTATGAACGAAAACATATAGCTAAGCAGAACGGGGCGGATTACAAGTTATTGACTGTACCTGAACTCTCCGCTCCCGCCTACCAAGCATGGCATACGAGGGAGGTGAAGGGACTCCCTGCGTTAAACTAATCGGAAAACTCGCTCACTACATTAAAACAGGGACAGGATTTCGACGGGTCCAAGTCTTGATGTCCCACGATCAGGGCTTTGGGGAATCGCTGATGCAATTCACGAAGCAAACCCTGTAGGGCTTCTCGTTGGGCTTCCGTTCGGGTATCCATGGGAGTCTTTCCATCGTTGGCGAGTCCTCCGATATAGCAAACCCCGATACTGTACCGATTGTGGTTCTTACAGTGAGCGCCCACTTGTTCAAGGGGCCTACCGGTCTCGATCGTACCATCGGTCGGGATAACGAAGTGATATCCGCAACCTTTCCAGCCGAGTGAGCGATGCAGGCGGTCGATGTCCATCATCCGTAAAGTGCTGCCCTGCCTATTGGCAGAGCAATGCACGATAATCAGCGTGATGGTTCTCATCCGATCCAACCGCTAGCGGCTCCACCGGCGGCACCGGTGATGACCAGTTCGACAATACGGATGATGTAGAGCAAGACGCTCTTCCAATTTGTTTTTTTCATACTTGTAGTCTTTAAATAAATGAATAAAATAAGCTTCATGGTTTAAGAGCCGTATTTCTCAATGGTAGGATTTAGATCTCATCGGGAGATTCTGAGTCTCCTTTCTTCAACGCTGCCAAGTCTACCGTGTCTTTATTCTCCTTTACCGCCTTCAGCGAGGCGGCTTGGATCGCACGGCTGGTTACTAGGTTGAATTCTGCCTTAGAACGTAGGTTCTCGAAGTCTATACCCGGATTGAATAGAATGTTCACCGCCTTGATATTATCGCTGGAGAAGTCCTTGAGTGTAGCGGCCGGCTCGCAGGTAATGGAGATGCTAAAGATTCCTAGTTCGCCGAATTGTACCTTGTAGCCGTTCAGCAATTGTTCCACTAGGCATGAGCAGGTGTCGCTTACCACGCCTTTTACCGTGCCGCGTGTGAAAACACCGTTGTGATCTGAGATGTGCTTCACGAAATCATCGAAACTCATCACTTTCGTCACTTGGTTCTTGGCGTACGCCTGTTCCTTTGCGGTCTCATCCAGTGGACTTTTCCACATGTAAGTTGAATAATTAATCATACTTCTTTTTTTAAAAGATTAAACTTATTGTTGACAATGCGAAAGTACAACCCCCGGATAGCGAAATCAAATCCGTTGATAACCGTTGACAAACTGTTTACTTTTCATTGACAAACGATTCATATATACCTTATGTCTGATATAACAATTACCATACACGGCGGCAATAACCAGATACTCCCCAACGCTACGGAAGCCATCCAGAACTTCTATGTGGGGGAATATTGCGGGGAGACCTCCTTAGAAGAGGGGGACGGTAGATCCGGTCTCATGCCTGAAACGATCCGTTTTCGTGCCTATATAAATAAAGAAGAGGATCTGGAACGCTATCTTGCGCAGATCGTCGAGTGCCGGACAGTTACCGAGTTGGCCCAAGTCATTCTGGTCATGCAAGAGAACGAGCTGAAAATAACCCCCGAGGAGATGGTCAAAGAGCGTTTCATCCGCCTCTTTCTACCCATCACCCCCCGAATCACGAAGGGTAAAAGCGTCAGCAACATCCGTGCCCGTATCAACGATGCGTGGAGCAGTCGTCTCAGACACCGCTCAACTGGCCGTTTTTGAGAAGATATACTGCATATGCCCGAGGATATATACTGCGTTAGGCAATTGATATATATTTCACAGGGCAATTCATATATACCTCGTTTTCCAAGGGAAACGAAAAGTGATAACCTTACTGAAAAAATTACGATATGACAGAAAACCATGAGCGGGCGGAACAAGCACGTTTCGTCTTCCATATCTACGGTTGTAATGTGCAGATCCTGCCCAATGCAACCCATGCGATCCAAATCATCCACCAAGGTGATGGTACGATCTTGCGGACGGAAAGCTGTATTACGCCCGCCGCTTCGGGACGCCACGAGTCACAGGCGCCGCCGTTGGGAAAAGTTAGGGCACTGAATATAAAACAAACAAAATACAAATGATGGATTTTCATAAGGGCAGATGGCGATTGGCCTTAGGCCGTCTGGTGAATTTGCGGTATATCAACCGTTGGATCATTTTTAGTGCGGACCTTTTCGTTTCGCTCTCCGTGTCGTTGCTGGGCGTACTAGGAATGTTCTCCATTCTGCATATACGTATAGGAGAGTCTGATGTGCTGAAAGTAGGCCTCTCCTCATTTGTGGGCAGTATCGTTTCGTTCTTGCTGTTCAAAGCATATCATGGGGTTATTCGCCATTCCACGCTGCGTGGCTTGTGGCGGATCGGTGGTGCTGCGATCGGCAAGTCGCTCTTAATGTTCCTGCTGCTTTGGCTGTTGAAAGCCCGTTTCAGCCCTTCTATCTATTGGTTGGGTGGAATCATGGACAGTACGTTGACGATCGTGATGTTGGTCACGTTGCGTGTCTTCGTGATCAATGTCTATAACAGCGTCCTCCTGCAACTCGGCAAGAAACGCAAGCGGGTACTGGTCTTTGGCACGGAGGAGGAGAGCGTGATGATCGCTACCTCGGCGAACCGTCAGGTATTCATGCAGAATTATAGCATCATGGGCTTCCTTTCCTTTGGCAATTCCAAGAAAAGCATCCGGATCGCGGAGTTACCGGTCTACCAGATCGAGAACGTGGAGGATCTGTATCGCTTGATCCCTCGCAACAGCTTGGATGGCGTTCTCTTCCCCAATATAAAGGTTGCCCATCAGGAGCGTGACCGTTTGATCCGTTATTGCGAGCAGGCCTCCTTGAAGACATTGGTAGTCCCGGAGATGGAGGAGCTACGTGGAGGTGAGGCGAAGCGTTCTGTTCGAGAGATCCGTATCGAGGATTTGCTAGGTCGTGAGGAGATCCATATCAATCTGGATGAGATCGGCAATCTGTTGGAAGGGAAGACCGTGCTTGTCACGGGAGCCGCCGGCAGTATCGGTAGCGAGATCTGTCGCCAGCTGGCTCATTTTCCGATTAAGAAGTTGGTTTGCTTCGACTCCGCTGAGACCCCGATGCATAATCTTCGTTTGGAATTGGAAGAGAAATACAAGGAACTGAACTTTGTTCCGGTGATCGGCGATGTTCGCAGCCCGGACCGTGTGGATTATGTGTTCCGCAACTGGCACCCCCAAGTGGTGTTCCATGCGGCGGCCTACAAGCATGTCCCCTTGATGGAAGAGAACCCCTGCGAGGCGATCCGAACAAACGTGTTCGGTACTCGTGTGATGGTAGATGCCGCTGTAAGCTATGGCGTGGAGAAATTTGTGATGATCAGTACGGATAAGGCGGTGAACCCCACGAACATCATGGGATGTAGCAAACGCTTGGCCGAGATCTACGTACAGAGTCTGAGCCTTGCGATTGAGCGAGGAGAGGTGAAAGGCGAGACACGTTTCATTACGACCCGCTTTGGCAATGTTCTAGGTAGCAATGGGTCGGTTATCCCCCGTTTCCGTGAACAAATCGCTCAAGGAGGTCCCGTGACGGTCACCCATCCCGATATCATCCGTTACTTCATGACCATCCCGGAGGCTTGTCGTCTGGTATTAGAGGCCGGTACAATGGGTAAGGGCGGTGAGATCTTTATCTTCGATATGGGTGAGCCGGTGAAGATAGCGGATTTGGCGAAGCGCATGATTGAACTGTCCGGGTTGCAGGTAGACAAGGATATCGAGATCAAGTATACTGGTCTTCGCCCCGGCGAGAAATTGTATGAAGAGCTACTGAACAACAAGGAGAACACGAAAGAGACCCCTCACGAGAAGATTCGAGTAGCGGCGGTTCGTGAGTATATCTATAAGGATGTAGTAGAACATATTAATGTATTAACCGAATTGTCTCTCCGTGTCCAAATCCTTTTGATGGTGAAGGAGATGAAAGCCTTCGTCCCTGAGTTCAAGAGCCAGAACTCCCAGTTTGAGGAGTTGGATTGAATTGATTCGCCATCTCATCCTGTCGATTAATTATCCATATAGGATAACGTTTGCCAAACTCGAGTATCTCGGTTTTGGTAATGCACTTACTGAGCCTGCCCAATATGACAAGCATAAGTATGTCTTCAAGTTTATGCTTGAAATTGCCTTTCCCGGTTCTACGGTATTCAGGTACTGAAGTTACGAACTCTCTTAGATGTTTCATGATGCTGCCACTCGGACAGTCGAAGTGCTTTTTTAGTATTATTACACCTAAAAACTTCTATATCAATTGAATGAATCGTATTTTTTTCGATAGCAAAAATACAGGCGGAAGACAAAACCGACATCACGTCGCTCTTGAAATCCGCCTATAAAAAATCTTTTATATGATTAAAAAGAAACACCGAAGACGGTGCTTCGGCATCCCCGTTTCAGCGGCCTGTATCAGTTGGATATCCCGAACAAGGAGGTTCGGATCGGCTTGATGCGCAGCTTGTTGCCTAACTATGTGCAACGCCCCGCCGAGTTGAATACGTTGGTGGCGGAGAAGATTTATAATGGCGATATGGACGACGCTTTAGTTTTGATGCGCACGGTTCTCTCCACGATCCCCTATTGCGAGAATACGCATTACGAGGGACATTACCAACAATTGCTTTATGTGATTTTTACGTTGATAGGCAATTATGTGGACGTAGAGGTCCGTACCCCCAAAGGCCGTGTGGATATGGTGATGCGCACCCCGACCACCCTCTATGTCGTGGAATTAAAGTTGAATAAAACCGCGGATACAGCCCTTGAGCAAATCCATTTGCGCAATTACCCGGAGCGCTTCGCCCTTTGCGGATTACCCATCGTAAAGGTTGGGATCAATTTCGATACGGAGAAGCGAACGTTGGGGGATTGGGTGATTGAATAAAGAAGGTAAACGCAATATTTTTTACTGAACTCGGTTAAGACACTTTTGAAGTGTCTTAATGAGGAGTATGTCCTAAATTGAATACTTACTACCTGTTACTTTTGGTATAAAACAAACAACTTAACTGTGAATCATCTTTTTGAAAATCAGAAAGATGAAAAGTACTTTAGGGCTAAAAAAAAAATAATCAATATGAATAAAGAAATCAAGATCGCCGTGGCCGGAACCGGTTACGTGGGATTGAGTATCGCTACCTTGCTGGCACAACATCATCCGGTGACAGCGGTGGACGTGATACCGGAGAAGGTGGATCTTATCAACCGTAAGAAATCACCGATTCAAGATGAGTATATCAAGCGATATCTCGCTGAGAAAGATTTGAACCTGCGAGCTACGCTTGATGGCGAGGCGGCTTATCGTGATGCCGATTTCATAGTCATTGCGGCTCCCACCAATTATGATCCGCTGCGGAATTACTTCGATACACATCATATAGAGGATGTGATCGATTTGGTATTGAACGTCAATCCGGATGCCGTGATGGTCATTAAATCAACCATTCCTGTTGGGTATTGCCGTTCGCTTTATGTGAAGTATGCTCTCAAGTTTATGACAGATCCATCTCTTAAGGGACATTATTTCAATCTTCTATTCTCTCCAGAGTTTCTTCGTGAAAGCAAGGCCTTACTTGATAATTTGGAACCTTCGAGAATTATCGTGGGCTATCCTAAAGTACTCCCCTCTGATCAAGATAGAAACTGGGATGAGGAGAATGCGGCAATTGCAGCTATTGGCAATCCAAATGCGGAAGATTACGCCAAGATCTTTGCGAATCTTCTTCAAGAGGGTGCAATCAAGGAGAACGTTCCGACTCTATTCATGGGTATGAAGGAAGCAGAGGCTGTCAAACTCTTTGCCAACACCTATCTCGCTCTTCGAGTTTCTTATTTCAATGAGCTTGATACCTATGCGGAAGTAAAGGGGCTCGATTCACAGGCAATTATTAATGGCATTGGTCTCGATCCACGTATTGGCACTCACTACAATAACCCGTCATTTGGTTATGGTGGTTATTGTCTCCCAAAGGATACCAAGCAACTTCTTGCCAATTATGAAAACGTGCCACAGGCTATGATGTCTGCGATTGTGGAGTCTAATCGTACCCGAAAGGATTATATTGCCGATGCCGTACTTCGCAAGGCTGGCTATTACAATGAAAATGCTGTATGGGATGCCGCTAAAGAGCATGAATGTGTTATCGGTGTGTACCGCTTGACTATGAAGTCTAACTCTGACAACTTCCGCCAGTCTGCAATCCAGGGTATCATGAAGCGTATCAAGGCCAAAGGCGCAGAGGTCATAATCTATGAGCCAACTCTTGAAAATGGTACTTCATTCTTCGGCTCTCTGGTAATCAACAATCTTGAGGAGTTCAAACAGAAGTCAAAGGCCATCATCGCCAACCGCTATGACTCATGCCTCGATGATGTGATTGAGAAGGTTTATACTCGTGACATATTTAAGCGTGATTAACTCATGGTACAGTATAATGTAAATCTTGAGGGCAAGACCGTTCTCGTTACTGGAGCAGCAGGCTTTATCGGATCTAATCTCGTTAAGCGTTTGTTTAAGGATATAAAGAATATCAAGGTAATCGGTATTGACAGCATCACAGACTACTACGATGTCAACATCAAGTACGAGCGTCTCAAAGAAATAGAGGCTCTTAACCGAGATTGGGAGTTTGTTCATGCAAGCATCTCAGATAAGGTTGCTGTCGAGAAGATATTTACTGACAACAAGATAGCTGTTGTCGTAAATCTCGCAGCTCAGGCAGGAGTTCGTTACTCTATCACCAATCCTGATGCCTACATAGAGAGCAATCTTATCGGTTTCTACAACCTTCTTGAAGCTTGCCGTCATCATGAAGTTGAACATTTGGTATATGCATCATCATCATCAGTCTATGGTTCTAATAAGAAGGTTCCATATTCAACAGATGACAAGGTGGATAATCCAGTCAGCCTGTATGCTGCCACCAAGAAGAGTAACGAACTTATGGCACACGCTTATTCGAAGCTTTACAATATCCCATCAACAGGTCTTCGTTTCTTCACTGTATATGGACCTGCAGGCCGTCCTGATATGGCCTACTTCGGATTCACCAACAAGCTTCGTGATGGCAAGACCATCCAGATCTTTAACTATGGAAACTGCAAGCGTGACTTTACCTATGTCGATGATATCGTCGAGGGTGTAGTTCGCATCATGCAGCACGCTCCCGAGAAGCAGAATGGAGAAGATGGACTTCCAATCCCAGCGTACAAAGTATATAATATCGGTAACAATTCACCTGAAAACCTTCTTGACTTCGTCTCTATCCTACAGGAGGAGCTCATCCGTGCCAAGGTGCTACCGCAGAACTACGATTTTGAGGCTCACAAGGAACTTGTCCCAATGCGGCCTGGTGACGTATCTGTAACATATGCAGATACTACACCTCTTGAACAAGATTTTGGATTTAAGCCATCAACTTCTTTGCGTGATGGTCTTAGAGCATTTGCAGAATGGTATTCAACATATTATATATGCGTTGATAAATGACCATTTGTGCATTCCTTAAAGAGTAATTGATATATTATTTTATTTGAATCTGCATTATAGTATGTGGATCTGTGGGTTCAATGATTATTCCGCACAATAAAAATAATTCAGAGTGAAACACGCTTTTTTATTTTCAAATTAATCATATGTTAGATAAATCAAGCAAAATATATGTTGCAGGCCATAGGGGCCTCGTAGGTTCCGCAATTTGGAACAACCTCTTGCGGAGAGGCTACACCAATCTCGTAGGTCGCACTCACAAGGATCTTGATCTCACAGATCAGTATGCTGTAAAAAAGTTTTTCGATGAGGAGCAGCCTGATGCTGTAGTACTAGCAGCTGCCTTTGTAGGTGGCATCATGGCCAACAGTCTTTATCGTGCTGACTTTCTGATGATGAATATGAAGATCCAGTGCAACGTTATTTCCGAGGCATATGCTCATGATGTGAAGAAACTCCTCTTCCTTGGCTCTACCTGTATCTATCCTAAGAATGCGCTTCAGCCCATGAAGGAGGACTGCCTCCTCACTAGTGAATTGGAATACACCAACGAGGAATACGCCATTGCCAAGATTGCTGGTCTCAAGATGTGCGAGTCGTACAATCTCCAGTACGGTACCAACTATATTGCCGTAATGCCTACCAACCTCTATGGTCCTAATGACAATTTTCATCTGGAGAATTCGCACGTTATGCCAGCCATGATGCGTAAGGTTTATCTCGCAAAGCTCATCAACGATGGTAATTGGGAAGCTATTCGCAAAGACCTCAATATTCGTCCTGTAGGAGCAAATATCAAGGAAAATCGTTATGTCATTGATGGCAACAGTTCAGAAGCTGAGATTCTCAAAGTCCTTTCCTTCTATGGTATAGAGCACAACAAGGTGAACCTCTGGGGCACAGGTAAGCCTCTTCGTGAGTTCCTCTGGAGTGAGGATATGGCAGACGCATCAGTTCACGTTCTTCTCAACGTTAACTTCTCCGACATCATTGGTATCGAGAAATACTCATCAGTCCATTACGGCAACAAAGCGGATGGTGTAGTTGATCGCAACCACTCAACTGGTCGTGGTGGCGCAATCCCAAGCCTTGGCGAGATCCGCAACTGTCACATCAATGTGGGTACAGGGAAGGAAATCACCATTTGCGAGCTTTCAGAACTTGTAGTCAAGGCAGTAGGTTTCACCGGAACAGTTGAGTTTGATACCGCTAAACCTGATGGTACTATGCGTAAGCTCATAGATGTCAGCAAGCTTCATTTTCTTGGATGGACACATAAGGTTGATATTGAAGATGGTGTTCAGAAGCTTTTCGAATGGTACGAGGAGAGCATAAGTTGAAAACAATTCAATAACGCAAAAAATACAATTATGTCAAAGAATATTGCACTTATCACAGGTGTTACTGGACAGGACGGTAGCTACCTCTCTGAATTTCTTTTGGCCAAGGGCTATGAGGTCCATGGTATCATCCGCCGCTCATCAGTAGATTTCCGTGAGCGTATCGCGCACCTCGAAGGAACTCCAAATTTCCACCTGCATTATGCTGACCTCACCGACTCTATGTCGCTTGTGAAGCTTGTGGACAAGGTGCAGCCGACAGAGATTTATAACTTGGCTGCTCAGTCTCACGTTCAAGTGTCTTTCGATGCTCCTGAGTTTACTGCAGAGGTAGATGCAACAGGTGTTCTTCGCATACTGGAGGCTGTCCGTACCAATCACCTTGAGAAGAGCTGTAAGATTTATCAGGCATCAACTTCTGAGCTCTATGGTAAGGTAGAGGAGGTTCCCCAGAACGAGAATACCCCATTTCACCCATATTCACCATATGCTGTCGCTAAACTCTATGGCTTCTGGATTGTGAAGGAGTATCGTGAGGCATATGATATGTTCTGTTGCTCAGGCATCCTCTTCAACCACGAGTCTGAGCGTAGAGGCGAGACATTCGTAACCCGCAAGATAACTCTCGCTGCTGCACACATTACCCAGGGTAAGCAGGATTGCCTCTACCTTGGCAATCTAGACTCCCTTCGCGACTGGGGGTATGCCAAGGATTATGTTGAGTGTATGTGGCTTATCCTCCAGCACGATAAGCCAGAAGATTTCGTTATTGCTACAGGTGTACAGCATACTGTTCGTGAGTTTGCTACTCTCGCTTTCCATCACGCTGGTATAGAACTTAGTTGGGAAGGTGAAGGCATTAATGAGAAAGGTATTGTAATATCTGGCCCTGAATTTCTTGTAGGCAAGGTCGTTGTAGCCGTATCTGAAGATTTCTATCGTCCTACCGATGTGGTGAATCTCTGGGGCGATCCAACCAAGGCTAAGAATGAACTTGGTTGGAATCCTATGACCACCACCTTCGAGCAACTCGTCGAGCTCATGGTTAAGCATGATATGGCTAAAGTCGCTGCTGATCATGCTGCTGAAGGTGTTCGCAAGATGAACCTTGCTGAGTATCTTGAAAAAGGTATCGTAAAGTAATATTCCAATTTGGAAAGTCGTTGTATAGGTAGTACATTTGTATGTGGTTCATACCACCAACGGCTTCAAATAGCTCCTTAAAAGGAGGGTTGTTCTGTCATAGAAGGCAAGGATATGACGTGTTTGCGTGGAAAATGCATGGTTTCGGTGGAGGTAGATACCAGGCACTTGTGGTGTTAGACAGTAAGATATTTTGCCATAATCATCGAGAAGCCATAGAACTTCATGTTCGAAGACAATAATATCAATCAGAACTTTGCCATTCCTAGATATGATGAAGTTATATCATAAGCGATAGAATTTATTTACAGAAAAAGAAGAATTCCAAAGATTTTTTTCATGCGTAATGAATAAAAGGGAGACTCTTGAAAGTACTCCTCAATATTGGATCTTTATGATATGCATGTTACTGTTTAGTATCGGAACATTTCTTTCAAAGTAAAATTTCATTGTTTCTGTCGGATTTAGGAATTTGTAATACGATGTTCTGAAGGTTGACATATGTAAATGTATGAAAAAAACATTCGTTATTAGTCTTATTTTTATTGTTTGTGGTATATTAGGCTTTGTTTGCCAATTGTTGTATGCCTATTTCTTTGGCTCAGGGAAAGAGATGGATATTTATTTTTCGTTGCTCTCCATTCCTGCGATTATAACAGGTGCGTCTGGTGCTGTTTTTTCATCTTTGTTTTTCCCTATTTTTGCTCGAATAGATTCAGTTGAGTTAGATTCTTATATTTGGACTATAAAAGAGTGTGTATCAAAAATAGCATTGCTTATAGCTGTTGTTGGCTTTGTAATTACATATTTTAATATGGATTACATTGTTGGTCCCATAGAAAAAACATATTATAATCTTTCTTTATTGTTGGCTTTTTTATTGTGGATTAATGCATACATGTCAATCGTTAATGGTTTTCTTTCTTCTGTTCAAAATTATTTCAAAAATTTTTTAATTGTATCTTTATCTCAGTTACTAGTATACATTTTTATTATATTATTTGTGCTTATTCTTCATCAGGTTATAGGAGTAAATTCTATTGCTTTTGGTATGCTATTTTCAGCCTTTATTTCTTATATAGTAAATCGATATTATGGTAATTTATTCAAGAAATCCCAATCGTATACCAAAATGGACTCTTTTGTAGTTGTCCAAAATATTATACTAATAATTATATCTTTTTTTCCATTCCATTCGTTTGCTTCAATTGCATATTTGTGGGCCGGACAACTAGATTATGAAGGTGGCGTTTCGCTTTTAGGTTATTCTCATAGTTTTTGCGGTTTTCTTTCTGTTGCTGCAAGTATGGGGTTGTCAACCGTTTCTTTCCCTGATCTTGCTAGGTCTCTTTCTTCAAAGAATAAGGAAATAGTTAACCAAGGATTTATTAATTTTTGGAAACAAATAGAAGCCGTCGTTGTTTTTTCAACATTTGTTGCTGTTTTTGCATCCGTATTTGCTTGCCCAATAATAAGTGTTCTTTTTTTAAGAGGGGAATTTGATAATGAAGCTGTTATTGGATTATCTTCAGTTCTTCCTATATATCTTGTGAATGGAGTGCTGATTGCAATAATGAATTTGACGAGGAATGTTTTTTATTCATTAAATAAGCAAAAAATATTTGCGGTTTTTAGTGGGTTAGTAACATTTATTTTCTTTTTTTCTTCGATTATATTTTCAACACAAGTAAATTATATCTTTGTTGGATTTGTTGAGACTATATCTATGGGATTGTTTGCTTTGATTTCTCTATTTTATATAAATTCATTAGCAAAAGTGTTTTGGTTTAAAGATATAGTAAAGTTGCTTAGTCAAATTGTTTTATTAATTTTAATTGCAATATTCTTGTATCTCTTTTATAAAAATATTCTCAATTATTATTTGAATAATATAGTTTGTTTACTGATAAGTGGAGTCTTGTATACAGTTTTAGCAGATTTGCTTTTATGCAAGATTTTAGTTAATGAAATGATTTTGTCTGTCAATGAAAAAATTGCACATGTGATAAAAAGTAAACTTTTTTGAAAGTTTTTTGATGATATTTTATTGGTGTTTGGCTATGATTATCTAATTGTAATTGTTAGTGATGAATGGCTTGTGTTGATGATAATGTACAATGTTTTTGCTTAGTTAATTATATATATTGGAATTCGATTAATTGCTAAACTTTTAATCCTATGGATGATATTAATATGGATATAATATTGTTGTGTTTTCAAGTTTTTGTATGGGTATCATGTATATTGAAGTTATGGAATAGGAATAGATTTTATGCCATTTTTTGTATGGTTCTTTATTTGTATTTATTACCGACAGAAATTACTTATAGATTTTTTCCATATCTATATGATGCATACTGGGGAAAAGATGTTTGGTGTGAATTGTATTGGTTTGTTAACTTTTCATTGATTACGTTATTTATAGTCCTAAATCATACATCCAAAATTCATAAGGTCTATAATGTTGTATATTATAGGAGGAGAAATTCAAAATCAATAGTTTATTTTTTTGTTCTTGTGTTTAGTTTTTTAAGTTCATATTTATTAGTTACCAATATGGTGAAAATTTCTTACCAATCCTTAGTGGAAAATGGATCGATGGGAAACGAGAATATTTTGATGACTATAATTGACCAAATGTTTAAGTGGTTGCCTGCTTTCGTGATATTCCCAATGGTTGCTATGGAACAGAAAAAATGGTATATGCAAGTTTTTACTGCATATAATATTCTACTTTATACTATCTATAATATTCTATCAGGATCTCGTTCTGATATCCTTGCAGTTGTATTGGGACTTGTACTTTTATGGATATATGGACGTAAGATAAGGATTAAACAAGTTTTTGTTTTGTCTTTTATCGCTATTACGTTTCTATATTTAGCGAGTTTTACTTATTCGTTAAGAGGAGGTGTTAATGAGGGGACATTGGAAGAAATTTTACTTAAACAAGATTATACAGCGCCAGCGTATAATTTGGTTGGTGTTATTGGCAAAAATATTATTGATCCATTAATGGTTATTAATTCTCAGATTATAAAAACATTTCCATTATTGGGAGGTGATTGGTTATATTTTTTGATTGCAGATTCTCTTTTTCCTAGTTCTCAAGTAAGCGCCTCTCAGGGATGGGCTTTTCATCCTTTTGCTGAAGGTTATATCTTTTGTGGCTTTTTAGGGTTTGTATATAATGGATTGGTGATAGGTTTAGGATTGTCAATATGGAATCGTTTTATTTTAACTAATAATGAAAGATTTAATCGATTTATGTTCGCAATTATGGGATGCATTTTTTTCTCATTGGTGAGATCACAGTCTGTGAATTTCTTTAGGTATATGTATTATATGTTTATTCCATCAGCCTACATATATTCTCGATTATCTAATATAAAGATCAATTATCGGGGGTTCTTGCGATAACCCCCTAATAAGCAGAACTAAACATCACGTTTATGATATTTACAAGAAAAGATCTGCAAGAATATTTAAAGCGAGATAATCTAGGGTTTGGTTCCCAGACTTTTTATAAGCGTATGATAAAAAGATTGGGAGGATATGAAAATTATTATATATATGAATTTTTTCGTGTATTGAGGCATTATGAATTTTACCTAAATTTAGAAAAACGTACTCTATTGGAGAGGGTATTTCTGTTGTATTGGAAATATAGATACAATCACAGCAGAATAAAATCAAATATGTTTGTTGCTCCTAATACTTTTGGGCCAGGTGTCATGATTGTACATCTAGGTTTTCTTCGTTGTGATAGTTGGATTCATATTGGAGAAAATTGCACAGTTCTTCCTAATGTTTTATTTGGAAAACGTAATGCTATGAATTTTGGCTCTAAATGTAGTATCAATGTAGGAAACAATGTTTATATTTCTGTCGGAGCAATAATCTTGGGACCTATAACAATTGGCGACAATGTTGTTATTGGGGCTGGATCTGTTGTAAATAAGGATATCCCTAATAATGTAATAGTAGCAGGTGTTCCTGCAAAGCAAATTGGATTTACTTTGTCAACAAATTAAGGTGGAAAAAAGTATGAATAGATTAACTTTTATAGGAAGTATTCAATTAAATAGCCCAAGTACAGGTGGTGGTGTGCAAACAAAGAATCAGCATTTTTTGAGATATATACTCTCTAAAAATGTTGACTGTAGAGTCTTTGATACTTGGAAAAAAAAATCCGTATTGTCGTTAATTATGTCTCTAATATATATTGTAAGAACTAAAAGAAGTGAGCCAATCATTCTGTCAATATCAACTAGAGGTGCTTATTATATAGCAAAAATACTAAATTTAACTCATCTAAAACGGAGAATTTTCTATTGGGTTGCAGGAGGAGATTTGGCAATAGATCTCAAAAACGTATCTCTTAAAAACCGAAGAGTATATGATGTGTTTACTAAAGTAGTAGTTCAATGTAATTATTTGAAACGTGACCTAGAGGAATTATCAATTACTAACTGTGCAATGGTTCCGAATTTTAAACCAGTAATATTTAAACCAACAATTGATAAAGCTATTTTTGAGAAAATACGTTTTGTGTATTTTTCAAGAGTATTAATACAAAAAGGAATCGAAGAAATAATCCAAGCATTTAAGTCTTTAGGTAATAAAAACATTTGTTTAGATATTTACGGAACTTTAGTGCCTCCATATGATGAAGGCTATTTTAAGGATTTTTATTACCTAAATATTAATTATAAAGGCTTTCTTGATGTGAGTGTAGAAGATGGTTATAAACAACTATCCGAGTATGATGTTTTACTATTCCCTACATATTTCAAGGGTGAAGGTTTTCCTGGAACATTGTTAGATGCATTCATAGCTGGTGTGCCAGTTATTGCGTCAGACTTCCATGCTAATGGTGAAGTCCTTGTTGATGGTTATAATGGATTGCTTATTCCCCCTAAGGATGCAGTAGCATTATCTACCGCAATGAATAGACTTATTTCAGATATTGATTTGCGCAAAAAATTAAGGAAAAATGCAATTCTTACAGCAAGGGAATATGATGTAGAAATGATACTAGATGAAGCCTTTGCAAGATTAAAAATTTTTGAAGATTAGTATATGAAAATCGTAAATATCATAGGAGGTCTAGGTAACCAGATGTTTCAGTATGCTTTTGCTGTAGCGTTGAAGGCGAAATATCCCAATGAGGAGGTTTTTATTGATACTCAACATTATAAAAATGCTTTCATTAAGGTTTATCATGGCAATAACTTTTATCATAATGGTTATGAGATAGACAAGGTATTCCCGAATGCGACTTTAGAACCTGCCAGACCGAAGGATTTGATGAAGGTTTCGTTCTATATTCCTAATCAAGTTCTTGCTCGAGCTGTTCGTCGCATATTTCCAAAGCGAAAGACAGAGTTTGTGACAGATCAGCAGCCGTATGTGTTTATACCAGAGGCTTTGTCTGTAATAGATGACTGCTATTTTGATGGTTACTGGATGACTCCACTCTACTTTGATAAATATCGTGATAGGATTCTTAAAGAGTTTACTTTTCGTCCATTCGATACAAAGGAGAATTTGGAATTGGAACCTCTTCTCAAACAAGATAACTCTGTGACTGTACACATTCGTCGTGGTGATTATGTCGGATCTTCCTCTTTTGGAGGTATATGCACACTTGATTATTATCGTAATGCAATACGTGAGGCCTATAACTTGATTACTAGCCCAGAGTTCTTTATTTTCTCAAATGACCAGAAATGGTGTATGGAAAATATGAGGAATGAGTTTGGTGATGCAAAGGTTCATTTTATTGCACACAACCGAGGTGCCGATAGTTATCGCGATATGCAACTCCTGTCCATCGCTAGATGCAACATATTGGCAAACAGTTCATTCTCTTGGTGGGGTGCATACTTGAACCAGCGTAAAAATTGTTTTATTATATGCCCACATAAATGGCATAATACGTTGGAATATTCTGATTTGTATTTGCCTACATGGATTAAAATTTAATATTGTGAAGTATAGAACATTTGAATTTGCAGATCGTATTCATGAATTCTTAGGACCCAGAAAACATGATTTAGAGACTGATATCAGAGAAATATCTCGGCTGCTCGAATCTGAGAATCCAAGCATGATATCAAGAATAGGAAGTGTTGAGTTTCAAGCATTATTTTTAATCCGATATTTTCCTTTGAGTTTTCCATTATTGTCAAGATCAAAGAGAAATATGAGAATGAATGCCGGTTTTTTCCCAGTTTCAATGAGAACACTTAAACAGTTTTATCTTCTTTATAAAGAAGATTGCAAAGATATAGACTTGTTCGTAAGGTGGCGAATCGAAGAACTATTTTTTAGTAATTGGTTTAATCATAAAAAATATGTCCATAAGTCAACTTTGGATTCGTTTTTTTCCCAGCAACATCCTTGGACCTATTCTCTAAAAGGGAAAAAGATTCTTGTAGTGCATCCTTTTTCTGAGACCATCGAGAGTCAGTACAAAAACAAAAAGAAGAAACTATTCAAGAACAGCGAGGTGTTGCCTGAGTTTACTTCATTGCAGACCATTAAGGCTGTGCAGTCAATTGCAGGCAATCCTGTTGGCTTTGACACTTGGTTCGATGCACTTGACTGGATGAAAAGCGAAATTGACAAGAAGGATTTTGATATTGCTCTGCTAGGATGTGGCGCATACGCCCTTCCGCTGGCTGCTCATATCAAACGTATGGGCAAAAAGGCTGTTCACATGGGAGGTGTGCTTCAGTTTCTATTTGGAATAACTTGCAAGCGATATGAAGAGAATGATGAATTTAAGCCTTATATCAATGAGTATTTCGTTTATCCTGATGCCAAAGATAGACCTAAGAATGCTTTTGCGGTAGAGGGTGGTTGTTATTGGTAAAATATTTTGATATATGGCAAATATTCGATTTAGATTAGCTAAGCCAAGTGATGCAAAGCAAATTGCTTATGTTCACTTGCACATCAGAGATAAATATGACCAAGGTTTTTTTGCGCAGGTAAATTATTCTTTCCTTAAGCAATATTATAAGGTAATGCTTAATGATCCAAACGAAGTTATAGTTTGTGCAGAAGATGAGAACGGACTGATAGTAGGTTTTAGCAGCGGTTCACTAGATGCAAGTAAGCAGATGAAATCAATGCGTGATAACAAATTTTCATTTCTGTGGCCATTATTTACCTCTGCAATATCAAACCCGAAATTAATTAAGGCAGCAATTGATAGATTCAAATCAACTAAAGGTGAATCAAATAATCATTATGTCTCTTCTAAAGGTGCCCGAGGTGAATATTGGGGATGGTTGCCAAATAGAAAAGATCCTGAAGCCGCAATTTCTATGAATGACATGTTCATGTCGATTATGAAAACATTGGGAGTGAAAGATTTATTTATTGAAGTAGATACAATTAATAAGCAGATCTTTAAATTTCATAAGATTAATGGAGCTAAGGTTGTTTCTACATTTACACTCCCTGACGGCAGAGAAAGAACAGAGATGGTATATGATTTAACAAAGATAAAATTCAGATTTATATAATAAAATTACGATTAACATTTAAAAATTGCATCAATGAAAGATTTTATTGTGAATTTTGCAGATCAGTTTGACGATCTTGATGCTTCAACAATTAGTGCTGAAACAAACTTCCGAGAATTAGATGGATGGTCATCCATGGTTGCTCTTAGCGTGATGGCAATGGTGGATGATGAGTATGAGGTACAGCTTAGGGCTGACGAAATGCGCAAGACCAACACTATCCAGGAACTCTTTGAACTAATATCTTCAAAGAAGTGAACTGTATGTATAATCCTTTTTCACTTGAGGGTAAAACTATTTTGGTGACAGGAGCCTCCTCTGGTATAGGAAAAGCTACAGCCATTGAGTGTTCTAAGATGGGTGCCAAGGTTGTATTGACTGGTCGTAATGAGGCCAAATTACAGCAGACCTATGATTTATTGATGGGAAATGGTCATTTAATGATTGTGGCTGATTTATCATGTGATGTTGATATTTCAACAATTGTTGAGAAATGCCCATCAATTGATGGACTTGTCAATAATGCGGGACTTTCCATCATACTACCGACTCATTTTATCACTCGTGATAAAATGGAGCAGATAATGTCTGTCAATACTTTGGCTCCAATTCTTTTGATGCAGCAATTATTGAAAAAGAAAAAACTAGAAAAGAATGGATCTGTTGTATTTACTTCGTCTATTTCTGGACCTGTTATTGCAGGAGTTGGCAACGTTATGTATTCTACATCTAAGGCTGCCGTGTGTGGTTTTGTTAAGAATGCTGCATTGGATCTTGCAAGTAAAAATATTAGAGTAAATGCGGTATGTCCAGGTATAATAAATACACATATTTGGGATACAGGAACTATTTCAGAGGAGCAACTTTCTGAAGAAATGAAGAAATACCCTTTAAAGCGATTTGGCAAACCAGAAGAGGTAGCACATGCCATTATCTATTTTCTAAGTGACGCTTCTTCGTTCACTACAGGCACAAATCTTGTGATAGATGGTGGTTTTACCCTTCAATAATCATGAATAATTATGAAAGTAATTCTTAACAATGTTCAGGTTAAGGCCGTGGCTTCATGGTTGCCAAAGAATATTCTAGAAATGGTTTCTCTTGGTGCAGAGTATGGTGATACGGAGGTAGCCAACATTATGAAGGCAACAGGTGTAGAACGTGCTCGCATTGCTGACAAAGACATGTGTTCTTCTGACATGTGCCAGAAGGCAGCTGAAGCGTTAATGGAAAAGGATGGAATCAATAAGGATGAGATTGACGGACTTGTGTTCGTTAGCCAGACGTGCGATTGGATTCTGCCTTCAACGTCTATTGCACTTCAAGACCGTTTAGGTTTGTCAAAGGACACTGTTTGTATTGACATTCATTATGGTTGCTCTGGCTTTATTTATGGTTTATTTCAGGCTGCTTCTTGGATAACTACCGGTGCTTGCAAGAATGTACTCGTATTGGCTGGTGATACGACATCACGCATGATGAATCCTAATGATAAATCACTTCGAATGGTGTTCGGTGATTGCGGTACCGCGAGCCTTGTAACCGTAGGAAATACTTCTATGGGCTTCCATATTCAAAGTGATGGAAGTGGAGCTGATCGTTTGATAGTTCCTGCTGGAGGTTTCCGTTTGCCAGTTTCTGAGGAAACAAGCGTTCTAAAGTGGGATGAGGACAAGAATGGCCGTACTATGAATGACCTTTTCATGGATGGTATGGCCATTTTTAATTTTGCAATAACCGAGGTACATAAAAATGTGAACTCACTAATTGAGTACATGGATTGGGTAAAGGAAGATGTAGGATTCTATGCCCTTCATCAGGCAAATGAATTTATGGTAAACTATGTTCGTAAAAAACTAAAAGTTGCTGCTGAAGTGGCCCCTGCCAACTGCAAGGACTATGGCAATACTGGACCTGCTACCATACCATTTCTGCTGAGTGATGTTTGCAGTCAGAAACAATATGACCTCAAAAAGACCATTATGTGTGGTTTTGGTGTGGGGCTGTCTTGGGGTAGTGTCGCTGCTGACCTTTCTGAAACAAAATTCTATGAACCAATTAATAAATAAAACATTATGCAGACTAAAGTATTAGAAGTTATTAATGATATTCGTGCTTCTAAGAATATGGAAGCTGTTGTAACCCTCAACGAGGGTGATAAGCTCCGTGACGATCTAGGCCTTACTTCATTCGATCTCGCAGAACTTACCGTTCGCATCGAGGATGAGTTCGATATTGACATCTTCGAGGATGGTCTCGTTAATACTGTTGGTGAGATTTATGCAAAACTTAGCTAAATGCAATGGCAGTATTTCTTGTAGATAACGATAAGACTTATACATACGAGGACTTGTTCTGCTCGCTTAATCATGCGATAGAATATTGTCCTTTGCTCAAGACAAGGGATGTATACGTCTATTTCGTTAACCTAATCCGTGCTCTGACTGCAAATAGACCTCTGGTTCTATTGGATTCGGACTTGAATCCTTCGGAGATTGATGGTGTGGACGAGAATGAGGTGAACCAGACAAAAGTTATCGAGCAGAAATCATTTGCTTCGATGGACGATGTGGTGGCTTCGCTTCAGCAGTCTTCATCAGAGATCACCATCTTCACCTCAGGAACTACTGGTCAGCCTAAGAAGGTGGTGCATACCGTTGACACCTTGACTCGTAGCGTTCGTCTTGGCGATAAGTACAAGGGCCAGGTGTGGGCGTATGCCTACAACCCTACTCACATGGCAGGTCTACAGGTGTTCTTTCAAGCATTCGAGAACCAGAATACCCTCATCAACGTGTTCAACAAGCAGAGGGCTGATGTTTACGAGCTGATTGGCAAGTATCAGATTACTCATGTGTCAGCTACTCCTACATTCTATCGTTTGCTCCTCCCTTTCGAGCATGCATACGAGAGCGTGATTCGTGTCACTTTGGGTGGCGAGAAGTCTGAACAGCATCTGTATGACTCCATTATGAAGATCTTTCCAACGGCAAAGATTAATAACGTGTATGCCTCAACCGAGGCAGGATCGTTGTTCGCAGCCAAGGGCGATTGCTTCCAGATACCAAAGAAGATTCGCGATAAGTTTACAGTTGTTGATGACGAGCTGCTTATCCATAAGTCACTTCTTGGACGTTCCGACAGTTTCAAGTTCGAGGGTAATTACTATCACTCTGGTGATCTCATCGAGTGGGTAGACAAGGAGCAAGGACTGTTCCGCTTCAAGAGTCGCAAGAACGAGCTCATCAATGTGGGAGGCTACAAGGTCAATCCAGGAGAAGTGGAGAATGTCCTTCGAGCAATCGATGGCGTGAAGCAAGTGCTTGTCTATGGTAGGGCAAATTCAGTCCTCGGTAGCGTGCTTTGTGCTGACATCCAGTTGGAAGATAGTTCTGAACTCACCAATGTTGATATTAAGAAGGCGCTTACCTCACAGCTGCAGGATTTCAAGATTCCACGCAGAATTAAGTTTGTAGAACAATTCGAATTAACAAGAACCGGTAAACTCAAACGATCATGAGTAAAAATATTATTGTTACAGGTTGCTCTCGTGGCGTAGGTCTCGAAATTTGTCGTGTCCTACTCGAACAAGGCAACAACGTATATGGTATTGCTCGTAGCTATACCGATGAATTCAAGGCTCTGGAAGCAGAGTGCCCTGATCACGTCTTCTTCAAGAGTGTTGACCTTGCTGATTGTGAAAACGTACGCCATAATGTCTTCAAAGACTTTTGTAGCAACAAGGTACAGATTGACGGTTATGTAAATAATGCAGCTGTTGCATACGATGACATTGTGACCAACCTCAATTTGGAGCGACTTCAGGCTATGTACAACGTGAATGTCTTCACTCCAATGATGATGACCAAGAATGTTATTCGCAACATGATTCTTCACAAGGTGAAGGGATCTATTGTACATATCTCTTCTATCTCTGTTCACACAGGCTACAAGGGATTGGCAATGTATGCCTCTTCTAAGGGTGCACTCGAAGCATTCTCAAAGGATACTGCTCGCGAGTGGGGATCCCTCGGCATCCGCTCAAATGTCGTAGTTCCTGGCTTCATGGCAACCGCTATGAGCTCTACTCTTACAGAGGAACAAAGAGGCAAGATTTATGCCCGTACGTCACTCAAGGCAGCTACTAGTATCCGTTCAGTTGCAGAAACTGTTGCTTTCCTTGTAAGCGAGAAGGCAGAGAGTATCACTGGTCAGAATATTCACGTTGATAACGGTACGATATAAGTGATACAAGTTGACAAAATAGTCAATAGTGTATTCAACTCCAATACTTACATTCATTGAGTACATTCATAGTTAGGAGTAAGTGGACGCTTGATAATGAAGCTATAGTCACAATGACAGGTTCTCTTCCAACTGTTGTATATTAGAACTGGATAGCGTTTACTTTGTACAATGATGACCTTAATATTAACCGAAAAGCATCTCTTTTTTTTGAATAATCAAACGTATATATGAAACGGCTATTTGATGTTTTTGCCAGTGGCTGCGGTTTACTGGTATTAAGTCCCATATTCCTCATTATGGCAATCTGGATTAAGTTGGATTCCGAGGGATCTGTGTTCTATCGTCAGGTTCGTGTAGGACGAAATAATAATGATTTCCGTATTTTTAAGTTTCGTTCGATGCGTGTAGGTTCAGATAAGGGCTCTTTGGTAACTATTGGAGGTCGAGACCCTCGAATTACTCGTTCTGGATATTTTATACGAAAATATAAGTTGGACGAGTTCCCTCAATTGATTAATGTGTTTCTTGGTGAGATGAGTCTTGTCGGTCCTCGTCCAGAGGTTCGTCACTATGTAAACTACTGGACAGAGGAACAGATGCATGTTTTGGATGTTCGTCCTGGTATCACCGACCCTGCCTCAATTAAATTCCGCAATGAGAATGAGTTGATGGAAAAAGCAAAAGATCCTGAGGACTATTATATCAACGTGATTATGCAGGAGAAGATAAAGCTGTATTTGGAATATGTGCAGAATGCGTCATTCTGGTATGATATCAAACTTATTTTCCAAACATTTAAAGAGATTATTACTGAGAGATAAATACGAGATTAATTTTTAAAAACAAGTATAATGAGTACTGATTTGAAAAGAAGGAAAATTCCCTTTTCACCCCCAGATATGACGGAGGCTGAAGCCCACGAGGTTCGTGACGCAATCCTTAGTGGTTGGATAACTACTGGCCCTCGTACAAAGAAGTTGGAGAAGATAATTTCGGAATATGTTCATACGGAGAAAACTGTATGTTTGAACTCGGCTACGGCTGCCATGGAGATGGTGCTCCATGTGATGGGCGTTGGTCCTGGTGACGAGGTGATTATGCCTGCATATACCTATACAGCATCTGCTTCGGTGGTTGATCATGTGGGTGCTACCATAAAGATGGTGGATATCCGTCCGGCGGCTTATGCAGAGAATGATGGTAACGATCATCAGGATTTTGAGATGGACTACGAGAAGCTGGCTGCAGCAATCACTGAGCGTACGAAGGTAATTGTACCTGTTGACTTGGCTGGTATATGCGCTAATGTAGAGAAGATTTTTGAAGTGGTGAACCGCCTAGAGATCAAGGCGCTCTATCGTCCTGCTAATGACATTCAGGCTAAGATGGGACGTATCGTGGTTTCTAACGACTGTGCCCACTCATTTGGTGCCTCTCGCCATGGTAAGATGGCTGGTGAGATTGCGGACTTCTCTTCATTCTCTTTCCATGCTGTTAAGAACTTCACTACTGCAGAGGGTGGCGCAATGACATGGAACCTGCCTTTCGGAAACGAGAAGGTGGAACGCCAGCAAGTGTATTGCGGAAGTCCTGTACCTTTCATAGAGGGTGAGACTTGGAATGAATTCATCTATCGTCTATCACAGCTCTTCTCGCTCCATGGTCAGAATAAGGATGCGTTGGCTAAGACAAAGTTGGGTGCCTGGGAGTATGATATCATTGGCCCTTGGTACAAGTGCAACATGACTGACATTATGGCTGCTCTGGGGCTTATCCAGTTCGAGCGTTATCCTGAGATGTTGGCTAAGCGTAAGAAGTACATTGAGCGTTATGACGAAGCTCTGGCTCCATATGGCATTGTAGGCTTGAAGCATTATGGTGCAGATTGGGCTGGTAGTGGTCATCTTTACATCACTCGTCTTCCTGGTAAAACACGTGAGCAATGCAACAGCATCATTGAGCAGATGGCAGAGCGTGGTATCGCAACCAACGTACACTATAAGCCACTCCCGATGATGACCGCATATAAAGCAAAGGGCCTTGATATCAAGGATTATCCTAATGCATACAAATTCTTTGAGAACGAGATTACACTTCCTCTGAACACAAAGATGACTGAGGAAGACGTTGAGTACATTATCGAGAACCTTCTATGTTGCCTTCCTAAATAATTGAAACAGTTTAACGTAGATTTAATTATGTAAGCAGTCAAAAATGGCTATTAATTGAAAGATATATCTTCGCTGCGAACAAAATTTATAGAATTGGGAATAAGATGATTACGACCAGTGGTGATGGTGCGTTGATTTGTCCGGATGAGGAGGCTAAGCGGGAGATCATGTTCTACGCTACGCAGGCTCGGGAGGCTTATCCGTATTACCAGCATGAGCGGATCGGGTATAATTATCGGATGTCGAATATTTGTGCGGGTATCGGGCGTGGTCAGATGACGGTGGTTGATGCTCATGTGGCTCATCATAAGCATACGTGTGATTTATACCGGGAACTGTTGAAGGATGTGAGAGGGATCACCTTGCATGAGAATCCTTCCGGTCGTTTTGATAGTAACTATTGGTTGAATACGATTGTCTTGGATCCTTTATTGAGGGTGAAAGGGCAGGAGAATGTTTATCAAGCAACGGTACAAGGTGCTGTTGGTGGTGCGGGCGGTGTGACTCACGCAGCGGTGAACGCACATACGGATTGCGAGCCGAATGCCAATGTCGAGGCGATGCGTGTGGGACTTGACGCGATGGGTATAGAATCCCGTCCTTTGTGGAAACCGATGCATAAGCAACCTGTCTATAAGGATTGTCCGGCTTACGTGAATGGGGTGAGCGAATCTTTGTTTAAGGTCGGGTTGTGCTTGCCTTCCGGTCCGTATGTAACGGATCGGGATATTGAGTATATCGTTGGAGGTATAAGGGGCTTGATTGAGCGTTGATTTTAACAACTTTCATGAGCTAAATTCGTTTCAATGCGTAGGCCTAAGTAAAGGCTAATCATAAAGATTTTATTTTTGTTACGAGGAGGGTGTGTCATTTTTTGATGTACCCTTTTTGTGTTCTTTAGCTGAACTTTTCCTTCGTCCCAAAGTCTTACTCTATTCGAGAGCGGAGTTTATGACCATGTGTGAGAGAGCTAGGATCGTGTTCCTACGCATTGGGTATTGGGAAAATATTGCAAATCGGCTCAAATATTGCGGTAAAGATACGAATATCGGCTCAATTTGAGCCGATAGTTCAAGGAAAATTAGTACTTTTGAGCCGATTTAGTGAAAGGAATGTTATGACTATCGAAACAGAAATCCTACAGGTATTGCACTATCATCCGCTATCAAATAGAGGAGCGATAGCTTCCATGCTGGTAAATGCACCAAGCGACAGCACCATGAAAAGACTCTTGGCTGATGCTGTCAGCAAAGGTCTTATAGAAGTGTATGGAAAAGGACCTGCTACCAAATACTCGCTTACTCCACAAGCTCAGGTAACGATGCCTTTGGATATTGATACCTATTTCAAGAATGAAATGGATGATCGTACTGTGCAGGAAAATTTCAATTTCGAACTCATAAAACAGATTCTGCCAAAGGTTTCACTTTTCACAGAAGAGGAATGTAAACGTTTGGATAAAGCTCAGTCTATTTTCAGAACCCACCTTGAAGAACTTTCTGAAACAGATTACAAAAAGGAGATGGAAAGACTGGGAGTTGACCTGTCGTGGAAATCTTCACAAATCGAGGGCAATACTTATTCCCTGCTAGAAACGGAGCGCCTGCTGAAAGAAAGACAGGAAGCTACTGGTAAGACAAGGGAAGAAGCTATCATGCTGCTCAATCACAAGGATGCGCTTGATTTTGTTCTCAATGTGCCCGACTATCTTAAGGAAATATCCGTCCACCGCATAGAGGACATCCATTCTTTACTGACCAAGGACTTAGGTGTGGAAAGAAACATACGATGCCGACGTGTGGGTATCACAGGTACGAACTATCGTCCCCTTGATAACGAGTTCCAGATTCGTGAGGCATTGGAAGATTCCTGTAAACTTATCAATGGCAAAGACAATATCTTTGAGAAGTCATTACTTGCACTGGTTCTCCTTTCTTATATTCAGGTATTTTCGGATGGAAACAAACGTACTGCCCGTATCACAAGCAATGCCATACTGATAGCCAATGGTTATTGCCCAATCTCATTCAGAACGGTTGATTCCATAGACTACAAAAAAGCTATGCTGATATTCTATGAACAGAATAACATTGCCGCTTTCAAGAAGATATTCATAGAACAATTTGAATTTGCTGTCAAAACTTATTTTTGATTTCTTTTGTGAAAACTAACGGACTATTGTATTTACGAAACAACTTCTACTACTGAACAATTATAATTATGCCCCCGTCTTTCTTTCCCTTAGGGTGGATGAGAGAGACGGGGGCTTTTTTATGCTTCTAAACATGGAATGATAATTGGCTGGGATTTGGATAATCGCTAACTTGTCGGCGCTGAATCCGTGAAATTCCTTGCAGATTGTAAGCACCTACTAAATCATTCACGTTATGGAAATACATCTTGATAACTATTTGCCGGAATATCCTTCCTTCGTTTCCGGTATTCGCCGTGCTCCCGATCGCGGCTATTCGCTTACGCCCGCTCAAACAGAAACGGCATTGATGAACGCGCTTCGTTACATCCCTGTTGAATTACATGAGAAGCTAGCTCCTGAGTTCATGGAGGAATTATTGACCCGGGGACGGATCTATGGTTATCGCTACCGTCCGCAGGGAGACCTGAAAGCGAAGCCTATCTCTGAATATAAAGGTAAATGTATCGAGGGAAAGGCCTTTCAAGTAATGATCGATAATAACCTTTGCTTTGATATCGCTTTGTACCCTTACGAGTTGGTTACGTATGGCGAGACTGGGCAGGTCTGCCAGAATTGGATGCAATATCGTTTGATTAAGAAGTATTTGGAGGAGCTGACCGAGGAGCAGACCTTGGTGATCGAATCCGGGCATCCTCTGGGATTGTTTCATTCCAAGCCGGATGCCCCACGGGTGATTATCACGAACTCCATGATGGTGGGAATGTTCGATAACCAAAAGGATTGGCATGTCGCCGCCCAGATGGGAGTCGCTAATTATGGACAGATGACGGCCGGAGGTTGGATGTATATCGGCCCGCAAGGTATCGTACACGGTACGTTTAATACCTTGTTGAATGCCGGACGTAAGAAATTAGGGATTCCACAAGATAAGGATTTGCGAGGCTATCTGTTTGTATCTTCCGGTTTAGGAGGAATGAGTGGCGCTCAACCTAAAGCCGCCGTGATTGCCGGTGCTGCCAGTATAATCGCCGAGGTAGACGCTTCCCGTATCGAGACACGCCGATGCCAAGGATGGGTCCAGCATGTGACGGATGATATGGGGAAAGCTTTCTCCTTAGCCGATGAGGCGATTCGTAAGAAAGAACCGATCTCTATCGCTTTTCATGGCAATATCGTGGATTTATTGGAATATGCCGATAAACAGGGGCTTTCCATCGACCTTTTGAGTGACCAGACCTCGTGTCATGCGGTCTATGAAGGTGGTTATTGTCCGGCAGGCGTGACGTTTGAGGAACGTACGGAATTATTGGCTCATCACCGGGAAGACTTTTGTGCTTTGGTCGATAAAACGTTGAAGCGACATTTCGAGGTGATCAAGCGTCTGGTTGCCCGGGGTACCTATTTCTTTGACTATGGGAACTCCTTCATGAAAGCGATCTATGATGCCGGTGTACATGAGATTTCCCGTAACGGTGTGGACGAGAAAGATGGTTTTATATGGCCTTCTTATGTGGAAGATATCATGGGGCCGGAATTATTTGATTATGGGTATGGCCCTTTCCGCTGGGTATGTTTAAGCGGTAAGCCGGAAGATTTGATTCGCACGGATCATGCGGCTATGGCGTGTATCGATCCGACTCGAAGAGGGCAGGATATGGATAATTATAATTGGATACGTGACGCGGAGAAGAACCGTTTGGTGGTGGGTACGCAAGCCCGGATCTTATATCAAGACGCTGAGGGGCGCTTGAAGATCGCCCTTGAGTTTAACCGAATGGTACGTGATGGGGAGGTAGGCCCGATTATGTTGGGACGAGACCATCATGACGTGAGCGGTACGGATTCTCCATTCCGTGAGACCTCTAATATACGGGACGGAAGCAATGTGATGGCTGATATGGCGGTGCAGTGCTTCGCTGGAAATGCCGCCCGGGGTATGAGCTTGGTCGCTCTTCATAATGGTGGAGGGGTTGGTATCGGTAAGGCGATAAACGGAGGTTTCGGTATGGTTCTCGATGGTAGTGAGCGGGTGGACGAGATACTTCGCTCTGCTATGATATGGGACGTGATGGGGGGTGTCGCCCGTCGCTCATGGGCTCGTAACCCGAATGCGATGCGTACGAGCGCTACTTTCAATGAGAACCGTGGCGAACAGTATCATATTACCCTCCCGTATATCCCGGAGAGGGCGTTTATTCATGAAATCGTACAAACATCATTAAATAAAAAGGTATGAGTACTTGGAATAAGATTATGGAATGTGTCCCTAACTTCAGTGAAGGACGGGATCTGGAGAAGATAGATAAGATCGTAGCGCCTTTCCGGGCTAAGACGGGTGTTAAACTGTTGGACTATAGTAATGATGAGGATCACAATCGCTTGGTTGTT
Source organism: Parabacteroides sp. AF27-14 (assembly GCF_003635425.1). Classification (NCBI taxonomy): domain Bacteria; kingdom Pseudomonadati; phylum Bacteroidota; class Bacteroidia; order Bacteroidales; family Tannerellaceae; genus Parabacteroides; species Parabacteroides sp. AF27-14. The sequence continues at coordinate 102,858 of NZ_QTLZ01000004.1, forward strand.
ACCGTGGTAGGGGAGCCAGTCGCTTTAAAACAAGCCGTATTGGAGGCCATTGGAGTTGCCGTTGAGCTGATCGATTTAAACAAGCATAGCGGTCAACATCCTCGAATGGGGGCCGTAGATGTTGTTCCTTTTATACCGATTCGCGGATGTACGATGGAAGAGGCGATCGCCTTGTCTAAGGAAGTAGGGGAGGAAGTGGGCGCTCGTTATGCCGTGCCGGTCTTCTTATATGAGAAATCGGCTTCCGCCCCTTACCGGGAGAATCTGGCGGCGATCCGTAAAGGAGAGTTTGAGGGGATGGCAGAGAAAATCCATCAACCGGAGTGGAAACCTGATTTTGGTCCGGCCGAAAGACATCCGACAGCCGGTACGGTTGCCATAGGTGCCCGCATGCCTTTGGTCGCCTATAATGTGAACTTAGGAACGAATCAATTGCAGATCGCTACGGATATAGCGAAGAAAATCCGTTTCATCGGCGGAGGTTTACGCTATTGTAAAGCGATGGGGGTTGAGTTGAAGGAACGTGGTATCGTACAGGTCTCTATTAATATGACCGATTATACCCGTACGGCCTTGTACCGGGCCTTCGAGTTAGTTCGTATCGAAGCTCGCAGATATGGTGTTCCGGTGGTGGGGAGTGAGATTATCGGCTTGGTTCCTATGGAGGCGTTGATCGATACGGCCTCTTACTATTTGGGATTGGAGGATTTCTCAATGAATCAGGTGTTGGAAGCTCGTATTATGGAATAGCGTATGGAGAATAGCAAGATATTAATCAGGAATGCTGCCCAGATCGTCACTTGTCATGGGGATAAGGCACGACGGGGAGCGGAGATGTCTGATTTAGGCGTTATCGAGGATGGAGCCGTAGCGATGTCTGATGGGGTTATTACGCATGTAGGACCTACGGAGGAGGTACTTCGAAACATCCATGCGGAGGATTATTTGGAGATTCGGGCGGAGAACCAAGCGGTGTTACCCGGATTTGTTGATAGCCATACGCATTTTATCTTTGGCGGTTACCGGGAGGAGGAGTTCTCTTGGCGATTGCGGGGAGATAGTTATATGTCGATCATGGAGCGTGGTGGAGGTATCGTGAATACGATGAAAGCTACCCGTGAAAGTGATTTCGATACACTATGGGACAGAGGGGAAGAACGTTTGGATGAGTTATTCTCCATGGGTGTTACCACGGTGGAGGGGAAAAGTGGTTATGGTTTGGATTTGCAAACAGAATTAGTTCAGCTTCGTGTCATGTCGGACCTGAATGAGTCTCATCCGATGGATGTCGTATCGACCTTTTTGGGAGCTCATGCTGTTCCTCCTGAATTTGCCGGTCGTACGGACGATTATGTGGATTATATGATCGAGGAAGTTCTTCCTGCCATACGAGCCGAACATACGGTTACGTTTTGTGATGTGTTTTGTGAGAAAGGCGTTTTCTCGTTAGAACAGAGTGAGCGCTTGCTTCGTGCCGCCCGTCATCATCGTTTTAAATTGAAGATGCATGCGGATGAGATCGTTCCTTTCGGAGGGGCGGAACTGGCGGCCTCCTTGAAGTGTGTAAGTGCTGATCATTTATTACATATATCGGATACAGGCATCAAACGTCTGGCAAGAGCGGGTGTCGTAGCTACCTTACTTCCGCTGACTGCCTTTTCCTTGAATGAGCCGTATGCGCCTGCCCGGAAAATGATAGATGCCGGTTGTGCGGTGGCTTTAGCTTCCGATCTAAATCCGGGAAGTTGTTTCTCTGCCTCGATCCCGATGATGATAGCCTTGGCCTGTATCTATATGAAGATGACCCCTGAAGAAGCGGTAACGGCATTGACCATTAATGGAGCCGCAGCTGTGGGACGTGCCTCCGAGATTGGAAGTATCAGCGTGGGAAAACGTGCGGACGTGATCTTGCTGAAATACCCGTCTTATAAGTTTCTACCTTATCATGTGGGAATGAATCTCGTGGATACCGTAATTAAGGACGGGGAACTTTATATGATGTAAGATAAGAATTGTTGAATCATTTAAATCAAAATACTATGTTAGCAGACTTGACAATTAAAGATTTTTTGGCGGAAACGGCGGGTAGTGCTCCCGTTCCCGGTGGTGGAAGTATATCTGCCTTGAATGGCGCTATAGCGGCAGCTTTGACAGAGATGGTGGCCCATCTGACTGTTGGCAAAAAGAAATATGCGGAAGTGGAAGGACAAATGAAAACGATCGCTATCGAGGCGGCTTTGATCCGTGAGCGTCTTACTGAATATATTGATAAGGACAGCGAGGCTTATGATCGTGTATTCTCAGCTTTTAAGTTGCCGAAAGAAACGCCTGACGAACAGGTGATCCGTACGAATGCGATACAGAGCGCTACTAAAGAGGCGGCTATTGTTCCGATGAGGGTGGCGGAGGAGATCGGTTCCGTAATGGAGACGATTATCTATGTGGCTCACAAAGGTAATCAGAATGCCGTCACGGATGCTTGCGTGGCGATGATGGCTGCCCGTACTTGTGTATTGGGGGCTTTATTGAATGTCCGAATTAACTTAACGTCCATCCAAGACGAGGTGTTCGTCGGAAAGATGCGGAAGAAAGCGGATGAACTGGAGGCGAACGCTATCCGTGTAGAGCAAAAGTTATTGGATTGGGTGAAGACTAAATTATAGCATATGAGCAATGTCTATTATGTGGGTTCCGAGCCTCTCTCTTTTGAGGGAGTCGAACGGATACTTACTCAAAATATGAAGTTGGAGCTTTCACTCGAGGTGAAGGAGCGCATCCAGCGTTGCCGGGATTACTTGGATCATAAAATCGAGCAGCAGGAGGGGCCTTTGTATGGGATTACTACCGGTTTCGGTTCCTTATGTAATAAGAATATCTCTCCGGACGAATTGAGCACCTTGCAAGAGAACTTGGTGAAAAGTCATGCCTGTAGCGTAGGGGATGAGGTAAGTCCGGTGATCGTCCGTTTGATGATGTTATTGAAAGCGCATGCCCTTTCGTTGGGGCATAGTGGCGTACAGGTGATCACCGTACAACGTATTCTGGATTTTTTCAATAATGACGTGCTTCCGATCGTGTATGATCGTGGCTCTTTAGGTGCTTCCGGTGATTTGGCGCCTCTGGCGAATTTGTTCCTGCCTCTGATCGGCGTGGGTGACGTTTATTATAAGGGCCGCAAACGGGAAGCGATCAGCGTATTGGACGAGTTCGCTTGGAAGCCTGTGAAGCTGAAAAGCAAGGAGGGGTTAGCTTTATTGAACGGTACGCAATTTATGAGCGCCAATGGCGTATTCGCCTTGATGCGTGCGTTTAGCCTGTCCAAGAAAGCGGATCTGATCGCCGCTTTATCTTTGGAGGCTTTCGATGGGCGTATCGATCCTTTCATGGATTGTATCCAGCAGATGCGTCCGCATCCCGGACAAATCGAGACCGGGGCCGCTTTTCGACGGCTATTGGAGGGAAGTGAGTTTATCGCCCGGAAAAAGGAACATGTTCAGGACCCGTATTCATTCCGTTGTATCCCTCAAGTGCATGGGGCTACGAAGGACGCTATCAATTATGTGGCGAATGTCCTGCTTACCGAAGTAAATTCCGTGACGGATAATCCGACGATCTTCCCGGAGGAGGATAAGATTATTTCCGGCGGTAATTTCCACGGTCAGCCCTTGGCGATTTCTTATGATTTCTTGGCGATTGCCTTGGCTGAGTTAGGAAATATATCGGAACGTCGTGTCGCTCAATTGATCATGGGTTTGCGGGGATTGCCTGAGTTCTTGGTCGCTAATCCCGGCCTGAACTCCGGTTTCATGATCCCTCAATATGCGGCTGCCAGTATGGTAAGCCAGAATAAGATGTATTGCTATGCGGCGAGCAGCGATTCTATCGTGTCCAGTAATGGGCAAGAGGATCATGTGAGTATGGGAGCGAATGCGGCGACGAAGTTGTTTAAGATCATGGACAATTTGGATCATATCTTGGCGATCGAGTTGATGAATGCGGCACAAGGAATCGAGTTCCGTCGTCCGGCTAGGACTTCTCCGGTATTAGAGAAGTTCTTGAAGGATTACCGGAAAGAGGTGCCATTTATCGATGAGGATATTATCATGTACACGGAAATACATCGTACGGTGGCGTTTATTCGTAGGAAAGACTTTGTATATTAATGAATATCGTTAATAGAGGTTAGAAATCCAGCTGAATCTCCTATTCGGCTGGATTATTTTGTATTTTCGCCGTCAATCTAAACACAATCGATCTACTTTATGCAAAATGTAACAAATCCTACCGTGAAAACACACGTAGTTTGGCTGGATGTCGTACGCTTGATAGCCATGTTTACTGTTGTTTGCTGTCATTGTACAGACCCGTTTAATTTCTATCCCGGAGATTCTCCGATTATTGGGAATATTAAGTTTTGGGGAGCTGCCTATGGGGCTTTTCTTCGTCCTTGTGTACCTCTGTTCGTTATGATTACGGGAGCCTTGTTGCTACCGGTCCGGGAAGAGACTTCTATTTTCTATAAGAAAAGGATATTGCGTGTATTCTGGCCTTTCTTGATTTGGTCTGTTATTTATAATTTATTTCCTTGGTTTACGGGGCTGCTTGGTTTGAGGCCGGAACTTATTCTTGATTTTTTCCCTTATTCGGGAGAAGAGGTGACTCGTCAATCGTTGAGTGTGTCTTTAGGCTATATCGCCCAGATACCGTTCAATTTCTCATTGTTGGATGTACATATGTGGTATATCTATTTACTGATAGGTTTATATCTTTATTTGCCGATCTTCTCCGCTTGGGTCGAGAAAGTTTCGGATAAGGCGAAATTATGGTTTCTGGCAGGTTGGGGAGTGACTTTGTTTATTCCTTATTATCGGGAATTCGTATCTCCTTACATTTGGGGTGGATGCTCATGGAATGAATTCAGTATGCTTTATTATTTCGCCGGGTTTAACGGTTACTTGCTATTGGGGCATTATCTGAGGAATCATGATTGGTCGTTAGGAAAGATCGTTGGGATAGGCATTCCTATGTTTGTCGTAGGCTATGCCATTACTTTCTTCGGTTTCCGCTATACGACCGCTTTGCCTGCTTACACGGAGGAACAGTTAGAGTTATTCTTTTATTATTGTTCTCCCAATGTGGTGATGATGACGATTCCTATCTTCTTACTGGCGAAGAAGGTAAATGTTAAGTCGGATACGATTAAGCGAATGTTGGCGAACTTAACCATATGCGGTTTCGGTATCTATATGGTACATTATTTCTTTACGGGACCCAGTGTGCTGTTGGCGAGAGCCTTGAATATCCCATTGGGTTTACAGATTCCTGCCGCTTCTGTGGTAGCATTCGCTGTATCTTGGTTGATCGTATTGGGTATCAGGAAGATTTGCGGTAAGAAAGCCAAGTATATTGTGGGCTGAATTTATACGTACGTTCGCATAGGCTGATACGTATATAGGCGTAGGCCCATGCGAGCGTACGTGTAGGACGATACGTATATACGTGCGAGACCACACGTATATACGTATAAATCATCTTTATTTCTTGGTTACAATTACTCGCTCTGTCGGAGCCAGATGCTCGTTGCGATAGTCTATTTGCTTGACTACATTCTCGGCCAATTCTTGGAATGCCTTTCCTGTGATCGAGTCCGGGTTCAACGCTACCGGCTTACCTTGATCTCCTCCTTCGCAGATACTTTGTACGATAGGAATCTGTCCCAGTAACGGCACGTTCAGTTCCTCAGCTAGGCGTTTACAACCTTCCTTTCCGAATATATAATATTTGTTTTCCGGTAATTCCGCAGGGGTAAACCAAGCCATATTCTCGATCAATCCTAAAACAGGGACATTAACCTTATCTCCAGTGAACATGCTGATACCCTTACGAGCGTCCGCTAAAGCAACCTCTTGCGGCGTACTTACCACCACGGCTCCGGTTATCGCTAGTGTTTGTACCATTGTCAAATGGATATCACTCGTTCCGGGAGGTAAATCGATTAAGAAATAATCAAGCTCACCCCAGTTGGCGTCGCCGATCAATTGCTTCAATGCGTTGCTAGCCATTGCTCCACGCCATAGGACCGCGTCGTTTTTATTTACGAAGAAGCCGATGGATAACATCTTGACACCATAATTTTCGGCCGGCTTGATCAGTTCCCTGCCCTCTACCTCTTCCATATAAGGGCGAGCCTCTTCTAGGTTGAACATCTTGGGTTGGGACGGCCCGAATATATCGGCATCCAGCAATCCTACCTTATATCCTTGTAAAGCCAATGCGACAGCTAGATTAGCGGCAACGGTACTTTTACCAACTCCTCCTTTACCGGAAGATACGGCGATAATATTTTTTACTTGCGGTAATAATTTATCCGGTTCCGGGCGAGCTAACTGACGGGCTTTTACCGTGATGTTTCCCTTGATATTCACCTCCGGGCTTACATAGGTTAAGATAGCTGTCTCCGCGGCTTTTACTACGGAGCGGATAAACGGATCATTTGGCTTCTCGAATAATAACGAGAAGGTGACATTCATACCATCGATACGAATGTTGTCTTCTACGAGGCCCATGGAAACGATGTCCTTTCCCGTACCCGGGTAACGAACGTTCTTCAACGCCTCAATAATCAGATTCGGATAGATTGTCATATCTGTTGATTTTTTTAAGTCATTCTTTTATTTACCAGAAGCCAAAGCGCTTCGTTTACTGCGATTAAAGCTACGATAAGGATCTAACGCTATTTCTACGTCAGGTTCCACCAATCGCTCTCTTTCCTCACAAACAAATTTGATGTATTTGATGTTTAAGCCACGATCCAGCCATTGTTGCTCGTAATAGGTCTTGATGGATAAGATCTCATCCGCCAGATTGGAATGATATAGGTCGTCTGTACTGAACAATACGGGATAATGGTTCGTTTTTACCATCTCGCACGTATAGGTATACATGAAGTTACTGTCCGTTTTTAAATGGATAATACCATCTCCGGAAAGGATTTCCCGATACATTTTCATAAAACGGGTTCCAGTCAGACGCTTGTTGACCTTTTTCATTTGAGGGTCTGGAAATGTGATCCAGATCTCGGCTACTTCGCCCGGAGCGAAGAAATAGGAAATCAATTCGATACTCGTACGTAGGAAAGCCACGTTCTTCATCCCGGTTTCCAGCGATTCTTTCGCGCCGGTCCACATACGTGCTCCCTTGATATCGACACCAATAAAATTCTTATTTGGGAAAAGCTTTCCCAAACCTACGGTATATTCCCCTTTTCCACATCCCAATTCCAAAACAATAGGATGGTCGTTCTTGAAAAAACGTTCATGCCACTGTCCTTTCATATCAAACCCTTTTTCTTGTAGGGCGGCGAAAGGGTATTGGAATACGTGCGGATAGCCCGCCATATCGTCAAACTTAGCTAATTTATTCTTTCCCATGTCGCGAAGATAATACTTAAAAAAATGCTTTTTACGTTTTTTCTACTGTTTTAGATAGGGGTTTTTATGCGTTGGCGAGTCTTTTGAACATATAGGCTGTCAGAAGTTTTATTTGAAAGTGGAGTTGTAACGAATAAAAAAGGATATGTTGAGAGTATTTTTTAGACGCCCGATATTTAAGAATCCGAGGTTTGTCGGATTTGTTTGGTTTGCGACGGCCCTTGTCGCTTGCTTATTGAAATTACCTGTGGGAAGGACTTATAATAACTTTATGATTTATAGGGCTTCCTTTTTCCATGCGTTAGAGTTGAAAGACCTTTATATATATTATCCGAATGAATACCACGACCGGTTTTTATACGGGATTCCTTTTACGGCTATAATAGCGCCTTTCTCCCTCTTCTCTCCTTATATCGGGATGTTGCTATGGTGTCTCGCGAATAGCTTGCTGCTTTATATGGCTATCCGTAAACTCGGATTGGCGGATTGGAAACAGGCGTTTGTCATTTGGGTATGCTTGAATGAGTTATTTACGTGTGTTCTTATGCAGCAATTTAACATAGCCATAGCCGGCATGATTTTATTCTCGTTTATTTTTATTGAGCGGAAACAGGAGTTTTGGGCGGCGCTAATGATTGTCTTGGGTACGATGACTAAGATTTATGGCATTGTCGGTCTTGCTTTCCTGCTATTCTCAAAACGCCGGATCGCCTTTTTGAAAGGACTTATTTTCTGGGGCATAGTCTTGTATGTTCTTCCGATGTTATATACGTCTCCTCAATATGTGGTAAGTCAATACGTGAAATGGTATGAGGTACTTCTCGATAAGAATGTAGAGAATTTATTTACTCCTTATACAAATATCTCTTTGTTGGGGATGGTTCGTAAGATTTCGGGAGTCAATACGTATAGTGATCTCTGGTTGGTTATCCCCGGGCTACTTTTATTTATTGCTCCTTATTTTAGGATAAATCAATATGATAACCGGCGGTTCCGCATGCATTTTCTTTGCTCTACTCTTTTGTTCATGGTTCTTTTTAGCTCCGGAACAGAGAATAGCGGATATTTGGGAGCCATGATAGCCGTCTGCCTTTGGTATATAGGTACGCCTACCCGTAAGACGACTCCTGTCTTGAATACGGTACTATTCGTTTTCTGTTTTATTCTGACATCCCTTTCCCCTACAGATATATTTCCCTGTTATATCCGGAAAACGTATGTTATTCCTTATGCGTTGAAAGCACTACCTTGTGTGTTGATCTGGTTTAAGATCGTATGGGAGCAATTGACATTGGATTTTTCAGAGCCGCTTCATCGGCCGAAGACTCTCCCGGGTAAAGAGGAGGCGATCGACCTTATCTTGCCTTGTTATAACCCACAAGAAGGCTGGGAACGTTTGATGATCGAGAAACATGCGGAATTGGTAAAGATGCTTAAAGGTCGCTCACTTCGTTTTATCGTCGTGAATGACGCTTCGAAGAGAGGATTTACGAAGGATGCGGTGGGACGTCTTCTGGAGGCTCTCCCTGATACGATGATCGTAAGTTATGATACGAATAAGGGAAAAGGAGCCGCTGTTAGGGCTGGCTTGTCTCATTCCACCTCATCCATTACTTTATATACGGATTATGATTTTCCGTATGAGGCGGATTCTATCTGCCGGATGGTAGAATGGTTGGAATCGGGATATGATGTCGTTATCGCCGTGCGGAATCATACTTATTATACCCATTTAAGTACTCGAAGAAAGATTATGAGTTATGCTTCCCGTATATTGAATTTTACGCTTCTAGGATTAACGCATACGGATGCTCAAGGAGGTTTGAAAGGTTTTAACCAGCGGGGAAAATCGTTTTTGGCCTCAACTCAGGTGAATCGCTTTTTATTTGATACGGAGTTTATTTATAAGGCTTCGCAGGAGTCGGATGTACTTATTAAAGACATGCCCGCTGATTTGCGGGATAACGTTCATCTTCCCAATATGCGTCGTGGAGTCCTTGCGGAAGAATTAAAGAACTTATTTTTAATCGCTTGGAGAGGGTAGGAGGATTACAGGGTTGTTAATAACCCTGTTGAAAACCCTGTGAATAACGGAAAAAGAACAAAAGAAAAAAGAGATACCTATTAATAGGTATCTCTCTCTTTTTGCTCTTCCTCTTGGACTTGAACCAAGGACCCTCTGATTAACAGTCAGATGCTCTAACCAACTGAGCTAAGGAAGAATCAGTTTTTAACTTTTTAATCTCTATATGAAAACTCTTTTCGCTCTTCTTCTTGGACTTGAACCAAGGACCCTCTGATTAACAGTCAGATGCTCTAACCAACTGAGCTAAAGAAGAATGTTTTTCAGTCTTTCCCGATGTCTTTTCGCTCTTCCTCTTGGACTTGAACCAAGGACCCTCTGATTAACAGTCAGATGCTCTAACCAACTGAGCTAAGGAAGAATTTTTCGCTCTTTCAAAGGTTATTCCGTAACCCCTTTCTGAAATTGCACTGCAAAAGTACGGGGTATTTTCGAAATATGCAATATCTTTGCGAAAAAAATTACGAAAAAATGAATACAATAGGTTTAGGAAACGCTTTGGTTGACGTTTTATTGAGGCTTGAAAATGATGATGTCCTATCGGAAATCGGGATACAGAAAGGAGCTATGGATATGATTAACAGGGAACAAATGATCGCTATCCGTACAACTTTAGCCGGCTTGCCACGTACGCAAACCCCGGGAGGATCTGTCTGCAACACGATGCGTTCGATGTCTTCTTTAGGGGCGAATTCCGGTTTTATCGGTAAGATCGGGGATGATTCGATCGGCGGATTTTATGAGGATGCGTTGGAAAAAGCGGGTGTCACTTCCTATTTTATCAAGACGGACGGACTTACAGGTAGCTGTACGGTGATGATTTCTCCGGATGGGGAACGTACGATGGGGACTTTCCTTGGCCCGGCCCCGACAATAACCCCGGATGAGATCACCGAGGAGATGCTAAGTAAATATCAATGTATTTATATAGAAGGTTACTTGCTCGTAAACGAACCGTTGGTTCGTTCTACGATGGAGAAGGCTAAAAAGTTGGGCTTGAAAGTAGCGCTGGATTTGTCGAACTTCAATATCGTGAATGCTTTTAAAGGAATGCTGGAGGATATCATTCCTAAATATGTGGATATTTTGTTCTCTAATGAGAGTGAGGCTGAGGCTTTTACCGGGCAGAAGGCTGCTGAGGCCGTACATACCTTGTCTGAGTTGGTAGAGGTCTCATTGGTCACTTTGGGAAAGGAAGGTGCCTTGATCGGTAGTCATGGTCAATTTTATTCTGTCCCGGCTGAGGGGGGCAAGCCTGTTGATACGACTGGCGCCGGTGATAACTTCGCCGCCGGATTCTTGTACGGTCAATCCATAGGAGCGTCTTTGGTACAATCCGCACGCATCGGATCGATGTTGGCGGGCTATGTGATCGACGTGGTTGGCCCGGAGATTCCGTATGATAAATGGGAACAAATAAAGTTAAAAGTAAAAGGGATATTGGCTTAGGCGGCGTATTATTCCTTACATTTATGCCGTTAATTAACTAAATATTGTATGTACAGATTGGTTCAACGAAGAGGAATTATAGGTTTATTTTGCTTGCTGTTCGTCGCAAGTAGCGTAGTGCCGGGATGGGCGCAAAAAGATAACCGCTTTGAGGTGAGTAAGAACCTAGACATTTTCAATTCTTTATTGAAAGAAGTAGAGATGTTCTACGTGGATTCAGTGGATGTGGATAAAACCGTTCAGCGGGGAATCGAGGCAATGTTGGCTGGTTTAGATCCTTATACGGAATACTATCCTGAGCAAAAAACGGAGGAATTGAGTCTGATGACGACCGGCGAATACGGAGGTATCGGTTCCTTGATCCGTCAGCGTAACAACGAGGGAGGCGTGATGATTGCCGAGCCTACCGAGGGAATGCCGGCCGATTTAGCGGGTCTGAAGCCGGGCGATCTGATCTTGGCGATCGATACGATCGATGTTTCCAAGGCGACAAACTCCCGGGTCAGCGAGTTGTTGAAAGGTGTTCCGAATACGAAGATGGTTTTGACGATCCAACGTCCGGGCGAGAAGAAACCCCGGAAGTTCGAGATTACCCGTAAGCAGATCACGACACCTCAAGTTACTTACTACGGGGTTAAGAATGACAGTATCGGTTATATTTATCTAAAGGCATTTACTATCAAGAGTGCTCAAGAGGTGAAAGAGGCATTCTTGGATTTAAAGAAAAATCATAATATTAAGTCTTTGGTACTGGATTTGCGCGGTAACGGCGGCGGCGTGCTGGAAGGTGCCGTACAAATCGTAGGTATGTTCGTACCGAAAGGCAGCGAGGTGCTTTCAACGAAAGGAAAGATCAAGCAATGGGATCGTACGTACCGAACCTCTACGGAGCCTTTGGATACGGTAATGCCGTTGGCTATATTGATCAATGGAGGTACGGCTTCCGCCGCTGAGATCGTATCGGGATCTTTGCAGGATATGGATCGTGCCGTGTTGGTGGGACAACGTTCGTTTGGTAAGGGGTTGGTGCAAGCTCCTCGTGACCTGCCTTATAATGGGAAAGTGAAAATCACGATGAGTAAATACTATATCCCGAGTGGTCGTTGCATCCAGCAAATCGATTATTCGCACCGGAAAGAGGATGGTAGCGTGGCTGCTATTCCGGATAGCTTGACTTCCGTATTCTATACGTCCAAGAAGCGTCCGGTTCGTGATGGGGGTGGCGTACGTCCGGAGTTTGAGGTGAAGGAGCCGAAAGTGCCTACCATGATGTATTATTTGGCGGCGGATACGGTCTTGTTCGACTTCGTTACGGATTGGGTACAAAAGCATAAGACGATCGCTCCCATCGAGGAATTTACGGTTTCCGATGAGGATTTCGAAGCTTTGAAGCAATACGCCAAGTCCAAGAATTTCACCTATGACCGCCAAAGCGAGAAAGTATTGAAGAACTTGAAAGAAGTGGCTGAGTTCGAGGGGTATCTGGAGGAGGATTCTACTGCGTTCAAGGAATTAGAGGCTAAGCTGACTCCTAATCTGGAAAAAGATTTCGATCGTTTCAAGGATGAGGTGAAACGAGTAATGGCCGCCGAGATCGTAAAACGTTATTATTACCAACGAGGAGAGTTGCAAGAAAGCTTGAAAGATGATCTTGTATTGGAGAAAGCGTTGGAGGTATTGGGCGATCCGGATTTATACAGGCGTACATTGAGCGTGCCGGTTGAGTTGGAAGCGGCCACCAAGGGTACCGAATAAGCGGGTTTCTGCCGATGCCCATTCAAGCCAGCTTACGATGCCCATTGTCAGCTCCCTTGAATGGGCATCGTGCTTTTCCCTCTTTCGCCAGTCTGTTTGGGGGCTTTGAAGCGGATATGCAATACGACCAATTCCGAGACGGTTCCCACCCGATAAGGAGGTCCTGCTATACCAATGCCGGAAGATACATAGAATTGCGTAGGCCCTTTCTTATAATATCCGTACGGGCATTCATACACAAGTTTCATCAGCAGGGGATAAGGCCATAACTGCCCGTTATGCGTATGTCCGTGCAGCCCCAAATCCACCCCATTCATATTCATCTCGGCGAACGACCAAGGTTGATGGTCTAATACAATAATCGGTCTCTCCGTATTCAATCCTTCCATCAACGAATGAAGCGGTTTTCGTTTCTTGTTGATGAAATCATCCCTCCCTATCAAATAAAAAGTTGAGTCCGGTTGGACCACCGAGTCTATTAGTAGCGTACCTCCGGTCTTTTGCAGCCAACGATATTTCGCGTTCCGGTTTGCCCGGTATTCATGATTCCCGTAAACGATATATACGCCCAACGGAGCTTTTAATTGTTTTAAATCATCCTCGATGTGGGCGTTTTCTGCGAACCGGGATTCATAATCCATGATATCCCCCGCTAATACCACCATATCCGGATGCTGTGCGTTGCTGAGCGCCACATATTTTTGTACCAAGTCCTTCCCGATAACCTCTCCGATATGTAAGTCGCTCATCATGACAATAGTCAGGCTATCCCGATCCCCCGCGGCTTTGGGCAACGTGATATATACGTTCTTAACAATCGGATTCATTACCGTATGGTATGCGTGAATCATTAAACCGGTAACACCGAATACGATAAGAAAAAACAGGGTTAGCTTGGTTTGCTGCCAATGCTCTTTCATCCATTTGGGGAACCATGGCTTGATACGTTGGGAGAGCCTGATCAACTCAAGTACCAAGAGAGATAAAGTGATATAAATGGACGCTATATACCAAGTGTTACAGATGTATTGGATCGTGATTATCACGTTATCAGGTAGTTCATTCCTAAAAATAAATCCGAAAAAATAAAGCGATAGTTCGAGTACGAAAAACAAGATAAAAGGAATCCGGCAACTTTTCTTAGGAGGAAGCGCTTGATATCCTCTCCAGAAAATATACGGATTTAGTAATAGCTGCGCTACGATCGATTGAATAAATACTTTCATCTTTACTCTTTGAATGTAATATTGAACACCACCATCTCGCTGTCCGTTCCGATACGGAAAGGCGGTCCCCACAAAGATAAGCCGGATGAGACATAAATCGTACTATTTCCGATTTTTTTAATCCCGTAACTTAATTCGAACAGATGATCCACGATCCAGTTCATCGGCCATACTTGTCCTCGATGTGTATGTCCGCTAAACTGTAAGTCTACGCCAGCCTCTTCCGTTTTCTCTAAATCGTAGGGTTGATGGTCTAGTAAGATAACAGGTTTGCTTTTATCAAGGTTCTCGGTAAGCTGACCTAAAGTTTTCCGTCCTTTGTTATGCCGGTCGTCCCGTCCTATGAGTTGGATCTGATTGGGCAAGATAGCCACGGAATCCCTTAAAAGTACGATGGGCGTCTGCGCTATGAATTTCTCGCTATCCTCTATGCCACTGATATACTCATGGTTACCCGGTACCATATAAACGCCTAATGGGGCGTAGATCTTGGACAGTTCCTCTTCCATATGCTCGTATCGCAGAGGTGCGACACTGTTGTCTATCAAGTCTCCACCGATAAGAACGATGTCCGGGCGTTGGGCGTTTATCATATCCACATATCCGGCAAGCATTGTCTTGTTGGTAGCGTATCCTAAGTGTATGTCGCTAATGGCTACGACCTTCAGCGGCTGTCCATCGGTATTGGCCGGTTTGTTGATAACCATGTTGATAACTCGTGTATCAGGATGTTGGTAATTATAGTTTCCATATCCTAATAAGCTGAGTGTTAAGAATAAGGATAAATAGAATGAGTATTTGAAATGTAGGTGGAAAAGCCGTAAGATATCAAATACTAACAAGGCCAATACCATGTATAAAGTGAACACGAGCCATCCTGTTCCTACTTGAGAAACCGTTTGAGCGAAAGAAGCCGGCATATCCAGATTCCGGAATAGAAAACTACTGAAGAACGATAAAGCTCCTCCCCAAAAAACAATGGATAACAACACTTTAACTCCGGTAGACTGGCTTTTCAAAGCCTGTTTTCCCTTTAGATAAATGTAAATATTCCCTGCAAGATACAGGATTGGAAGTATGATAAAGAACGTCCACATCTCAATTAATTTTCCGCGAAGATAATGAAAACTCTTTAGGTAGCAAACGCTGCACGCTACGTCCCTATAGGATCGATATAAATTCCAAACAATAAGTTTGGTAATGAAAAGAATTATATAATATACTGATTGTTAGTATGCTAAAAACAGGATGATCTTTTACTCAAAACATGTACGTGTTTTTGGGAAAAGTCGTACGTGTTTTTCAAAAAAGTCGTACGTGTTTTTCCCGAATCATGTGATAGGGAACAAGGGCGTATCTAGAAATCTACAATAAGCCCCCTTAATTACGATGAGGAGAGTTGGTCTTTTTTTGATAATATATATCCAACTCCTTTTACGGCATCTATTGAAAGTGTGGTATCTTTTTCCAATAATTTGCGCAAACGCGAGATGCTGTTGTTTAGGCTATCATGAACTTCTTGCCCATCCCATATTTCATGAAAAAGCTTTTCTCTGCTTACTGGCTGATTTAATTGCTCGGATAACAGATAGAATAACTTGAAATCTTTAGGACTTAATGTTTTTGACTGTTCTTGTTTATAGAATAATTTATGAGTGGAGAGTTCCAGTTGGTAATCTCCAATAGATATACTATTTGATATCGGACTGGCCTTTTTACAAAACCTTTGGATTAGGAAATCTATTTCTTGTATATCATACGGTTTTTTGGTGTAATGATTAGCTCCGGCTTCATAGCAGCGTGTTATTTCCTCCCCTTCGTTGTGGGAAGAGGCTATCAGTACAGGCAATGAAGGATGCTTTGAACGAATAAAAGGCAAATAATCCAATGCGTTTTGATTGCCAACTTCCAGATCGAGAAGCAGGATATTAGGGTAGTCTTTTTCTATCATGTCTTGAATACCGCTTAACGTGTTGGCGTAGTAAACCTCGTATCCTTTACTTTGCAAGGCCAATACGATGATTAATCCAAGGTTTGGGTCATCTTCAATAAAGATCACTTTCAGCTTATCTTCCATATCGTGTTATGTGTTTTCGGCCGGCAAGTTAATGAAAAATGTTGAACCTACATTTTTCTCGCTCTGAAAAGTTAGGGAGCCGCCCATTTCTTTAGCCATTAGCATTACGCTACTCAACCCTAATCCATATCCCGGTTGCGCTGGCTTGTCGGCTTGTTTCACCCGGAAGAATTGTTGTCCGAGTTTCTTCTGGGCTTTCTTGGGGATTCCCCAACCGGTGTCTTTTATGGCTATTCGGTAATGGTTGTTTTTCATAGTCAACGTTACGGTGATTCGTACATCGTCATCCGAATATTTCAATGCGTTCTCTAGCAAATTCCGTAGGCAACGTTCCAGACGAACGGTATCAGCTTCGATCATGTCGGGGAAATCCTCGCTTTTCTCAAGCTTGAACAAGGGGTTCTTGTTAGGATAGAGCCTAACTATCGCTTGATACGTTTGCTCGATAAATGACTTGATTTCTATAGACGACCTTCGTGCGCTCTCTTTTCCATCCGCTGTTTTCAGTAGGGATAGCATGGATTCGATGATCTCTATCAATTGTCGGATTTGTGTTTTTCCGATATTTAATATGTTAGCTTTCATCGGCTCTTTCTCTTGGCTAGCGATAAAATCTATAGAGGCATATGTTGTGTTCAGCGGGGATTTCAAGTCGTGGATGGCGCTGTGAACGGCTATTTCACGGTCTCGGAGTTGGGCGTGGGCTTTACGTATTGTTCTTAATAAATAATATAGGCAGCTCGCCGAGGTAAGGATGATTAGACAAGATACGGTAAAAGCCAAGAGCATTCGTTGGACAATGTCAGAAAGAGGTAATTTAACGAAAGCCTGTACATATTGTAATCCTTGCGTTCCTATCGGAAGCTTTTCTGTTTGGAACTTATAAAATGAAAGGTTGAATTTTTTTCCTACCGTATTTACGGTTTGCCGGGTAGAGTCTGATATTTCTATATAAGATATTGCTTGTAAATTGTGATCAGTTAATGTTTTATTGAATAGGCTGTCTAATACATTTGGTTTTAAGGGTTTATTCGCATTACGTAGACCGTCTTGCATACGTTGCGTTAAAAGGTCGGCATAGTTATCTTTTAGATTCCGATTTTTTATTTGTGATAAGGTTATGGTATCTCCTTTTAGCTTGGCTCGTTCCTCTGGTGTCATATCACTAGCTCTTCTTATGATTCTTTTGGGGTTGCTGAGGTCTTTCGGTTTGTTGCGAACCATTCGCTTGGACATTTCTTGCTTGATAGCCTCTTCGAATAGCTCTTCAAGGATTTCTTGCGTTTTATATTTTTCAGCGTTATATATATTGTATAACCAATATCCTTGGGAGAGTGTTAAGGCTAGCAACATAATGGTCGTAATATATAAGGAGTGTTTCATGATATATTCGTTATTTTGGATGTGAAGATAATGAATAATCTTAAAAAAGATACGTTTTTCTCGTTTTGTTAGCTTTTTGTTAGACAAAAATTAGGTGTTTGTTAGATATAGTACGAAATTTTACTTATATTTTTGTAACAGACTAAAAAGCATATAGATATGGAAACTGGTGATTTGTTGTCGAAGGAAGAACTTTCCGCCATTAAGGGTGGTGAATGGATTTATGATGAAGAGACAGACGAATGGTATTGGGTTGAGAATGGACGAGGTGTGCCATATTTCCTCAAAGAACCTTAAATATCATTCTTGGAAGACGATTTTATTCTGTTGTATACATTTCCATTTTGGTTAAACTCTCTGCCATTTTGGAAAAGTGTTAGAGAGAGAATTTTAGACTTTATAACTATAATGTTATGAGACAAATAGAGAAAGAAGAACGACTACTATTTGATGATCTTGTCCTTTCTGATGATGAGCTTTTTCTTGTAAGAGGTGGGGCTACACGTAGCTGTGGATCTAATTGTGGTAGTGTCTGTGGAACCAATTGTGGTAATAATTGTGGTAACACATGTGGAACGGGTTGCTCTGGGGCTTAATCAAAGGAACGGCGGTTCGGATATTTTTAATATTAGAACCGCTGCGTTCGAGTTTTGTGTAGCCATAAAAGAAAACGTTTATGAAAAAAAGTAATTATAATATCTTTGTTAAGCAAAAAGGTTTTGTTATTTGTTATAACTCATTTACACATACTCTCATCTGTGTAAGTAATCATGTATATGACTCATTCATGTCTATGGCAGAGTCTGATTTCAAGAGAACATTTAAATCGCATTATGATACTTTAGTAAGTAGTGGTTTCTTGATCTCTGACGAACGGGATGAGTTGGCAGAAATAAGACTGAAGCATAAAATTGCGACATTTAGTCCTAGCCGAAGATTACGATTGATGGTTTATCCTACTCAAGACTGTAACTTAAAATGTTGGTATTGCTATGAGAGCCATGTGGCAAACTCGAAGATGGGCGATGAAGTAAAGCAAAACATATTGAAATACATAGAGAAAAAAGTTCAGTTAAGACAAGTGGACTCTTTCGTTTTGAGTTTCTTTGGAGGAGAACCTTTACTCTATTTCGATGAGATAGCATATCCTTTAGCAGATAAGGCTCGTGAGATCTGTAAAAGAGCTGGTGTAAACTACACTTCGTTTTTCATAACCAATGGAACCCTTATCAATAAGGAAAATATAGACAAATTGCGATCAACGAATCCTGTGTTTCAAATAACATTGGATGGGAACAAGGAGAAACATGACAAAGTGCGTATAGGGAAAATCAATAATGCGGAAACATACGATAAAATACTGGATTCATTATACCTTATCTCTGATAACATTCCTGCTTTGGAAGAAGATTTTGTGGTAACCCTTCGAATAAATTATGATGATGCGACTTTGGGAAATATAGATCCTTTGATCAAGGATTTACAAGGCTTGGATCGTAGTAAATTTTTAGTCCACATGGAACGTGTCTGGCAAACAATGGAATCTGCCGGTGATAAAGAGCAACGATCCTTATTGCTAGAAACAATTCGTAAATTCCAAAAAGAAGGCTTTACGGTTCAGTCTGGGAATATGAAAATTCGAGATTATTCCTGTCCTGCGGAAGATTATGATTTTGCCATCATAAATTATGATGGCAATGTATACCGTTGTAATGGGCGAACCTTAAAGAAAGAAAATGCAGAAGGCATATTAACCCATGCGGGAGATATCGTGTGGAATCAAGTTACTCTGTCAAAAAGGCTTGGTAGAACTACATTTGAGAATCCTATGTGCTTGGCTTGTAAGATGCTTCCTGTTTGTATGGGACCTTGCAGCCAAAAGTGTATGGAGTTAAATTGGAAAGATTTGCATAAAGTATGCTCCATGCAACATATGGGTATGTCTATCGACAAATATCTACTTCTTTGGGCGGAGCAAATGTTTCTGCAAAGCAAGAAATCTAAAATCTAACAAAGATTACACCTTAAATAGATAATGTGCTATGAAACAATTATTGCTTTTCTTCTCCTTGCTAGTGAGTTTTCATATTCATGCAATTCTTGTAACAGGAATAGTCGTTAATAAGGAAACAGGTGAATGTATCGAGGGCGTAAGTATTCTTACGCTAAATTCCGACTCGGTTGTTGTCTCCCAGGATGCAACGCAAGCGGATGGAAAGTTTCGTATTAATATTCCCAAAGTAGGCGATTATGTATTGCGTTTTTCCAATATAGGATTTCGTTCAACCTTGATAGACGTAAGGAATGCGCAGGAGAATCTAGACTTTGGAACTATCGAGCTTATTCCGGTCACTCAACAATTGGATGAGATTGTGGTTTCGGCAGACAATTATACGAAAATGGACCGACAGGTGATATTCCCCCCTATAGGAATCGTAGAAAGGTCGTTCTCTGCCTTGGAGATGATTCACCAACTCATGCTGCCGGGATTAATCGTAAATGTGGGCGATCGTTCAATTTCGTCCATTAACGATCGGCCCGTACAATTACGCATTAATGATATTGAGGTGACAATAGATGAGATTACTGCCCTCGATCCACAAAAGATTAAAAAAGTGGAATATATCGATTTGCCAGGCATGCGCTATGGCAATGTCGGCACCGTGATAAATTTCGTTCTGAAACGAATAGAGTATGGATTATCCCTTGGAGGAAATGCTCAGATAGCTCTTACTTCACCTTATACGAACGACCAAGTTTTTCTAAAATACAACAACCGAAAGTCGGAGTTGGGCTTGAATTACCGTATCTCCTATTCGAAGTATAAAGACAGTTTTAAGGATGAGTACTTGAAGCTGTTTTTGCCGAATCAAAAACTTGTATTATCCAAAGAGGGAGTGAAAGAACCCATAAAATCGGAGAGACATGACCTATCTCTTTCTTACAATTGGCACAATGAGGAAAAGACTGTCTTTAACGTGGTTTTTCGGAATCAATTTAGCGTACCTGATCAAGTTTCAAAACAAAATGTAATAGATGAATTAAACAAAATGAATTACACCTCTTTACTTCATACGAAAAACAGAAATTATACGCCATCAATTGATCTTTATTTTCAACAAGAACTCGGTAAGAATCAAACTTTTTTAACTAATGTGGTAGCGACGTATATTTCCTCTGATTATTTTCGAAACTATCAAGAAAATAATCAGAATGAATCCCTGTATAACTATTCATACAATACAGATGGAAAGAAACAAACTCTGCAAGCAGAAGCCATCTATGAGAACCGGTTCAGTCAAGCTATTGATTTCTCCGTCGGATTACGCTTTACGCAATCTCACACAGAGAATATTTATACCATGGAGGGAGCGGATGTTACCAATACGATGAATAATTCGGACGTGTATGGGTATGCCCAGTTGCAAGGTGCATTAAGCAAGTTCAGCTATCAAGTAGGGGCAGGCTTTTCTAGGATATATTTCAAGGAAGAGGATACCCATTTTTCGAAGTGGCAGTTTCGACCGATACTAACACTAGCCTATTCTTTCAAGGAGAATATCTCATTTAGGTATAACTTTTTTATGTTGCAATTTTTGCCTACTCTGAATTATATGAGTGATTTCAAGCAATGGCAAAACCCTTATGAATTGTTTGTCGGAAATCCAAATGTGGTTCCTGCTGAGACCTATGCCAACAATTTTACGTTCAATTTTCGTAAGGGTGCTTTCTCCTTCGCCCCTCGGTTGTTCTACCAGTACACTCGTAACCTCATAAATAATTCTATTTACCTGCGGGAAGACCAAGGCCATCATTATTTAGAGTATCATCCGGAGAATCAAAAGTTCCATCAGCATATCCAAGGGTATTTGTATGCAAATTGGGAGGTTGTGAGAGATCGATTGAATCTGTCTGCTTTTGGCGTACTGAACCGATATATAGACAAAGGAAACAATTTTGAGCAATCTTTGACCAATACATTTGGTGGCTTCCAATTGGAAGGAAATTATAAGGACTGGTCTTTATCTGCCTCTTATACGATCAAGTCAAAGATGCAGTCAGGTGAGACAGTTCTGATTTTTCCTGCTCGAGCAAACATCTCGCTCCGCTATCGACATAAATCCATACAATATGAGTTGAGCGTGCAAAATCTGTTCTTGCCAGATGGGACACCCCAAAAAGAGTTACTGAACTCAGCGTACGTTCAAAAGAGTACGGCTTCTTACGTAAGAAACGAGGGAAACCAGGTAAGGCTCAGTATTGCTTGGAACTTTGACCTAGGGCGTAAGTACAAGGGATCGCAGAAACAAATCTATAATTATGTGGATGAAGATGCAGGAATCGTAAAATGATTAGGATATACAGATAGATGAATATTTTTATTAAGATCAAAAACCATGAGGAATTTAACAGTAATCATACCCTTTTTGAATGAAGGTGCTGAAATATGCGAGACCGTTAAAAGCATTAGGGAAACAGCAAGAGATAATGTGGACATCCTGCTGATCAATGATGCCTCGACCGACTCTTTTGATTATGAGGAGATCGGAAGGGTATATAAGGTTAAGTACATGGTGAATAAAAAACGTTTAGGACCTGCTTTTTCTCGAGATTTAGGTATCGGAATGATAGAGACCGATTATTTTTTGACTGTAGATGGACATATGCGATTCTATGATAATGACTGGTGGAAAAGAATCGTAGAGGTGACAAGTGACAATCAACGAGCGGTGTATTGCGCTAATTGCAAGACGTTAGACTTGAATGGAAACTTTGTCGAAGGAAAACCGCATTTTGGCGCATATATCAATTTCCAAGACAAGAATAACATCTTAAATCCTACGTGGATGAGAAAAGATTTGCATCCCGAACGTGAGATTGTTGAAATACCCAGTGTATATGGTGCAACCTATTGTTCCTCAAAACGATATTGGCAGTATATAAGAGGCTATGAAGGATTGAAACAATATGGATTTGAGGAACCCTACATCAGTATCAAAGCTTGGATGGAAGGAGGAGGATGTTATCTTATCAAGGATACGGAGATTGGCCATATATTCAGAACTGGTTTCCCATACGAAATGGATCTAAACTATTTTGTCTATAATAAGTTACTTATACTAGAGACTTTATTTCCTTCAGATCTAAAGAATGATATATACAATATGCTAAGAGAGACCTGTGGCATCTATCTTAGGAATGCTACGGAGATCATGCTAGAGCATCGAAAAATGTTGGAAAATCTCATAAAGGAGTACTCTACGATTTTAAAATCGGGTTTCGACTCATTTCTTGAGATAAACAAAAAGTATGAATCTTTAGCTAATGAGGATAGGTTTTGATTATGGCTATTGAAAAAGTAATACATCAAATATGGGATGGTGATAATGTACCTTTCCAGTTGAGGATCCTTTCATGTACGTGGAAAAGATTTAACCCAAATTGGGAATATCACCTTTGGAATAAAAAGGAGATGGTAGAATTGGTGGATTCTTATTTCCCAGAGTGGGCTAATCTTTATCATTCTTTACCTTTTAATATACAGAGATTGGATATGATTCGATACATGATTTTATATTGCCATGGTGGAGTTTATGTGGATTTAGATATTGAATGTTTTAAATCTATAGACCCTCTTGTAGAAAACAAGTCATTCTTTTTGGGAATGGAACCTCCTGAGCATTGGGTCTGTTTTAATGGATCAAAGCAGAGAGTGGTAGGAAACGCCTTTATGGGTTCATCTAATAATCATAAGGGCTGGTTACGCATCTTGTCTGATATAGATTTTACTGTTAAAAACAGGATCTATAGAGATGATATCGTATTGAATACTACTGGTCCATATATGTTATCTAGGCTTATTAATCAGTTAAGGGATGAATATGGTGCATCTACGCTTTCTTCTTATTTGGTTTCTCCCGTCTGTAAGGAGGATTTTCAAAACTATAGGAAAGGTGTTGGTTCTGATTTATTCTATGGAAAGATAAAGAATGCCTTTTGTGCGCATTATTTTTTCGGGGCTTGGGATAAGAAGCTGAGTGTTTATAAGAAAAATGACAATACGGATGGTACGGAATCTTTTATTTGATTTGGATCGAGACACGGTTATTAAAGCAACACATCAAGCATTGTTTAGGGTGGACTTAATCTCAAATGTCGGATTATACAATGGGAAAATGGGAATGATTATATTGTTCTTCCATTATAGTAACTATAGTGGAGAATCGGAGTATAATGAATTAGCGGAAGGGTTGCTTATGGATTTATTAGAGAATCTCTCGTATAAAGAATCTGTTGATTTAGCTACAGGTTTGGCTGGTGTAGCTTGGGGATTGGTGTATTTGTTGGAAAATGGTTTTCTACACAAAGATATAACCGAAACAATTTTACGTATTAATAGATATATCCTACGGCAAGACTTGCGTAGACTAGAGGATCTCTCATTTGATACAGGATTGCAAGGTCTAATTCATTACTACAATTATGGAAAGACTGTATTAAACGATAAAAACATCCCGTGGTTTGATGAGTTATTTGTTAGTGACCTAACTACTATGGTAGATTGTTTACCTATTGAATCTAATCTACTATTGGATCAAATCCTGTCAGGAAACAAGATCATCTGTTTTAACATTGTACGTAGTATCATAAAATAATTAGTTTTTAATGAATAAGATCATACATCAGATATGGATTGCAGACAGTGAGGACATGATGCCCTGTAATCTAAGGATACTTTCCAATACATGGAAAAAGTATAATCCTGATTGGGACTATCATCTTTGGTGTTCAGCTGAGGTTGAGAGCTTACTATTCTCTGATTTCTCTGATTTCTATCTGCTGTATAAATCTGTATTTACCCAACGGCAACGTTTAAACCTAGCTAAATACATGATATTGTATCTTCATGGAGGACTCTATGTTAATTTAGACACCGAATGTTTCCAATCAATATCGCCATTATTCAACGACTCTCAATTATTTTTCACTAACCAACCAAAAGGACATTGTGATTTGCTAAAGATACATCCTTTGCTGGGTAACTCATTTATAGGCTCTACCGCTAAAAATGTTTTTTGGATATTTCTGCTGTCTCAAATCGAAGAGTCTATTCATAACAAGACTTTCTTCTACGGTGAAAACAACCTAGGTGCTTTAAAGATTACAAGATACCTAGATTATATGAAAAATCATTTTACTGTATCTGTTTTTCCATCGAAGAAGGTAATGCCTGTCTCACAAGAAGAATTCAAACAGTATTCATTAGGTTTGAACACTGATATTTTTTACAAAAAAATAAAAGAAGCTTTCTGTGTGCATTATTTTTTCTTGTGAATTGTGAAATGAAGTAATAAGATGTGAATAAAAAAATGAACAAATTCCCTCATATCAAACAACCAGACTCCATGGAATGCGGTGCCACTTGCCTTCGTATGATCGCCAAGTTCCACGGCAAGGAGTATTCCGCCGAGACGATGCAAAAGCTTTGCGTTGTCTCTCGAGAAGGAGTTTCCTTGTTGGGTATGGTTGATGCCGCCGAGTATATAGGATTCCGTACGATATGTGGACGAATGACCCTGGGGAAGATGGTGGATCAACGCCCTTTCCCCTGTATCCTCCATTGGAACCAGGATCACTTCGTCGTACTCTATGACGCTAAAAAGAAACGGGATGGTGAATATGTTTTCTATATTGCCGATCCCGGCAAGAATCTATTACGGATCAATGAGGATGAGTTTCGTAATGCGTGGATCAGTACCCGTTCGAGAGGGGAGGAAAAAGGGATATTGATGGCCTTGCAGCCGACTCCCGCATTTTACGAACGGAAAGATGAACGGCATACGGGGAAAGATCCTTTCCGTTTCTTGTGGGGATACATGAAACCCTATAAACGTTTCTTTATCCAATTGTTGCTCGGACTGGCGCTAGGCAGCGTCTTGCAATTGATCTTCCCGTTTCTTACGCAAGCGATTGTGGATAAAGGGATAGCCGGAAAGAATTTGAATTTGATCTATCTGATCTTGGTGGGACAATTGATGCTGGTGCTGAGCCGTGCCTCCGTGGACTTTATCCGCCGTTGGATCTTATTGCATATTAGCGCTCGGGTGAATATCTCCTTGCTCTCCGATTTCTTGATTAAGTTGATGCGTTTGCCCATGTCGTTTTTCGATACGAAAATGACGGGAGACTTGTTGCAGCGTATCCACGACCATGAACGGGTGGAACGTTTTCTCACGGCGCAGACATTGACGGTGCTCTTCTCCGCTTTCAGTTTCATCGTGTTTGGGGGGGTATTGCTTTATTATAACCGATTGATATTTGGCATATTCGTGCTAGGTAGCGCCTTATATGCGATATGGGTGACGCTTTTCTTGAAGAAACGCCGGTTGCTGGATTATACCTATTTTGAGCAGCGGGCCCGAAACCAGTCGAAGACGATGCAGATGCTGAACGGCATGCAGGAGATCAAGCTCCAGCATTGTGAGCGCCGCCGCCGTTGGGAATGGGAGGATATACAAGCGGACTTGTTCCGGACGAACATCGAATCGATGCGGCTGCAACAGAGTCAGGAGGCCGGCAGTATCTTGATTAATGAGGTAAAGAATATCGTGATTACGGTGATTGCCGCTACGGCTGTGATCGGGGGGAGCCTGTCGTTGGGTATGATGTTGGCTATACAGTATATTATCGGGCAGTTGAACGCTCCGGTGGAACAGTTCGTGCAGTTTCTTTATAGTTGGCAAGACGTGAAGATTAGTCTGGAACGGATGAGCGAGATCCGCGACCGGGAGGAGGAGGAGACGGAAGAGCGCATGATAACGGGCTTTAACGGGAATAACCGGGATGTGGAGATCCGTAACGTGACGTTCCAGTATGAGGGCATCCATTCCCCGAAGGTGCTGGACCAAGTGAGCCTCCGTATCCCAAGCGGGAAGATCACGGCGATCGTGGGTACGAGTGGCAGTGGTAAGACTACGTTGATCAAATTATTGCTGGGCTATTATAACCCGGTCGTGGGGGATATCCGTGTGGGAGGCAATGACCTGCGTTCCTTTAGCTTGTCGTGGTGGCGCGACCAGTGCGGTGCTGTGATGCAGGACGGTTATCTGTTCTCCGAGTCCATCGCCCGCAATATAGCGGTTGATGACGGTGAGATAGACAAGGTCCGTTTGTTGTTGGCGGCCCGTATCGCGAATATAGAGGAGTTTATCGATCGTCTCCCCTTGAAATATAATACGGTTATCGGTTCGGATGGTCAAGGCGTAAGCCAAGGCCAGCGTCAACGGATCTTAATAGCCCGTGCGGTTTATAAGAACCCTTCTTATCTCTTTTTCGATGAGGCGACGAATTCGTTGGATGCGAATAATGAACGTGCTATAGTAGAGAATTTGACGGACTTTTACCGGGGTAAGACAGTCATAATCGTCGCCCATCGATTAAGTACCGTACGCAACGCCGATCAAATAGTCGTTCTTGACAAGGGCCGTATCGTGGAGGTAGGCACCCACGACGTGCTGATCGATCGCAAGGGTGCTTATTATAATTTAGTGAAGAATCAATTAGAGTTGGGGAGTTAAGGATATGTCAACATACAATGAGATGAAGAAAAAAGCGGAATCGGATCAAGACCGTATCGAGTTGCGTAGCGAGAAAGTCCGCAACATGATCGGCGAGATGCCTTCTTTTTTGATCCGGTGGGGGAATACGATCTTGGTGATCATATTCGTTCTGCTGGCCTTGATCGCTTGGCTTGTATATTTACGCCCCTAAGTTGTGTTGTAAGACCGTATTCTTAAGGACGTAAATATATGGTTTCTGGCCTTGATGTCTACCTTGTTGAACTTATCGTCGGCGGTGAGTTGATTACCTTTGCTCTCGAGTAATTCAATGATGCTCACTTTTTCACCCAGCAACACGGTGAGGAATCCTCGTAAGCCCACAAGATTATTCTCGTGAGCCTACGTGTATAATCCTATTATTTCGCGTAACCCACGGGATGATTAATCATTGGGATTTGGGAGTCGGATAGCTTCAACACTTTTTTCAAAGCATCAGCCTCCATGCTACCTCGGGGAACCGTAACCAAACCACATCCGGAACAGAACAAGGCGATGTTTTGAGAGACCAATCCTGCGTCTAACGCTCCAAAGCGCTCGCGCATTTGCGGTGTGCCCACGTTGCCGAACTTAGAAATATCAGAAACCATCAACAGGCAAACAGGGGCAGAGTTCACGGAGGTTTGCTTGCCACCGATTAACGGACGATGGTCACCTTCCGCTACCGGGTTTAGTTGGTGGGCCTTTGGATCATACAAATAAGCGCCCTCTTCCATAAGTACATAGACATCTATGTCTTGCTTGTTCAAGGCGGAAGCGGCGGTACGTTTTCCATCCTCCCGGTTGATACCGATAGCGGCCCACATCAAATCAGAAAGGTCTTGCTGGCTGAGCTTCTTGTTGGCGAACTCACGTTCAGAGTGACGATTGGCCAAGGCTTTCATCACCGAAGCGCCTCGGGTCTTGTCGGGGGCATTCAACTTAATGGCTTTTAAACTCTGGGCCTGCATACCGGCTAGACCTAACATCAAAGTGGCTAATACACAAAAAATAGTTCTCATAATGTTGTTATTTAGAAAATTAGATGTACAAAAATAATGATATATTTCTTTTTTTAGACTTTTTGTGAGAAATAATAGCCAACGAATGTTTATAATGTTTTTATTTGTACGAATAAATCGTAAACGCAGTGTTATGAGTGGAATATATTGTGTTTTGTAATAAGTGACGCATGTATGGGAGAAAAGTTGTTAACCTTATTTATGGTACTGTTCCTTGCGCTTCCGCTGTATGCGCAAATGGATAAAGCCGGTTCTTTTACGGTTAAAGGCCAGGTGCTGGATTCACTGACAAATGAATCCGTACCGTATGCCACATTGAGAATCGCTTTGGCAAGTACACCGGAGAAGCCAATCAAGCTGTTGGCGTGTGATATAGATGGGAAGTTCCAGACTCCGCTGAATAACATCGGAACGTATATTATCGTTATGCAATCTATCGGGAAGGCTCCGGCAGAGAAGGTATTCACCCTTTCGGATGAACGGAAAGTCATGGATCTCGGCGTGCTGTTTATGCAGGATAATAACCTGCGTTTGGAAGAGGTTACGGTCACGGCGCAGAAACCTTTGGTGAAAGCAGAGATCGACAGGATCATTTACTGTCTGGAGGATGATCCTGAGGCACAGACCAATAATACGCTTGAAATGCTTCGTAAGGTCCCGATGGTTACCGTGGACGGTGAGGATAAGATTGAGTTGAAGGGGTCTTCAAATTTTAAGGTTTACATGAACGGTAAGCCATCGAATTTGTTAAGCAATAATCCGTCGGTAGTGTTGAAAAGCATGCCGGCAAGCTCGGTGAAGAACATCGAGGTTATCACGGAGCCGGGTGTGAAGTATGATGCCGAGGGAATTGGGGGGATTATCAATATCATCATGGTGAAAAACACCTTGCAGGGTTATACGGGATCGGTAAGTTTGAACACCATCACCAATGGGCGTATCTTCGGGAGCGGCTACCTGTCGCTGAAAGCCGGCAAGTTCGGATTGTCTGCCAATTACAACTGTGACCGTGACAATACGCCTTGGAACGATGCTTCTTCCATGCGTGAGGATCTGAATAATAAGGAAGAACATTATCTGAATCAGGTGGGACGTAGTAAATCGAGAGCCCCTTATCATTTCGGGAATCTGGAAGGTAGTTATGAGATCGATTCGTTGAACTTATTGACTGTAGGGATTGGTCTGTACCTCGGAACCACGAGGAGCGTCTTGGAATATGCGGTGAAGATGCTGGATGCCGACCGGAACCCCGTTTATAGTTATAATCGTAATTCGGAATCGAGCCGCAAGTCCGGCTCAGCTGACATGAATGTGGATTATCAGCGTTCCACGCGCAAGAAAGACGAACTACTCACTCTCTCGTACCGTTTCAGTCGTTCCCCGAACGATAACGAGGATTATACGGAGTTGACGGATATTCGTAACTACGAGCCGTGGTTGGGCTATCCGCAAAATAATATCAATAAGGCATCGACGAACGAGCATACCGGGCAGTTTGACTATACTACACCTACTTGGAAAGATCAGAGCTTGGAGGCGGGCATAAAGTATATCTACCGTCAGAGCCGGAGTAATACGGATCGTAAGGCCTTCAACCAGACATCGCAAATGTGGGAGGAGGCGACTCCCGCAGATAGCCATTTCGATCATTCGCAACAGATCTATTCCGCCTATCTGGGATATACGATGAAATTTGGGAAATTCGGGGTGAAAGCTGGTGCGCGGGCAGAAGGGACTTCCTTGAAAGTGAGGTATGAGCTGGCACCGGATATGAATTTCGGGAACGATTACTTCGACGTGGTGCCAAGCGCTGTCGTATCGTACCAGCTTAGTATGAGCCAGCAGCTTCGTCTGGGATATAATATGCGTATCCAACGACCGGGTATCTGGTACCTGAATCCGTATGTGAGCAATGCGGATCCGCAGAACATCTCTTATGGTAACCCGAACTTGGATTCGGAGAAGAGTAACGGTGTGAACCTGAATTATAGTATATTCGCCCAAAAGTTCAGTTTCAATACAAGTATCTCTTATACATTTATAGATAACTCAATCGAGCGGTATACGTTTATCGATCCGGCGGATCCAGGAATTTTCCGGACTACTTACGGGAATATCGGGAAGAGGCAGACTACCGGCCTTTTTGTTTACGGTAGTTGGAATCCGATCCCCCTGTTCCGCGTTAACTTGAATGGAAGCTTGAGCTATACGGATTTGAGGAGCGAAAAGAATGACATGGCGAACAGTGGCTTTAGCGGGCGTGTCTTCGCCGGGGCTCAGTTTAACTTACCACTCGATATCCGGTTGAATCTGAATGGAGGCTTTATCTCTTCGGCGATACAGCTGCAAGGGAGGCGTTCGCCGTTGAATTTCGCTACAGTCTATGTGAGCAGGAATTTTTTGAAGAAGAAACTGTCCGTATCCCTCTATTTTTACGATATGTTTTGGAAACGCAGGAAAATGGAGGCTACGATCTACGACGATACTTTCCATAGGCAAGATATCAGCTATTCTCCGACGCGTACATTTGGTATAGGCATCTCCTATCGTTTCGGTAATTTGAAAGACGCTATCAAGAAGGTGAAACGTGGTATAAAGAACGATGATGTAAAGGCTTTGGAGAGCGGTTCATAAAGGATATAGATGAGGAAATATGCAACTTATCGGTATCAAAGCTCGTCTTTGTATGAAAATAAAGTTTTTTCAGACTTTTTGTGAGGAAAAAATGCTTACGAACGTATATTAATGTCTTTATTTGTACGAATCAATCGTAAACAGTGTGATTTAGTACAAAAAGTTGAGAGATAAGTATAGTATTATGTAATAGATGATGAACGTATGAAAGAAAAATTGTTTGCCTTATTTTGGGTACTGTTCCTTGCGCTTCCTCTGTATGCGCAGGCTGATAAAACCGGTTCCTATTCAATTAAGGGACAGGTGTTAGATTCGCTGAGTAACGAGTCCGTACCCTATGCGACGTTGAGAATTGCTTTAGCGAAAACCCCCGATAAGCCGGTCAAGCTTTTAGCGTGTGATGTGGATGGTAAGTTTCAGACACCTTTAAGCAGTGCCGGCAAATACATCATCTCTATGCAATCGATAGGAAAAGCTCCTGCCGAGAAAACATTTACGATCTCGGATAAACAGAGGAACTTGGATTTGGGTAAGTTATATATGCAGGAGGATAACCAGCGGCTGGGGGAAGTGACGGTTACGGCGCAGAAACCTTTGGTGAAGGCTGAGATCGATAAACTTACCTATAGCTTGGAAGATGACCCCGAGGCACAGACCAACAATACGTTGGATATGTTGCGCAAAGTGCCGATGGTAACCGTGGATGGAGATGACCAAATCCAATTGAAAGGTTCCACGAACTTCAAGATCTACATGAATGGTAAACCTTCTAACCTGTTGAGTAATAATCCTGCTGAGGTATTAAAGAGTATGCCGGCCAATTCCGTGAAAAACATAGAGGTGATCACAGACCCGGGCGCTAAGTATGACGCCGAGGGTATCGGTGGTATTATTAATATCATTACAACGAAAAATGCTCTACAAGGATATACTGGTACGGTTCGTGTGAACGGTAGTTCGTTGGGGCGTGTAGGCGGTGGTGGTTATGTATCTCTAAAAGCCGGAAAATTAGGACTTACCGCCAACTATAACTATAATCGGGAGCGGGACCCATGGAATGACGCTAACTCCGTACGGGAAGATTTGCAAAATGACGGGGAACACTTCTTGACACAAAATGGACGTAGAAAGAGCCGTGGACCGTTCCAATTCGGTTATTTGGAGGGAAGTTATGAGATCGACTCTTTGAATCTATTGACCGTTGGCGCGAACTTATTCCGTGGCGAGATGAAAAGTTTCTCGGAGTATAACGTGAATATGCAGGATATCAATCATAATCCGGTCTACAGTTATAACCGTAACTCGGAAACGACAGAGACATTTGGTTCTACGGACGTGAACGTGGATTACCAGCACTCTACCCATAAGAAAGATGAGTTGCTGACGGTCTCTTACCGTTTCAGCCATTCTCCGAATGATAGTAAGGATTATACGGAATTAGAGAATGTCGTGAATTACAATCCTTGGCTCGGCTATCCGCAAAATAATATCAATAAGGCTTCTACG
The DNA here is from genome assembly GCF_003635425.1 of Parabacteroides sp. AF27-14. Classification (NCBI taxonomy): domain Bacteria; kingdom Pseudomonadati; phylum Bacteroidota; class Bacteroidia; order Bacteroidales; family Tannerellaceae; genus Parabacteroides; species Parabacteroides sp. AF27-14. Next base: position 135,019 of record NZ_QTLZ01000004.1, read on the forward strand.
AATGAGCACACCGGACAGGTGGATTATACGACTCCTACATGGAAGGACCAGACCTTGGAGGTTGGCGCGAAATACATATTCCGCCAGAGCCGGAGTAATACAGATCGTACCGCTTTCAACGATTCGCTGAATATATGGGAAGATGTTACTTCCAAGGATAGCCATTTCCGTCATACCCAACATATCTATTCCGCTTATCTGGGCTATTCGATGAAGTTTGATAAGTTTGGCGTGAAAGCGGGTGTCCGTGCGGAAGGAACTTCTTTGGATGTGAAATACGAGATGGCTCCCGATATGAATTTTGACACCCATTATTTCGACGTGGTGCCAAACGCTACGATCTCTTATCAACTGAGCATGGCGCAACAGCTTCGCTTGGGATATAATATGCGTATCCAGCGTCCGGGTATCTGGTATTTGAATCCTTATGTAAACAATGCGGATCCGCAGAATATATCCTTCGGTAACCCGAATCTGGACTCTGAGAAAAGTAATAATATTAACTTGAACTATAGTATGTTCGCCCAGAAATTCAGCATTAACGCGAGCGCTACTTATACGTTCGTGAATAATTCGATCGAGCAATATACCTTTATCGATCCGAAGAACCCGGGTATTTTCCAGACTACTTATGGTAATATAGGAAAGAAACAATCTACGGGCTTGTTCGTATACGCAAATTGGAACCCGGTTCCTTTGTTCCGTATTTATATGAATGGAGGTGTGGATTATACGGATTTGAAGAGCGATATGAATGATATGGCGAACAGTGGTTTCAGCGGACGTATATTCGCCGGTACGCAGTTTAATTTCCCGATGGATTTTCGCTTGAACTTGCATGGAGGATATTTCTCTCCTTGGATTCAGTTGCAGGGTAAACGTTCTCCATTCTATTTTACGGGAATCTCCGTAAATAAGGATTTCTTGAAGAAAAAGCTCTCGGTTCAGTTGTCTTTCCAGAACCCGTTCTGGAAACGAATGAAGATGGAAAACACTTCTTCAGACGATACGTTCTTCCGCCGTGAGACCAATTACCGAACGATGCGCATGTTACAAGTTAGCGTATCCTATCGTTTCGGTACCTTGAAAGATGCTATCAAGAAAGTAAAACGCGGTATCAATAACGATGATGTGAAGAGCGGCGGCTCTGGCGGCGGCGAGCAGCAGATGTAAGTACAGGATTGAACACGGAACACACGGAACACACAGCGATACACTGAGGTATATAGTATCAGTCCGTGTGTTTCGTGTATTCCGTGTTCAATATAATAATTAAACTTTTTCTTTTGCCGTCTTCTATATACTTTCTATCTTTACGATCCGAAAAACAGTTGGAGAATGAAGAATAGACTATTTGTTAACAATAATACCATTATACTATTCCTTTTTATTATAGGTAGTTTCCTATTCATAGAGTTGAATTTTCGGTATTGGTATCGTTTTCTGGAGCAGTATATGATGTTTCAGACTACCGGTAGTTATTTCCAAGACCGATTGGCCGAACCGGGTGGATTGAATGAATATGTGACTGAGTTCTTATCGCTTGCGTTTATCCATCCTTATGGGGCTTCGGTAGTGATCGCTTTATTATTAGGACTGATCTCCGGCTGTTTTTTCCTTTACTTAAAAGCTTGTGGGGTGCGTGCCTCTATGTTGGCGGCTATTCTTCCCTCTTTTTTAATTTGGATCTATCCGCAGGAGTCAATCGCCTTGTTGACGATGCTCGCTTTCGTGCAGGTTCTTGCGTATTTGTATACTTCAATCAAGATTGATTGGCTTCGTTATCTCTTTGGCTTCTTGTTTTTGGGGGGCTCTTATTTTTTTTGCGGCACCCGCTAATTTATTGTTGGCCTTATTGATCGCGGTTTATGAGTGTTGTGCTAAAGAGGATAAGGCTCGTTTTGGAGTAGCCATTATCGCTATCGCTTGGGGAGGTTTGCTACCGTTGATCGCCATGCGTACGGTTTATATTCTTCCGATGCGGGAAGCGTTCTTCAGCAAACATCTATGCCATCCCGAATATCCGATACCTAATTCTTTAGGATATATCGGGCTTTTGTATCCTTTGATCGTTTTAATTCTTTATTATGTAAGGAACCGGGTTTTTATCCGTAAGGAATCTTGGAAACGAATCGTTTCTTACGTTTTTCTTTTGATAGCGATGGTCGCCGGGATTCTCTATAAGAAAGACCCGATGGAGCAGGCCTATCGGTATGATTACTATGCACGGCTGGGAGAATGGCAGAAGATTGTCTCACATGCTCGTGCGCATTCGGTCCGGGATATGGATGCCTTAATTTATCTGAACTTGGCTTTGTCTAAAACCGGACGTTTTACTTCCGATTTGATGCGTTTCCCCCAGATCGGTGAGGGTGGTTTTATTCCGCACGATCCGAAAAGCCGGATGGGATTGATCGAGGCGAGTGAGGTGGCTTGGCAAGTCGGGCAAGTGAACGCCGCCCAACGTTTCGCCTTTGTGGGGGTATTAAGTTCACAACGTTGCGTGCAACCTCGTTTGATGAAGCGTTTGGTGGAGACTTATCTGGTAACCGGCGAATATCGTGCGGCGGAAAAATATATCAAGATACTGGAATCGAACCCGCATTACCGGGATTGGGCAACCGCTCAACGTCCATTATTGGACTCCGTGGCTTGTGCGTCGGAAGATTGGATAGCGGCAAAACGGGCGATGCTTCCGATTACCGATAATCCTTTGGACCTGACCTTGATCTTTCCGAACGCATTGGCTTTTTTGATCGACGATCATGCCGATAACCGTCCGGCTTTCGAATATGGGATGGGATATCTTTTGGTTTATAAGGATTTGATGACTTTTATGCATTATATGGAATTGATGAAAGAACGGGGTGAGGCATTCCCGGTGCTTTATCAAGAAGCTATTTGCTTGTTCTTCGCGGCCGTACAGAAAGATCCGGAGGCGTTCCGGAGCTTCCCGATCAGTCAGGAGGTGCAGAATCGCTTCCTGCAATTCATGAAAGTGGCACGCTCTATGCCGCCGGCAGCCTTGAAGCAACAGTTTGGTGATACCTATTATTATTACGCTCAATTTATCCCGACTCCTAAACGACAATAATACATGGATAATACAAAGAAAAGAAAGATCGTCCGAAATTTTGTGATCGGATATCTAATAATACAAGTTCTCACTATAGTCGTATATTTAGGCTTTTGGTCCTTGCATCCGGAAGGCATTACGAATGTCACGAACGAACGTATGTCCCCGCCTCCTATTTTTCCGGATTATAAAGGGACGACTATACCTTATAATATAGCTCCGTTGAATTTCCGGATAAATGTACCAGCGGATGAATGCTATGCGAAAATAGAAGGTAGTGAGTCGGAAGTATTTGAATATCATGGGACAAATACGATCCGTTTTAAGATGAAGGATTGGATTCGCTTGACACGTGCGAACCGTGGAAAAGCCTTTTTTGTTACGATCGCCACGAAGATAGGTGATGAGTGGACTAAATGGGCACCATTCTCTGTCTATATCAGTGATCAAGCGATCGACTCTCATTTAGTATACCGTTTGATAGAGCCGGGATACGAGAAATGGCATATTGTGGGTATTTATCAGCGGAATTTGGAGTCGTTTGACGAACAGCCGATTATCCGTAACGATATGACCGGCTATAATTGTATGAACTGCCATTCGTTCTGTATGGGAGATCCGGGGCAGATGATGTTCCATATGCGTGCGGCGAATGGGGGAACTTATATTGTCCAAGACAAGAAAATCAGTAAATTGAATACGAAAACGAATGGGACGATCAGTAATATGACGTATCCTTTCTGGCATCCTTCCGGGCGCTATATCACCACATCGGTAAATGATATCAAACAGTTTTTCCATTCCGTGAAAGAGAAAAAGATGGAAGTGTTCGACTTGGAGTCCGATGTGGTGGTGTATGACGTGAAAAACAAAGAAATCCTTTCGAAAGCCTCATTGATCACAAAAGATGCATTCGAGACTTTCCCCGCGTTCTCTCCGGATGGTAAATGGCTTTATTTCTGTACGGCCCCGGCCCAGAAGATGCCGGAGAATTATGATAAGGTACGTTATAATCTCTGCCGTGTCGCGTTCGATCCGGATCGTGGCGAGATCAGCTTCCCGATCGATACGTTGGTACATGCGGATAGCTTGAGCTATACATTTCCCCGTATCTCTCCCGATGGGCGTTTCCTGATGTACACGGAAACCGCTTATGGGCAGTTCCCTATTTGGCACCCGGATGCGGAGATCCGGATGATGGATTTGGAGAATCGGACAGCGATGGATATGTCTGCGTTGAATAGCCCGGATACGGATAGCTATCATTCTTGGAGTAGTAATAGTGATTGGGTCGTATTTAGTAGCCGCCGGGATAACGGTTTATATACTTTACCTTATATTTGTTATATAGGGAAAGATGGTAAGCCTTCGAAACCGTTCTTATTGCCTCAAGAAGATCCGGATAAGTATGACTATCAGTTGTATTCCTACAATATTCCGGAATTGACGAAAGGCGCCGTAGAGGTCAGCCCCTATGAGATCCAGCAAGTAGCCGAGAAAAATAAACCGGAGCAGGTTCGGTTTAAATGACCGGATCTATTTATATTCGCGTATAAATAAGAGATAAGATGACAAAAGATATTATAGCCGAATCTGTACAAAATGATTTACGGTATTTGCAATTGTTGGCACGGAGTTTCCCGACGATCGCGGATGCCAGTACGGAGATCATTAATCTGGAGGCGATCTTGAACCTACCGAAGGGTACGGAGCACTTCTTGAGTGATTTACATGGCGAGGATCAAGCCTTTAGCCATGTGCTGAGAAACGCTTCCGGTGCCGTAAAGCGCAAGGTGAACGAGATTTTCAGTAATACGCTCCGGGAATCCGAGAAGAAGGAGCTTTGTTCCTTGATTTATTATCCGGAGGATAAGCTGGAACTGATTAAGAGCCAAGAGCAAGATCTGGAAGATTGGTATCAAGTGACCTTGAATCAATTGGTACGTGTTTGCCGGAACGTGTCCTCCAAATACACCCGTTCGAAAGTACGTAAGGCTTTACCCAAGGAGTTCTCCTATATTATTCAGGAGTTATTGCACGAGTCTTCCGTAGAGCCGAATAAATCCGCTTATGTGGATCAGATTATTTGTACGATCATCTCCACGGGACGTGCGGACGATTTCATTATCGCTATGTGTAACTTGATCCAACGGTTGACAATCGACCTGTTACATATCATCGGCGATATTTACGATCGGGGTCCGGGCGCTCATCTGATCATGGATATCCTTTGCGATTACCATAATTTCGATGTTCAATGGGGTAATCATGATATCTTATGGATGGGAGCCGCTTCCGGTAATTTGGTAAGTATCGCCAACGTGATTCGTATGTGTTTACGCTTTGGTAATATGGCTACCTTAGAGGATGGATATGGCATCAATCTTTTGCCGTTGGCCACTTTCGCGATGGAGGCGTACGGGGATGACCCTTGTGCGTTATTCATGCCGAAAACAAAGTTCGCCGATAATGCAATGGATGAGAAGACCACCCGTTTGATCGCCCAGATGCACAAGGCGATCACCATCATCCAGTTCAAGCTGGAGGGTGAGATCATCCGCCGCCGTCCGGAGTTTGAGATGGATGACCGGATGTTGTTGCACCATATCGATCTGAAGCGGGGAGTGGTTCATATCGATGGAAAGGATTATACGCTTAAAGATACTAACTGGCCTACTTTAGACCCGAAAGATCCGTATCGTCTTTCTATTGAGGAGGAGGATTTGATCCGAAAGATCTTGCATTCTTTTGAGAGCAGCGAGAAGATGAAAAAGCATATGCGTTGTTTCTTCCGGCATGGGGGAATGTATCAGGTTTGTAATTCCAATTTACTGTTTCATGCCTCTATCCCGATGAATCCGGATGGGACGTTTAAGTCAGTACGTATCTTGGGGCAGGATTATAAGGGCCGTGCTTTGTTGGACCGTGTAGACCAACTGATCCGTACGGCTTATTTCAAGACCGGGGAGCAGGAAGAAGTGGAATATGCGCATGATTATATCTGGTATCTTTGGGGCGGCAAGGACTCTCCGTTATTCGATAAAAGCAAGATGGCTACTTTCGAGCGTGCCTTTATCGAAGAGGCCGAGACTCATAAGGAGGAAAAAGGCGCTTATTATACGTTACGAGAGCAAGAGGAAATTTGTGATAGGATATTGGATGAGTTTGGGGTGACCGGTATGCATCGGCATATCATCAACGGACATGTCCCTGTCCGTTCCAATCAAGGTGAGAATCCCATCAAGGCGAATGGCAAGATGTTGGTAATCGATGGCGGTTTCTCCCGTCCGTATCATTTGGAAACCGGTATCGCGGGCTATACATTAGTATATCACTCCCGTGGTTTCCAGCTTGTGCAACACGAACCCTTCGAATCCCGGGCGAAAGCGATCGAGGAAGGCTTGGATATCAAATCCACTACGATCGTGGTAGAATTAAGCTCCCATCGCCAGATGGTGAAAGATACGGATAAGGGTGCGGATCTTCAAAGCCAGATCAAGGACTTGGAGAAACTGCTTTATGCGTATCGGAATGGGTTGATAAAGGAGAAGGAGAGGATGGAGCGGTAGTTCCTGACAGATAGGGTATCGGACATACTGTAACGCTCCCCTAATGCCCATAAGCATTTGGGCACACGTTCATTCTTTCAAACGCCTAGTAGGTAAGAGCGCAATATTCAAGATCGGGGGACAAGAAGAGGCAAAGAATCTACTACATTGATCCTCATATAAAAAAGGTCTATGGTATTGACAAATATCCAATAGAATAATAGAAGATACAAAACAAGCAACGCCCCGTCACAGACTTACGAATAAGTTGGTGACGGGGCATTACTTTCTAAGAATGTCTTCACTTTCAACATCAATAGAATCCGAAAACCTTTGTCACCTGTTGACCGGTAGACGCAAGAGGACCTGATAGAGTAACCGTACAGCCACGTGATCCTCCTGTCTTGAAGAATATTTCACATAAATGGCTATCAGAGATATAAGATGATATACCATTACCGGAGACAGACCAATTATAGGAAGATAATACGGGATTACTTACGACAATTGTAAGCCTTGTGGGTGTATTGTATCCGGGAATCTGGTTTGCGGTCATCAACTCAATCTGCCCGGAGAAAGTATCACCTGTAAAATATCCTTCTAGCATCAGAGGGTCAGAAGCTCTATACGCTTCTTGGGAGGCTTCCACATAATTAGCGGGCTTTTCCGCATAGTTCGCAACGGCGACGAGTAACATCGCAAGTAAAATCAAATACTTCTTCATGTTCGTATTATTTTAAGATTATACAAAAAGGGCTAGACGAAACCTAAAAAGTCTCATCTAGCCCATAGAATATTTTAGAATGCGGGATAACCCGGGTTCTGTTTTAAGTTCTGGTTCGTTTGCCATGCGTCTTGAGAGATCGGGAAGATATTCATGTAGTCTTTCCCTTTCGTTTCAGATTTCAGCCAACGAGCGTTTTGGAAAGTTCCAAAGCGAATATTGTCTTGACGTGCGTGGCATTCCCATGCCAACTCGAACTTACGTTCTAAGGCGATCTTTTCTAGATCTACGGATGCGTAATTGTGGTTAGAGTTACCGTAAGCACGTTCGCGGACCGCATTGACCAAACGTGTAGCCTCCGCATTGTTGCCTCCTGTGCGTATCAAACACTCTGCTTTCATCAAATATACATCAGCCAGACGGAAGATATGGAAATCATTCTCCATCGCATTAGTTAAGGACTTATCGAAAGTCCATTTGTTACAACGAGCGCCGTCTTCTTGGTTCACGTCACCCCAAATCGTACCATCACGTTCCGTTCCGGGGATAACTGTAACTTCCGGAGTGTGTATCAAAGGACGGTCGTGTGCCGTGATCAACACTTTCCCAGTAGCAGGGTCGATACTTGGACCTACTAAGAAAGAGCCTTCATAGCGAGGATCTTCCTTGTCGAATAGCAATACATAATCCGGCTGTGCGCAAATACCGTTCCATGCGCTGAAAGTAGCTCCAAGAGGTATATTATCTTTATAGTGCAAAGTACGGTAATGTAATTGATTTTGCCATTCCGTATCGTTCGCACTAAAGCAGCAAGCCAAGATAGCTTCTCTTGATTGTTGGTTATTTACTTGGAAATTTGTTTTCCAGTTAGCCTCTAATATATAAGGAAGCCCCATCACGACATCACAAGCGTCAGCGGCCTCTTTATATCGAGGAGAGTCTACGCCCCAAGCCTCTGCGTTTAGGTACAACTTTGCCAATAAGGTATAAGCGGCACCTTTCGTGAATTTTCCATAACTAGCGTCAGAAACATCTTCACGAAGCAAGTCCTTGATCTCGTTTACCTCTTTAACCAACCAATCATAAACTTCCTTCCTTGTTTTGCAAGTGGGCAGTTCTGTGTCATTGTAATCTATACTCAATGGAACATTTCCCCAATTATCCATCAGGTAATAAATCCAGAACGCACGTACACCGCGGATTTCCGCTAACGCTCTAGCTTTTGCGGATTCTTCCAATGCGGAAGTACTAATAGTCTCGTAAATTAAGTTACAAGCAGAGATCGCTTCCGTAGATCTTGACCATGCGTTTTTCACGGCTGAGGTATTCGCAGTCCATGCGTGCATGTGTAACTCACGATACTGACCACCATCATACCAGTCACCACCTTTACGGGTAGGTACGACCGCCATATCTCCTGAGCATTCCGATAAAGCAATACATGCGTCAGAGAAATATCTTTTAAATGTATTGTATGCAGGGCCAATGATCGAATTGATTTCACCATCGGTTTTACCGAAGTTTTCTGCTGGAATCTTATCATACACCGTTTCATCCAAATCCGTACAGGAGGGCATGGAAAACATTAGTGCAGCACCAGTAAATAATGATATAATTGATTTTTTATTCATAATTAATAACGATTTAATTTAGAAAGTTAAATTAACACCCAATGTGAAGGTACGTGCCTTCGGGAAGAATTGACGAGGCTCAATACCCGGAGACAAACCAGCATCCGTATCGGAAGATTCACCACGGAACAATTCAACCTCTGGGTCTAAACCTTTGTATCCAGTAATTACGAATAAGTTCTGAGCGGCGAAATAAAGACGAGCTTTATCCAACCAATTAATCTTCTTCGTATCGAAGGTGTAACCTAAGGCCAAGTTATCCAAACGGATGAACGAACCATTCTCCAAATAATAAGAACATACGCGAGAAGATTCTTTCATCGTATAAGTCAATTCATCATCTAATGCGTTTGTACCGATCAAGTACGTATTATTCGCATAAGCCGCACGCGGGTTGTTCAATACCTTGTTGCCGATCATTCCACGGAAGAAGAAGCTGAAATCCCAGTTCTTCCAAGTGAAATTATTTTGCCATCCAAATGTCAAGTCTGGTTGTGCGTCTCCTACGTATGTGCGGTCATCGTCCGAGATCTCACCATCACCGTTCAAATCCGTAATGATATATTTTCCGTCCTTGATACCCGTACATTCCAGCATGAAGAATTGTCCTACGGGACGGCCTTCCTCTACTACGTGAGAAGTTACGCCAGAAGCACCACGGATCCATGGATCGCCTGTATAAATACGGTCTGTCGTATAAAGATCGCTTGACAACTTCGTGATTTCATTCTTATTGTGGGACAAGTTCAATGACATATTCCAGTTGAATGTCTTGTTACGGATCACATCTAAGTTTAACAAAACCTCGATACCTGTATTTTTCATATCACCTACATTGGCTTGCATACGGTCGTAAACATACGGAGGAGTCGGAACCTTGTAAGTATAAAGCATGTCTGATGTACGTTTGTCATACCATTCGATTGTACCACCTAAACGGCCATTGAACAAAGAGAAATCTAAACCGATGTTTAACATAGCCGTAGACTCCCATTTCAAATCCGGGTTGGCATTCTGGGAAATCTTATAAGATGTAGCCCAATTACCATTGTCATAATAGATACCGGACATGCCATAAAGCTCCATGCTCTTATACGGCTGTAAACCATCTTGGTTACCGGTAACACCGTAGCCCGCACGTAACTTCAAGTCATTGATCCAGTTTACGTCTTGCATGAATGCCTCTTGTGAGATACCCCAAGCTGCGGAAACAGAGGGGAACGTACCCCATTTATGATTCGCACCGAACTTAGAGGAACCATCTCGACGGACGGTAGCCGTAATCATATAACGCTCGTCATAGCTATAGTGAGCGCGGGCGAACATAGAGATCAATTTGTAGTAGTTCTTACCAGACTCAACGTCGCCTGTCTTTAATCCGGCTCCGGATTGCAAAGCGTTATATGACAAATCGTTGATCAAAAAGTTGCGGTTTTGAGCGAAGAAATAAGAATATGTGTTATCCTCCCAAGAGTAACCGAGAATCGCATTCAATTTATGTTTTTCGTCCGCACCAAAAGACTTATTGTAGTCCAAAGTCCACTCCATCAAGTTACGATCCCATGCCCGATTACGTTTTTGCGCAAAGCCATTATTACCCTGTCCGACCGTCGTACGAGAGTCGTCATAGCGGCTATACTCATTAGAGAAACGGCTCTTATATAAATTTGCCTTGATGTTCAATCCGTTGATAATCTCAAATTGGATATCACCGGCACCATAAAAATAAACGTTGCTGTTTTTTCGCTCGTTCAGATTTTGGTTTTGAACAGGATTACCTTGGTCATACTCCGCATTAACTTTCGTGAAGTAAGAACCATCAGCGTTATAAACTGGGTAAACAGGCAACATGCTGTATGCCAACACGAAGTTGTCACCATTCGGAACATGTGAGTCTGTCAAGGTAGCAGATCCAGCCAAACCAATACGCAAACGGTCATTGATCGCACGCTGCTGGAACTGGAAGCGGAAGCTATGGCGTTGCATATCGTTATCGCGCATGATACCATTTCGATCCAAATAGGTATAGGACGCACGATAGTTGTTCTTAGAACCACCACCAGACAAAGAGATTGAATGGTTCTGAGAAACTCCGGTACGAGTCAGTTCATCAAACCAATCTGTGTCGGCACCATATTGGTCGTATACGCTATAGTCTAGACCTTTGCTATTTGCGTAACCTCTCCATTCGTCCGCATTCATTAAATCGGGCTTATTGGCCATCTGATCAAAGGCAACATAACCATCATAGCTGATTTGTGTCTTGGAGCCAGAACCTCTCTTGGTCGTAATCAATACTACACCACCAGCGGCACGAGAGCCGTAGATAGCGGCGGAGGAGGCATCTTTCAAGACGGAGATAGACTCGATATCGGAAGGAGCTACCGTCGACATATCACCACCGGGAATACCATCGATAACGATTAACGGACCTTGGTCGTTCTGCAACGTGGATGTACCACGCAAACGCATCGTAGATCCACGCGTCACATCACCGGAGCCGGAAGTGATCGTCAAACCAGCTACCTTGCCTTGCAACAAGTCGGAAGCGTCACGTGTGATACCTTTGTTAAAACTTTCTTCGGATACGTTCGCCACGGATCCTGTGATCTCCCTACGGGTCTGCGTACCGTAACCGATCGCCACGACCTCTCCTAAGTTTACTACGGATGGAGATAACTTAATCTCTACCGTGCTACGTCCTTTAACACTCTCTTCGATCGTGTTATAACCAATAAAGGATGCTTGAAGAACAGCCTTTTTTAAATCATTTACGGTAAGGCTGTAGTTACCGTCCATGTCAGTGATAGTACCATTGGTAGTTCCCTTTTCTACGATGTTCGCACCGATGATGGGTTCACCAAGTTCATCTAGTACCATGGTTTAGAATCATGCTACGTATACTTTGTTAATATCAAACATATTCAATATTTTTCCGTAATAAAAAATCAAGCATGGTAGCATCTAGGTATATCAGGTACCATATGAGTATTACACAATAGAGTGAAATAAATCAATCATCAAAACAAAGTATGGATGGTTTTATGTAATGTTTTTTTACATTATCATGGTTTAATTTTAAAAAAGTTATTATATTTGCCTCGAAAATTCTCAATTGTGTTTGTGAATTCAATGATTGTTAACCTAAAAATTAAGTAATTATGCAACGAAAGAAAACATTTGATTCTTTCAGACGCTGTAAGGTAGTGATACTTTCAGTGTTGATGTCTTTTTGCATGACAGCGGCTTTTGCCCAATCTGGCGCTGTTAAAGGAAAAGTTCTAGATGAACAAGGTGAGCCCATCATCGGTGCGAACATTGTAGAAAAGGGGACTACCAATGGTACGATTACCGATATTGACGGTAATTACACTCTAACGCTTAACGACTTGAAAAAAGCCGTTCTTCAATTCTCTTTTATTGGTTATAACACTTTGGAAGAAGGTGTTAAAGGACGTAACAAAGTGGACGTTAAATTAGCTCCATCCGTAGTAAATTTGGGTGAGGTTGTTGCGATCGGTTATGGTACGCAGACTCGTAAGGAGATTACCGGATCTGTAGCCAATGTCTCCGAGGAAAACTTCAACAAGGGTGTTAATCGTGATGCTTCAGATTTGCTACAAGGTAAAGTGGCTGGTTTGCAGATTACTTCTGGCTCTGGTGATGTGACTCGTAGCTCTCAGATTCGTTTGCGTGGTACTTCTACCTTGCAAAACGATCAAGGTCCTATGATCGTTATCGATGGTGTTCCCGGTGGTGATATGTCTACGGTTTCTCCTTCAGATATCGAGTCTATTTCCGTATTGAAGGATGCCTCTTCTGCTGCTATCTATGGTTCTCGTGCCGCAGGTGGTGTTATCTTGATTACGACCAAGAGAGGTTCGGGAGCTAAGACTCAGATTAATTATGATGGTTATGTGACAATGGATAAGGTTGCTAACAAACCGGATATGCTGAATGCTTCCGAATGGCGTGATGTGAACAAACAATTGGGTAGTGACATCTCGCAATATGACAAATATAACGCTGATACTGATTGGTTCGGTGCTTTATTACGTACGGGTATTTCTCAGAATCATGCCTTGTCATTGTCTGGAGGTTCTTCCAAAAGTAACTATCGTGCGTCTTATACTTACTTAGACCGTAAGGGTATCGCTCGCGATAACTGGATGAAGCGTCACAGTTTCCGCTTCCAATTCCAGCAACGAGCAATCAATGATCGTTTGCGTATTGGTTTGACGGGAGCTGCTACCTTGACAGATATGCAAGCTACGTTTGCCGACTATTTCATCGCTGCTTACAATAATGTTCCGGTCGTTCCGATTTACAATGAGGATGGCTCTTATTTTACGGGTAACGACAACGCTTATAACCAAGGTAACATGGTGAAAGCCCAAGATGAAAACTACAAATTATTCAAAAATAATTATTTCTATGGACAAGGCGATGTGCAGTTTGAAGTAATTGAGGGCCTGAACGTAAAGGCGAACTTATATAAGAGTCGTTATACTAGCGATTATAGCCAATGGGAAAGCCCCGACAATGCGTTAGGTGGTGGTGCTGGAAACTCTTTGGGTGATAGCTCGAATGGCTATGCCAAGAGACGTAACTTCGTATGGGATCGTGAGTTGATGGAATGGACGGCCGACTATAACAAGTCTTTCGGTGCGGAGGAAAAACATAAACTGAACGCTTTGCTGGGTTATTCTTGGGAAACCAACGGTTATCAGTCGCAAGAATCTTTGGCAACACAGTTCTCTGTAGCATCTATGGGTGCCAACTCTATCCAAGCTGGTAACGATTTGAAGATCGGTAATGTGACTTCCAGCAAGAATGACTATAAATTGATCTCTTTCTTTGCTCGTGCGCACTATAGCTACGATGAGCGATATATGATCACCGCTACGATGCGTCGTGATGGTTCTTCTAAGTTCGGTGCTAATCATAAATGGGGATGGTTCCCGTCTGTATCTGCTGCTTGGGGTATTTCTCAAGAGGCCTTTATGCAGGATATCAGTTGGTTGAACGACTTGAAGTTGCGTGCTGGTTATGGTGTGACAGGTAATCAAGATGGTTTGAAGCCTTATAAGAGCTTGGAGTTATATCAGCCGTATGGTACTTATTATAACGGTGGTGGTACATCTACCTCTTTCCGTATCACGCAGAACCCGAACCCGGATTTGAAGTGGGAATCAACTGCTATGTTTAATATTGGTGTAGACTTCCAGTTATTTAACGGTCGCTTGGGCGGTACGGTAGAATATTATAGTAAGAAGACTTCCGATATGCTTTATGACTATGCTGTACCGACTCCAACGTATGTGTATAAAAAGATCGCTGCCAACGTTGGTGATATGAGCAATAAGGGTATCGAGGTCATGTTGAACTTAGACGTGATCCGAAATAAGAGCTTTAACTGGAATACTTCTATTAATTTGTCTCACAATAAGAATGAGATCACGAAGTTGTCTAACGACCTGTTTTCAACAAGCCGTGTTTATGTAGGTGATCCGTGGATCCGCGGCGCTTCCGGCGTGACTTCTCATGTGGTAGAGGAAGGCTATCCGGTCGGTCAGTTCTTTATGTTGAAATGTAACGGCATTGATGAAAACGGTAAGTTTATTATGGAAGATGTCAATAAGGATGGACAAATCTCGGACGATGACCGTACATACGTAGGTGATTCCCAGCCGGATTTGACATTTGGATGGAACAATACCTTCACTTGGAAGAATTGGGATGCCAGCTTCTTCTTACGTGGGCAGATCGGTGGCAAGTTGTTGAACAACCCGCGTGCCGCTTATGGTAATAATACCTATGTAGCCGGAGCTAACGCTATGAAAGGTGATGACTTGATGTTACTGAGAGAGAATTCACGTGTAAGCTCATATTATTTGGAGAATGCCTCTTTCGCCCGTTTGGATAATATGTCTATTGGTTATACATTCAATACGAAGAAGATTGATTGGCTAGACAAAGCCCGTATTTATGTAGCTGCTCAGAACTTGTTCGTAATCACAAGCTATTCCGGTTTGGATCCGGAAGTGGAACTCTTCCGTGGCGAGGCTAGCGATACGGATGCCGGTCTGTCACCGGGTATCGAACCGCGTAACTATATGCCGAAGGCTCGTTCATTTACATTTGGTGTTAACTTATCATTCTAATTTTAAATGCATTCGTTATGAAAAAAAGAAATATAATATCGTTCTTGACTGGCACGGCTCTCCTTTTTTCTATGCCAGCGTGTACGAACTTGGATGAAACGGTATACGATAATGTCCCTGCGGATTCATTCGGTTATACTGATTCGGAGATCAGTGTGTTGGTAGGGACCGTGTATAAGACATTGAAGAATTATCCTGCGGATGGAAATTTTATTGCGCTGGATGTGATGTCGGGATCTGATGCTGTTACTCCTACCCGTAAGGGTGGCGACTGGTATGATGGTGGTCAGTATCGTGAGATCTACATGCACACATGGACTTCGCAGACTTCTGTGATCAAGGGAGCATGGTCTACGGCTTCTGAGGCTATCGGTACTTGTAATGCCAACTTGAAGGTAGTGGAATCTTCTGATTTCTTATCGGACGAACAGATGTCTCTATATACATCTGAAATCCGAGGTATCCGTGCTTTTTGGATTTACAAGATGATGGACGATTGGGGCAATATTCCATTGGTTACTGATTATGCGGATAAGGAACTTCCGGCTTGCCAACCTCGCCAGGCCGTGTTTGATTGGTTGATTAAAGAAGTGACAGAGATTGCGGAAACTTGTCCGGGTCGTGAAAATGGTTATGCTAAGTTTACGAAAGGTGCAGCTTATACGTTGTTGGCTAAATTATATTTGAATGCGGAAGCTTGGGGTGTAAGTTGTAACAATGCTTACCAGATGGCCGCAGAGTGTTGCGACAAGGTGATGGCGATGGGTTATATATTAGAGCCGGACTTTAAGGCAAACTTCTCCTTGACGAACGAGAGTTCTCGTGAGGCGATCTTGGCCGCTCCGTTCTCAGAGACGGATACGGATAAGGATAATCGTTGGCAATTGATGAACCGTACGTTGCACTACAAAGATCAGTTGGCTCTTTCTAACGGTGTTTCTGCTTGGAATGGTGTTTGTGCGCAGCCGGAATATGTTAAATTGTTCTCTGATGACGATCCTCGTAAGGAAGCTACATTCTTGATCGGCCAGATGTATAATGCCTCGACCGGTGAGCCTATTGAGACAGACCATGGTTTCTTGTTGAACCATACGATCGATGTTACTATGTTGGCTGGTACGGAATATGATGGAACAACTTGGGGAGCGGTAAATCAGCACGATGGCGCACGTTGCCAAAAATGGCCGTACTCAACGACTTTGACAGACGCTATGGGTAATGACTTCCATGTGTTCCGTTATGCGGATGTTCTTTTAATGAAAGCAGAGGCATTGCTTCGTAGTGGTGGTAGTGCGTCTGAGGCCACAAGCTTGGTTAATCAAGTCCGTGAACGTGCGTTTGGTGATTCCAATCACAATTACGCTACTGTTACGCTGGATGATATCCTTCTTGAGCGTCGACTCGAATTGTCTTGGGAGATGCACAACCGTCAGGATGATATCCGTTTCGGGGTCTATGACAAAGGTATGTGGGCTGCTTCAAATTGTGTGAGAAAGACAGATGCTTATTTGAAATTGTTCCCTATATCTCAAGATGCTTATCAATCTAACGATAAATTGACTCAGAACCCGGGTTATCCTGCGTTCAAATAAGGATTTTTCGGAGCTAGATGAGGTATGCTTATACTTTGTCTAGCTCGTTTTGTATAATCTGATGTATTTGGATTCTATGAATCCGAAGATCCATTGGAAAATAAAAGAGACAAGAGCAGAAGGTTGTGCCAAAACACTGGCACAACCTTTTTTATGCGCGACTACCGGCGTGGGCCGTAAGGACTACTTGTGCAGGTCCTAGGCACTAGTGCTTATCGCTTGTGCCGATACGGATGAAATTCTCCTTGATCAAAAGGGTGGGTATAGCTAACTCATACGCCTATCCCCACTGAGGTTCTACTGCCCCAAACAGACGTTGCTTTTTTATCGATTATTAGGGGGGCTTTTGAGGCTTTTTGCAGAGGGACTGGCGTATGGGACCCTACCAAATTTATCCCCATGAAAGATGATGCGTCTTTTCCCTATAAGATGTATCATCTTACAATAACAAGATGTATCATGTTGCAGCGATAAGATGTATCATCTTTCATTATATTATAATGCTTGTTCCATAAAATGCCTTAACTTTGCCAAACAACAAAATATTTTCAGTATGAGTCAAGTGAAAGGAATCCCTTACGGAATATCAGATTTCAATCGAATAAGGAATGGTAATTTCTATTTCGTGGATAAAACGATGTACCTTCCGCTTATCGAGAAGATGCCTAGCTATCTTTTCTTGATCCGTCCGAGACGGTTTGGCAAGAGCGTATTCCTTAGCATGATGCGTACGTATTATGATATATTGCGTCAGGATGATTTTGATGCATATTTTGGAGATCTCTGGATTGGTACGCATCCAACCGGTGAAAGGAATAAGTATCAGGTACTTTATTTCGATTTCTCTAAAGCGGGCTGTTCGATGCCGGGAGCGGACCTGATGACAAGCTTCAATGACTATTGTGGCTTAATCATTAATCAGTTCGCGCATGTGTACGCAGCTTATTATGACGCTGATTTTAAGGAGACCGTCGAGCATATAGAAAGCGCGAAGTCTAAGCTGGCTTACATAGAGGTAAAAGCGAAGGAAAAGGGATATCCCCTGTATCTCATTATAGATGAGTACGACAACTTTACCAATGTGATATTGAGTGAGCATGGGCAGCGAATGTTTCATGACTTGACTCACGCCAGTGGTTTCTACCGGGAGTATTTCAAACAATTCAAGGGAATGTTTGACCGTATATTCATGATGGGGGTAAGCCCTGTGACGCTGGATGATTTGTCGAGTGGATATAATATAGACTGGAATATCTCGGTAGATCCTCGTTTTAATGTCATGATGGGTTTTGATGAAACGGATGTTCGTGAGATGTTCCGTTATTATCAGCAGAACGATATGCTCAAAGGGGATGCTGAGGCTATGATTACGGAAATGAAGCCTTGGTATGATAATTACTGTTTCGCAAGAGAGAGCTTGGGTGACGATCGGATTTTTAACTGTGATATGACTTTGTATTATTTACGTTGGCAAGTTGATTTTCATTGTTCCCCGGTAGAAATGGCCGATAAGAATATCCGAACGGACTATAGTAAGCTGAAGATGCTGGCACGTATTGATCGTGACTCTGTACAGGAGGAAAATCGTATGGGTACCATCGAGGAAATCGCGGCAAAAGGAGAGATCTTGGTGGACTTACATACATCCTTTCCTGCCGAACGGGTAACGGATATAGATAATTTCCGTAGTCTACTTTATTATTACGGTTTGCTTACGATGTGTGGTACTCGAGGCGATCGTTTAAGAATGTGTATTCCTAATAATTGCGTACGTGAGCAATATTTTGGTTTTCTTCGTGAGGTAGGGAGAAGTATAACATAACTCCGCTTTTTTGTATACCTTCGCGCCATGAACAAACAAGCACTGCTTTTTTATCCGTTGTTGGGGGTGGTTCTTTTGGTGCTCTTTGTGGGAGGGCTGGCGTATGGGGCCGTACCGATTCCTTTGGATCACGTGATGGATATTTTGCTGGGGAAGGGATCTGATAAGATCGCATGGCAGAATATCGTGTTGCAATCTCGTTTGCCTCAGGCTATAACCGCATTATTGGCGGGGGCTTCCTTGGCTACCAGCGGGTTGCTATTACAGACATTGTTCCGGAATCCGTTGGCGGGACCTTCCATATTGGGCATTAGTGATGGCGCTAATCTTGGAGTAGCCGCTATCATGCTCTATTTCGGTGGTACGTTGGGGCAGTTCACGGATTGGCCGATCAGCGGATATATGGCGGTAATCCTCGCGGCCTTTGTGGGGGCTTGCGTGATACTGGGACTGATTATCTATTTTTCGGCAAAAGTGAAGAATAATGTCATGCTTCTGATTATCGGAATCATGATTGGCTATCTAGCTTCTTCGGTTATTTCTATCTTGAATTATTATTCATCTACAGACCGGGTACATGCGTTCGTGATGTGGGGGCTTGGTAATTTTTCCGGTGTATCCTTGGAACAATTACCATTCTTTGGAACTTGTGCGTTAATCGGGCTGTTATTAGCGATCTTGCTGATCAAGCCTTTGAATGCCTTATTATTGGGAGAAATGTATGCCGCTAATTTAGGTATCCGGATCAAACGAACACGGATTGCGATTCTTTTGTGTACGGGAGTATTAACGGCTACAACTACTGCTTTTTGCGGCCCCATTTCCTTTGTCGGATTAGCAGTTCCACATATCGCCCGGTTGATGTTAGGCTCTTCCAATCATAAGATGTTGGTGCCAGTTACAATGCTGACAGGTTCCTGCGTTGCTCTTCTATGTAATATGCTGATGGTGGTACCGGGCAGTAATACGATCCTGCCATTGAATGCCGTTACCCCTATGCTTGGGGCGCCTGTTATTATTTACGTAATCGTGAACCGGAAAAATATTCAATATTTTAATTAGTGGTTATGGAAAGGATTCCAGTTATAAGGACAAGAAATCTGAGTATTGGATATGTTTTGAAAGGTGGACACCTAAAGTTGGTGCATGATGCCCTCGACTTGAATTTATATCCGGGCGAGGTGACTTGCCTTCTCGGGTTGAATGGTGCGGGAAAGTCTACCTTATTGCGTACGCTGTGCGGCTTCCAGCCCTCTCTGGGGGGCGAGATCGAATTGAAAGGAAAGCCGTTGGCCTCTTACTCGCAAGGTGATTTTTCCCGGATGGTAGGTGTTGTTCTCACGGAGAAGACAAATGCCGGTGGAATAACGGTTTACGAGTTGGTCTCTTTAGGAAGACATCCCTATACCGGCTTTTTCGGACAATTAAGGCAGGAAGATCGCAGGATTATCGAGGAATCGCTTGCTGCCGCCGGTATCGCTCATAAGGCTTATAATTATGTGTCGGAACTTAGTGATGGCGAGCGTCAGAAAGCCATGATCGCCAAAGCGCTGGCACAGCAATGCCCCATCATATTGTTGGATGAGCCGACGGCCTTTTTAGATGTGACAAGTCGGATAGAGACTATGGTCTTGTTACATACTTTAGCGGTAGAGCAACAAAAAGCGATTCTGCTATCGACGCATGATCTTGATTTGGCGATCCAGCTGGGAGACTGTCTATGGTTACAGGAGAAAAGTCGCCCAATGGCATGTGGAACGCCGGAGGACTTGATTATGGGAGGAGCTTTCGAGACTTTCTTTAGCAAGGAAGGAATCGTGTTTGATCCGAATACCGGGAAATTGAATACGGCAGCTCCAACAAAGCTTATTGGGGTTGAGGGGGATTTTATGACTTCTTATTGGGTTGGGAATGCCTTGATCCGGAATGGCTTTAAGCCCTCGTTGGTTAGCGAGGATTATATAAGTGTTTATTGTAATGCTCCGGATAGCCTGCGTATTCAGTTCCCTGCGGAAGAGGGCACGAGAATCGTAGGAAGTGTGGCGGAGATGATCTCAATCATAATTCATAAATCATAAGTTATATATGTCAAATGAGATTACATGGCGGCTGGAAAATGAGAATATAGGCCGTTTGTTGGTACATTACGCGATTCCCGCCGTTATCGGGACCATGGTTAATGCTCTTTATAATATCGTAGATCGTATATTTATCGGACAAGGAGTGGGTGCGCTAGCTATCTCCGGATTGACTTTGACTTTCCCGATACTACTCTTTATGCAGGCATTTGGAATGTTGATCGGTGCGGGAGCCGCTACAAGGGTCTCCATTCATCTAGGCCGTAAGGCGAATGATCTGGCAGATAATGTATTAGGAAACGCTTTCACTTTGACATTCATTATCGGAGCCTTGACGATTATCCCCAGTATGATTTTCTTGGATGATTTGTTAACGTGGTTCGGAGGAAGCGAGCAGACGATACCTTATGCGAAAGACTATTTATATATCGCTATCCCGGGTAATTTGCTGGCTACATTAAGCTTTAGCTTTAATGCCGTGATGCGTGCTTCCGGATATCCGAAAAAGGCGATGTTCACGATGATGATCGGTGCCGTATTGAACGTGATCCTAGACCCGATCTTTATCTTCTGGCTGGATATGGGGATACAGGGTGCCGCTATCGCTACGGTGATCTCCATGGCCGCCGGTGCCGCTTTCGTGATGAGTCATTTTATCAGCAAGGATAGTATTGTACGTTTCCATACGAAATATTTCCGGTTGAAAGGTTCCATTATTTGGAATATATTTACGATCGGCATGTCTCCATTTTCCATGCAGCTGGCGGGCAGTGTGGTTGTGGTGATCATGAACCATGCGTTGAAAGAGAATGGAGGCGATTTGGCGATTGGTGCCAGCGGTATTATTTCCAGTATCGCCATGCTGCTGGTTATGTTGATTATCGGTATCGCCCAAGGGATGCAACCGATTGTCGGGTTTAATCATGGCGCTGGGCATCATGACCGGGTATTGGCTACCTTGCGGTTGTCTATTATAGTATCGACCTTGATTACAGGGGTAGGATGTATCGTCAGTTTATTATTCCCGAGACTGATCGTTAGCGTATTCTCGACGGATGCCGAATTGGTGTCGATTACGGATAATGGATTACGTCTGACGATGCTGGTCTTTTTCGTTGTCGGTTCCCAGATTACGATCAGCCAGTTTTTTCAAAGTATCGGTGTCGCATGGAAAGCGATGTTTCTGAGTCTAAGTCGGCAGGTTTTATTCTTGATACCGGCTATTCTGCTATTTCCTCCGATCTGGGGATTGGATGGCGTTTGGCTAGCGCAACCTTTCTCCGATTTCATCGCGGCGGTAACCGCATGGGGCTTTTTATGGTATCATGTTAAAAACGTGAAAAATAAGGGTTAAAGATGAACTTATGTCGATGTTAATTGTATTTTTATTGTATGTATAAAAGTACTTTTATAGACAAACCTTTAAAAATGAGTTAATATGAAGAAGATTGTATTATTGCTCGCCGTTTTATTATTTGGTGCAGGGTCGATGATGGCACAGCAGGACAAGTCAGCAGAGAAAGCTGCGAAGCAGGCCGAGAAAGAAGCAAAGAAAGCAGAGAAGGCAGCGAAGAAAGCTGCGGAGGAAGCCGAGGCTAACGCATTGTTTGAACAAGCGGTGCAAGCTTTGAAGAATAAGGATTTCGTATTGGAAGCGGATCGTATAGAGTTTAAGCGCGGTAGTTTTGTTTATGTTACTCCGAACACGAACTTCGTTTCGGTGAAGGGTGAGAAGGCTACCATTCAGTTAGCGTTTAATACTCCGGCGGCCGGTCCTAACGGAATAGGAGGTATAACGGTTGATGGAACAACTTCCGGTGTACAGATGAAGACTGACAAAAAAGGAAACGTTATGTACGAGATGAATGTGCAGGGTGTAGCGGTATCCGCTAGGGTTACGTTCCGTATGGCGAAAGGTACGAATAAATGTACTGCCACGGTATCGCCTAACTTTAATAGCAACCGTATATCCTTTACGGGAAATCTCTATCCTTCGAGCGAGTCGAATGTGTTCAAGGGACGTTCTATTTAATGTAGATACAAAGAATCGTGAAGGCGGACTTTCTTTCGGGAAGCCCGCCTTTCTGTTTATAAGAAGGATGAGATTGGACTATTTCCAAGCATCATTTTGTACCAGATAAGCTTGGCCGTTCTCATCGTTTCCTGCGGTCTGGATCTCTGTCTCGGGAAGCGGGAACATCGTCTTAGAAGCGGTTGGAGCGGATACACCATAGAATTTAGTTAGGTATTGCTTCTCATAATTTATATATGCCGTCAATTCCTTGTTCATATAATCACCTCCCCAACGAACCAGATCGAAAAATCGTTGTCCTTCCATCGCAAGTTCCAGCTTACGTTCCATATGAATCGCCTTGATACAAGTTTCCTTGTTGCTGAATGCGGCGTGACTGGATGGATAAGGTTTCACTAAATAATTGGCGGCAGGCGTTCCGTCTTCCAGATAAATGATATTGTCCGGTTTGGCTGCACGTTCACGGATATCGTTTACTTGCTGCATGGCGGCACTTAATTCTCCGTCGTTCGCTAGGCATTCCGCGTATAACAATTTACAATCACGTAAGCATAGATATTGTAAATTCATGGCAGAACCGGGAGCCCAGCCGGATGAATAGGTGGAGCCAGCTAATCCGGCATCCTGTTCCGCTTTGCTATAGACATGCTTTTTCGGTAGGAATACACCACCGCTACTTACATTTCGTATCCAATCATTAGCAGGCAATCCCCAATCTTTATAGGGAATCTCCATACGTCCTACGGCGAAATCTAAACGAGGGTCCACGGCGATTGTTTTATCATTCTTAGAGATGTAATCATAATCGGTAACACGTTCTGTTACGGATTTTTTATTTCTGTACTCTCCATCAAGATAAGGAAGTCCGTTTTCGTCTACTTGGAATGAGTTTACCAGTTCGTAAGAGGGTTGATAAAATCCGCAACATCCACCGGGGCCTGTGTTATGAGGATAATTCAGTAAAAATCCGTAATTCCCGTTATTATTGGCTCCGACAGAGAATTGTACCTCAAAAATAGACTCTTTCCCATTTTCGGTAGTTGCGTTAAAATTTGCGTCCAGATCATCTTGTAAGGCTAATCTCTCTCCTTTAGGGCTTAATCCGTTTGCGATAATATCGGCCAAGATCGGTTTGGCGGCTGTCATATCACCTTGTTGCATTAGTATTTTAGCCTTTAACGCTTTTGCCGCTGTTTTCGTAGGGCGTGCCACTTCGGTCTGTTTTTCGGGTAATCCTTCGATGGCCGCTTCTACGTCTGCTAAAATATTAGGATAGATGTCCGTACCGTTATGAACTTTCGGGTCATTTTCTTCAGCGGCGATCGTCTCGTCGATATAGGGCATGCCGGTCGGCCCGAAAATCTTTACCCCTTCGAACATGAATAGGGCACGTAAGAATTTTAGCTCCGCGGTCCGGTAGGCCTTGGTTGTCTCATCCATGTCTGCCGCTTCTTTCATCACATTGAGTGCTAAGTTGCAACGTTGTGCTCCATAATATGCGTCTTTCCACTTATTCTGTAAATAGTCGTTTGTGGCCGTGACGGCATACGTCTCTACGGAGTTCAATACGGATTGGTCATTGGATTCGGAGCCTTTATTAGCGTCACCTCCGTATACACCACCGAATACCCAATTGAACATATTGTCATATCCGGTCGGCCGGGTCAAACCGGCATAAGCGTTGACCACCAATAACTCAACCCCTTCAGCATTTGTTAATGCTTCTTGGTCAATACTGCCTTGAGGAGCTTTATACAGGAAATCTTCACCGCAAGAACTCAAGGTAAATAAAGTAGCTGCGCTTACTATTAATATTTTATGTCTCATACTAGTCGTTTTTATTATAAAATGGATTTAGAAAGTAAAATTCACGCCCAATAAGAACCGCATGGTTGTAGGCCAGCCTCCCATATCGACTCCTCTTTTTAAGTCTACACGTCCGGCTCCATCGTTGTCAGAATCGCTTTGCCGTAAATAAGCGTTGGTAAACTCTGGGTCTAAGCCTGTATATCCGGTGATCGTAAGGATATTCTCGGCTTGTAAATACAGGCGGAGATTCTGGATACCAGCCTTCTTGAGTAATTCCTTAGGCAAGGAATATCCCAATACGAGATTTTTCAGGCGTAAGAAGGAGGCGTCTTCTACGTAATAAGAGCTAGAATAAGCTCCGGAATAGTTATCTTCCGTATTCAGCATAGGAAGGATAGCATTACTGTTATCGCCATTCAATGTCCATGATTGATCTCTGAGGCGTGAGGATTTATTACCGTTGAAAGTCCAGAAATCGGTAAAATATTTTGTGTTATTATATAAGTCATTGCCGATAGAGAAGTTCCAGAACATAGTAAAGTCCCAGTTTTTCCATGTTAACGTGGCGTTGAGGCCTCCGGTTAAGTCCGGATGAGGAGAGCCGATAAAGGTCCGGTCGCTATCATCCAATTTGCCGTCTCCGTTCAAGTCCTCGAAACGGAAGCGGCCGACATAAGCGGCAGCGTCTGCCTCTGTGATATCACTTTGTCCGAATGGCTTGGTTGCCATAACATCGGCTACGGACTCATAAAAACCATTTTGCTTCAACCCCCAGAATTCAGACACGGCATGTCCTTTTGTCGTACGGGTTACGTATCCTTCGATGCGCGTACCGCTAGCCCATAGAGAATAATCGTCAGCTTCTGCGAGTTTCAAGACCTCATTTTTATAATGGGATAAATTCAAGGATAGATCCCATGCCCAGTCTCCTTTTCGGTCACGGTAATTAAACATGAAGTCGAAACCGGTGTTCTTTATATCTCCGAAGTTGATATAAGGGCTTCCGGATTCTCCGGCCATCGAGGTGTAGGCCGCTTGTATCAACATATTGGATGTCTTCTTCGTATACCATTCGAATGAACCGCTGAATTTACCATTCAGGAAGGTTGCGTCCAGACCCAAGTTGACCATCTTGGTCATTTCCCATTTCGTATCAGTGTTACCGTAGGTACTGAGGCGGAATCCGGTTGTCTCGCTATTGTTCGCTCCGGTCATGTCGTAATTCGTATAGGAGGTGCTGGTCGTGAACAAATTGGCGAAATTAGTTGCGACAGGAATCTCTGAGTTACCCGTGACGCCGTAACCGGCTCGTATCTTTAAGTCGTCCAGCCAATCTCGGCTTGGTTCCATAAATGCCTCCTCTGACATACGCCAACCGGCGGAGATAGATGGAAAGACTCCGTAACGATTATTTTCCGAGAAACGGGAAACACCGTCCCGGCGGATAATACCGGTTAATAGATACTTATCCTTATATCCATAGTCTGCACGGGCAAACATACCAAATAGCGCGAATTCTCCATTGTAAGTGGAAGAGTTGGTACGTTGGCTATTGTTCTCGCCCATATCCAAGGTGTATGTATTGGTATTGTCTTCGAATAAATAGTTATATCTACGTGCGTTGAGGGATCTGCCTAAACCGTCCCGAATAGCCTCTGTTCCCAATAAGATGTTCAAGGAATGGATCTCATTGAATGTCCGGCTGAAAGATAACGTGTTGGTCCAAACCCAACGATAATTAAAGTAATTACTTTCGTAAAAGTTATTTTGACCGCCGGACTCGGAGAACTCCGGGTTGTTTTTAGTCATCGAGTAAGAATAGTCATTACGATAATCGATACCGAAGTTTGTTTTAAAAGTCAGTCCAGTCCATAGGTCTGCCTCTCCATATACGTTGCCAAATATACGTTGGGTAGTGGCATAATTATCCTTATTCCTTTCACGAATAGCTACAGGATTCTGGAAATTGCCGGTCCCGGCGAATAAGGAGCCTGCATAATTGCCCGCATAGTCATAAACCGGTACATAAGGAGAGGCCCGATAAGTCCATGAGTAGATGTTGGACTCTGTACCTGAGAAGCTAAGTCCGTTGTTTTTGCTAAAACTATAAGTTAGGTTCTCTCCGAATCGCAACCATGGGCGGACGTTATACGACGAATTAGCACGTGCTTGATAGCGTGTGAAATAAGATTCGATAGCGGTACCTTGCTGGTCGAAATAGTTCATGCTCATGGTGTATTGCCCTTTATCGGTACCTCCGGACAAGGATAGCTGATGATTCTGCATCCAACCGAGTTGACTGATCTCATCCCACCAGTTCGTATCGCCTACGGGCGCATAGACAACGTTGTTCGCTTGATCGTAATCGCTAGGATCGATGGAGGTGCTACCACCGGCGCCGGTTACGGTCATGTAATTAGGGAGATGATTAACCCAAGAGTCGGAAGTGCTTCCAAATTGCTGGTGGTAAGGTAATTCTCCGTTGGCGCTAGCTCCCGTTAGGTCCAGATTGTTTTTCGAGGCTTGCCATTCAACATCAATACGGTCATAAGCGTTTAAGACGTCATAGCGTTTACCTGTTTTAGAGAAACCGTAATATCCGTCATAGGTTAATCTCGGTTGTCCCGTTTTTGTCCCTTTCTTGGTCGTGATCAAAATGACGCCATTCGCTGCTTGCGCTCCGTAGATCGCAGCGGAAGAGGCGTCTTTCAATACTTGCATACTCTCGATGTCATTGGGATTGATAGAGCTTAGGTCTTGGTCACGAGTGGATACGCCATCGATAACATACAAAGGTCCGTTGTCATTGATGGAATTAATACCTCGGATGCGTACCATCGTGGCTGAACCGGGAGCACCGGAGGTACCGATGTTTACGCCCGCCGCTTTACCTTGCAACTGTTGTGTAGCGGAAGAACCGGAAGACGCCAATAGCTCTTCGGTATCGATAACCGCTACGGAACCTGTGATGTCCTTTTTCTGTTGGGTACCGTAACCGACAACGACTACCTCGTCTAGATTTTGGGTGTCTTCCTTTAAGATAATGTTCATGACGTTCCCGCTTGCAGGTGTTTGTTGAGTTACGTACCCGATGTAAGAGATGACCAGAATGGCATTCGGCTCTACTTCTAATACGTATTTACCATCCAGATCGGTGATCGTTCCGTTCGTGGTACCCTTTACGACTACGTTAACACCTAATAGGGGCTCTCCTTTAGCGTCGGTGATCGTACCCGTTATTTTCCGGGATTGTTGCGTAACGGAGGTTTCCGCTTTTAATACGGAACTTTGCGGTATGATAGCACCGCCTGCCAATAAAAAGCATAAGGCCAATCCTAGCCTGCTTTTAAAGATCGCATGTCTGTGTTTCATAATAAATAGGTTAATAAAGTCTAGTAAACTGAGGCAATATTAAGGTTTGTTTAGACGAAGACCAATAAAAATCAATGAATGCCTTTATCTATTCGGTGAAAAAGCCTTTTTAATCGGCGAACAACTTTTGGTGGAATTCTTTTGTTTTTTATCCGTCTGGGCAAAGAAAAAGGACACCGGCAGGTGTCCTTTTCTTTAATGTTTACCTATTCTGCCGGTCTGTATGATGAACCGGTTTGTTAGGGCTTTCACAAGTCCTAACGGTGCAAATGTAAATTAAGGAGAGAAGTATAAAAAATAGAATCAGTGAACTGGCGGAATTATTCGATGAACAGGGTTTTTTGTTCGGTAAACTTTCCGTAAGTTCGCGAAATAAAAATTTAACATCTTATAATCATGCAACTATCCATAGATCAAAAAGACATCGATAAATTTCTGATGATAGGCGATAAAGTATTGATCAAGCCTAAGAATCCACAGAGCCAGACTAAGACCGGATTGTATCTGCCTCCCTCGGTTCAACAAGGGGAGAAGATACAAGCGGGTTATATCATAAAGACGGGGCCCGGATATCCGTTGCCTTCTCAATCTGAGGAGCATGAGGTCTGGGAGAAAAAGAAAGGGGAGGAGGTGCAATACTTGCCGCTTCAAGCCCGTGAAGGTGATTTGGCTGTCTATTTGCAAAATGCCGCTTACGAGATCAATTTTAATGACGAGAAGTTCTTGATTGTTCCTCATTCCGCTATTTTGATGTTAGTGCGTGATGAAGGTTTGTTTGAATAAAGCCTTTTGTTAAGGAAAATAGGGCTATATTCACTTTTTTATCTTATTTTTGCCAGCAAAACAAGACAAACTATCAACAGTAGCGATTATAATGAATAAGATTGTAAGTAAAGAACATTTCTCAGCCAACGTGGTGAAGCTGGAAGTCGAGGCTCCTTTGATCGCCCGCTCCCGCAAGGCCGGTCACTTCGTGATCGTGAAGGTTGGCGAAAAAGGCGAACGTATACCTCTTACCATTGCCGGGGCGGATACCGAGAAAGGTACCATCACCTTGGTGATCCAAGCGGTAGGCGGCTCATCCCGTAAGATCTGTGAATTGAACGAGGGTGACTATATCACGGATGTGGTGGGTCCGTTAGGGCAGGCTACCCATATCGAGAAGGTTGGAACGGTTGTTTGTGCCGGTGGTGGCGTAGGTGTCGCTCCGTTGTTGCCGATCGTGGAGGCTTTCCATAAGGCAGGAAATCGTGTGATCGTCGTATTGGCGGCCCGTACCAAGGACTTGGTGATCCTTGAGGAGCAGATGCGCCAAAACTCGGATGAGGTAATTATCATGACCGATGACGGATCGTATGGTATGAAAGGCTTGGTGACGAATGGCGTGGAGAGCGTGATCAACCGGGAGAGGGTGGATTTATGCGTTACGATCGGTCCGGCTATTATGATGAAATTCGTTTCCGCTCTTACAAAGAAATACGAGATTCCTACCGTAGCTTCCTTGAATACGATCATGGTGGACGGAACGGGTATGTGTGGTGCTTGCCGTATTACGGTAGGCGGGAAGACCAAGTTCGTTTGTGTGGACGGACCGGAGTTCGATGCTCATCAAGTGGATTTTGATGAGATGATCATGCGCCTCGGCGCTTATAAGGATATAGAGAAGAAATAACGAAACCACGTAATTGAATCATGACAACAGAAGAATTAATCGCTGCTCGTCGTGCCGAACCTTGGCGGGAGGCGCTTCGCAAAAGCAAGAAAAATAAAGAACGTGCGGATATCCCCCGTGTGAAGATGAACGAGTTGGACCCGGAATACCGG
This sequence comes from Parabacteroides sp. AF27-14, assembly GCF_003635425.1. NCBI lineage: Bacteria > Pseudomonadati > Bacteroidota > Bacteroidia > Bacteroidales > Tannerellaceae > Parabacteroides > Parabacteroides sp. AF27-14. The sequence goes on from NZ_QTLZ01000004.1 coordinate 164,691, forward strand.
AGTCGTACCCGTTTGGAGGAAGTTAACTTAGGTTTGACAAAAGAACAGGCTATGCAAGAGGCCGAGCGCTGTCTGGATTGTCCGAATCCTACTTGTATGCAGGGATGTCCGGTAAATATCAATATACCTACTTTTATCAAGAATATCGAGCGTGGGGAATTCTTGGAGGCCGCTAAGACCTTGAAAGAGACAAGTGCCCTGCCCGCTGTTTGCGGTCGTGTCTGTCCGCAGGAGAAACAATGTGAGAGCAAGTGTATCCATTTGAAAATGGGTAAGGAAGCGGTTGCCATTGGCTACTTGGAACGTTTCGCCGCTGATTACGAACGTGAGAGCGGTAATATCTCGGTTCCGGAGATTGCGGAGAAGAACGGTATCAAGATTGCCGTGGTAGGTTCCGGTCCTGCCGGATTGTCTTTTGCCGGAGATATGGCGAAGCGTGGATATGATGTGACTGTGTTCGAGGCATTGCATGAGATCGGTGGTGTATTGAAATATGGTATCCCGGAGTTCCGCCTACCGAATAAGATCGTGGACGTGGAGATTGATGGCCTTCGTAAGATGGGCGTACAGTTTGAGAAAGATTGTATCGTGGGTAAGACGATCAGTTATGATGATTTGCATGCGGATGGCTTTAAGGGCGTGTTCGTGGCAAGTGGCGCCGGTCTGCCTAACTTTATGAACATTCCGGGTGAGAACTTTGTGGGCGTGATGTCGTCCAACGAGTATTTGACCCGTGTAAACTTGATGGATGCGGCGAATCCGGAAAGTGATACGCCGGTGCTACAAGGGAAGAAGGTGGCCGTGATCGGAGGTGGCAATACAGCTATGGACTCTGTCCGTACTGCTTGCCGTCTGGGCGCTGAGCGTGCTATGATTGTCTACCGTCGTAGCGAGGAGGAGATGCCTGCCCGTCTGGAAGAGGTGAAACATGCGAAGGAAGAAGGTGTAGAGTTCTTGACGCTTCATAATCCGATTGAATATATAGGAGATGAAAGAGGTCGTGTTAAGCAGATGCGCTTGCAGAAGATGGAGCTAGGTGAGGCGGATGCCTCTGGTCGCCGTCGTCCGGTACCTATCGAGGGAGCTATCGAAACAATCGATGTGGATGAGGTGATCGTTAGCGTCGGTGTATCTCCGAATCCATTAATACCCCGTGCCTTTGGAGGCTTGGAGGTGAGCAAGAAGGGTACGATCGTAGTGGAGGAAGACAGTATGCGCTCCGCTTTAGGCGATGTGTATGCCGGTGGTGACATCGTTCGTGGTGGAGCTACCGTGATTCTGGCGATGGGAGACGGTCGTAAGGCTGCCGCCGCTATGGATGCGGACTTAAGAGGATAAGTATAATATCTATTAGTTCTATAAGGAAAGACGGGTTGTTTGGACGATCCGTCTTTTTTCTTTTATCGTGATACGGAGATTTATGTTTATTATCTATAAGACTAATTCTTGAAATAATCTCTCAAATGTCTGTTCTAGATCGTTGGAAAAACCGGGATGTGGACGCGAGGTTTGGATAGAGGCACTTCTTATGGCGGTAAGCCAACGAAAGCGCTCCGGAATATCTAGGCTGGCTATAGGACCTCCATCCTTCGCGCCGGAACATATCTTATCGAAAACGTGGAGATTCGTACACAAAGATTCCTTATCTATATCTGATGTGAACAGACGAAGTTTCTCCTCGTTTACATGATAGCGAGCCTTGATGAATTTAGGCCGTTTACAGAACATGATAAGGCCTACATTGATAAACTCCTCCCGTTCGATTTTCGGTACGATACGGATTACGGCATATTCATATAAGTGTTTGTCTTGCATGTCGAGCTTCATTTATAAACGTGTCAGAATGGGCGATTCGGTCAATTAAAAACCGGATATATACATCACGTATCTCTTGAGGCGTACCGGGACTATCGTTCCAATGCAACCAATCGTCGGGTACTAGACCTACGATCTCACGAATTTTCTCTTCCGTTAAGATACGTTTGAAATCTTTGTTTACTTCCTCCAGCAGCGTCGCTTGTGGCAATAATACATGATCCTTGATATGGATGAAAGGGCCGATCGCATGTTTTTGCCAATTTACCCATGAGAAATGGAAAAATAAGGAAGCTCCATGATCGATGAGCCAAAGTTCTTTATTCCATATCAACATATTCGTATTCCGGACCGTGCGGTCTATATTTGTCAAAAGAGCATCGAGCCATACGACTTGTGAGGCGAGTTTGGGATCTACACGATTGACTACCGGATCGAAAGTCAAGGCTCCGGATAAAAAATGTAATCCCAGATTGAGCCCTTGACTTGCTTGTAGTAAGTCTTGTATCTCCTCGTCACCTTCCGACCGCCCGAAAGCCTCGTCAAGATTCAGGAAGACCAATTCCGGTACATGGAAACCCAAGCAACGAGCGATCTCACCTCCGATCACCTCGGCTATCAAGGCTTTTGTCCCATGTCCGGCTCCCCGGAACTTAACGACATATTTAAACTCATCGTCTGCCTCCGCTAAAGCAGGCAATGATCCGCCTTCCCGCAGAGGCATGATATATCGGGTAACATTCGCTGTACGTAATTCCATAACCCTCACTTTAATTGAAGATAAAGATACGATTATATTTTAGAAATAAAAAGCCCCGCTATTCTTTCGAACAGCGAGGCCTTTTGGAAGCGAGCGGAAGACGGGACTCGAACCCGCGACCCTAACCTTGGCAAGGTTATGCTCTACCAACTGAGCTACTTCCGCAATTAAATTAGATCGTACTCGAAGCGGGACTTGAACCCGCACAGCCGCAATGGCCAAAGGATTTTAAGTCCTTCGTGTCTACCGATTCCACCATTCGAGCATCCACCTCTTCTCTAAGAGTTGAGCGGAAGACGGGACTCGAACCCGCGACCCTAACCTTGGCAAGGTTATGCTCTACCAACTGAGCTACTTCCGCATTGTTTGTTTCTCTTTTGCGAGTGCAAAGGTAGTACAAATATTTATACTACCAAATCTTTTAGCGAAAAAAATCATTATAAATGCGAATAATATTACCATTAACTTCGACTGTATATGGTTGTAATCTATATTTAGCTTCTGCGCTAGGTCCTTCTACAGGATTACCGAAGCCATTTAATAACTCATATTTACTGCCACATTTTGGGCAAATCGCATATATACCAGATTCTTCAACTTCTACTGTTACGTTACTTGATGCTTCATAAGGACAAGCGGCATCAAATGCATAGAAAGTGCTTGTACCAATACTAGATAAACCATGATAAACTAAGACACCACCAAAGCCCATTTTTTCTCCATATTGATTTGCATCTTTTTGTGTGTATATCTTATGCGCCATTGTTGCACTTAAGACTTTATCATTAAAAGATAGATCAAGCTCAATATAGACTTGACGAGTGGGGATACGTATTTCTATCGTATCTGCGCAAGATAATAGCGTAAACAAGATCAAAAGTGGAAATATCCGTCTTATCTTATCCATAGACCAATTTCTTTTCAGCCTCGTTCATCCGTTCGAAAGAGAAAGAACCTATCACGCTACGCATCATGGTGGCGATTGGTTCGTTACATAGATTACCGATACTGCCTTCGTGTGTATGGTTAACGCTCTTCGAAGGAACGAATTTACCGGCCTCGATATCCAAACCTACTTGCTTATAAGCGTCACGGAAAGGCATTCCGGCCAAGACACGGCGGTTCACTTCTTCCACGCTAAACAATAGAGAATATTTATCATCGTCCAATATATGCTCGTTCACTTTCACCTCACGCATCATATGAGTTACCATGCGTAAGCAATCCTTCAGCTCGTCGAAAGCCGGTAGGAAGACTTCCTTGATGATCTGGAGATCCCGGAAGTAACCGGAAGGAAGATTATTGCTGATCAAGATGATTTGCTGAGGCAAGCCTTGAAGCTTATTGCATTTGGCACGTGTCAACTCAAATACATCCGGATTCTTCTTATGCGGCATGATACTGGAGCCGGTCGTGAACTGATCCGGCAGTTTGATGAAGCCAAAGTTCTGGCTATTGAACATACAAGCGTCGAACGCTAACTTGGAGAGCGTAGCGGCGATACCCGCCATAGCGAAAGCTACGGTGCGTTCCATCTTGCCACGTCCCATCTGAGCGTATACCACGTTGTAGTCCAGCGAGTCGAAACCTAATAAATCCGTAGTCATCTGGCGGTTTAGCGGGAAGGATGAACCATATCCGGCGGCGGAACCCAGCGGGTTACGGTTGCAAATACGGTATGCGGCTTGCATAAGTTGCAAATCATCTACCAAGCTCTCCGCGTAAGCGCCGAACCAAAGTCCGAACGAAGAGGGCATAGCTACCTGTAGATGCGTATATCCGGGAAGCAGTACATCCTTGTACCGGTTACTCTGGGAGATCAAAACGTCGAACAAGCCGGAAACCAACTCAACCAATTCTTGTATTTGCGAACGGGTGAAAAGTTTCAGATCCAATAGAACCTGATCATTGCGGGAACGCCCGCTATGGATCTTCTTGCCCATATCGCCCAAACGGCGTGTAAGCATGAGTTCCACCTGCGAGTGCACATCCTCGATGCCTTCCTCGATGATGAATTCTCCACGATCCGCTACGGCGTATATATTCCGTAATTCTGCTAATAAGACGTTTAGTTCCTCTTTGGTCAACAAACCGATACTTTCCAGCATCGTGATATGCGCCATAGAGCCTAATACGTCATATTTAGCGAGGTAAAGATCCATCTCACGGTCCTTACCTACCGTGAAGATATCTACTTCATGATCTACCTGTACATTTTTTTCCCAAAGTTTCTGAGCCATAATGAAAAAGGAATTAATAAGGCAAGGAGGCGATAACGGTCGAGATTTTATCCACAGCCTCTTGCAAAGGTTTCGATACCATTGGTTTCAAGAACGGATTCAGATCGGCACGAACCGTGATTTTTAACCGTGTGTCGTCCTCGGCCACCTGTTTCAATTGTATCCACAAGAAAAGGGGAACAGGAGAGTTGGTCGTCGTGAACTTGATTAATTTATTCGGCTCTCTTTCTACGATCTGGAAGGTAATCTTACCAACGGGATCGACAGCGAAACTACAGGTATCGCTGTCGAACTCAAAATTTTTTATTTTATCTTGCGGGATGCGATCCTTGATACGTTCCAAGTTGGAAAGATCGGACAACATCGTGAAGATACGTTCATCATTGTGTGGGATCTGTTTGACCTCACTCACAAATTCTTCAGTCATTGAGTGTTTTTTTGTTTATTACTTATTTCGGGTCCCAGCTAGCCGGATCTTTACGCCATTCCTGAAGAACCGCGATCTCAGACTCATCGATGTAATGCGTACGGACAGCTTCTTCCAAGACAGCGTCGTAGTTACTCAATGTAGTCAATGTTACTTTAGCGTCTTTGAAAGCGGCTTCCGCTACAGGGAATCCATAGGTAAAGATAGCTACCATACCCGCAACATCGCAACCAAAGTTACGTACGGCTTGTACGGCTTTCAAGCTACTACCTCCGGTAGATACCAAATCCTCGATGATCACTACTTTAGAACCCGGTTTCAATTCTCCCTCGATAAGGTTTTCCAATCCATGATCCTTTGGCGTAGAGCGGATGTATACGAATGGCAATCCTAATAAATCGGCTACTAAAGCACCTTGAGCGATCGCGCCTGTAGCAACACCGGCAATGGCATCTACGTTCTCGAATTTTTCACTAATCACACGAGCCAACTCCAATTTAATGAAGCTACGAACGACCGGATAAGAAAGAGTCTTTCGGTTGTCATTGTAGATCGGAGATTTCCAGCCGGATGCCCAAGTAAACGGATTGGCCGGTTGCAACTTTACGGCTTTAATCTTTAATAATTTTTCTGCTACTAAACTTTCCAGTGTTTTCATACAATCCTATATTTATATCAGTTTGCAAAAATAGATAAACTGAATGACATTACCTTGAATATCGTACGTTAATTTTTTATTAATATTTATGCGACAGATAGGGCTAAAATGCTGATGCGTATGCCCGGAATCCCTGATAAAGCCTTTGCGCAAGCGGAAATCGTGGCTCCGGTTGTGATCACGTCGTCTATGAGCAGGATATGTTTGTTTTTTAAGCTTTCCGGATGAATGACATTAAAAATAGAACATACATTTAACCAACGGTCGTAAATGGCCTTACGAGTTTGGGTACTTGTGTGGGTGGTGCGGGCTAGACTTCGCGTATCGATGGGGATATCCCATATGGAACGGATGCCGGAGGCGATCCATTCGGACTGGTTGTAACCTCTTTGCCGTTTTTTGCGGGGATGCAGGGGAACGGGGATAAGGAGGTCTACGGTACATATCGGGCTGTGATCCGCTTGGAGCTCTCTCGCTATCTGCCGTCCGAGTAGATAGCCCAGCTCTTTATTATCATGGTATTTGAGCGAGTGGATCAGGCTTTGTACTTTTCCGCCTTTCTCGTATCGTAGATAAGCGGTGGCATATTCGATCCGGTTCTTTCCGATAAAAAGTTGCTCGACGGGGTTGTTCACCAGTTGATGATATCCCGTGTGCGGCAGGTCGCATAGGCATTTCAGGCAAATTTGTTCTTCTCCCTCGACGAGTGGTCGTTTACATATTTTACATAAGTTTGGGAAAAACAGGTTGAGCAGATTATTCCATGTCGTCGGCATAATCCTCGCAGTCTGTTCCTTTGAATAATTGGCTTAGGCAATCCAACGTGATCCGGCTTTCGAAACCTCGTCCGGCGGCGAAACGGAGTAACTTGTTGAATAGGTCCCGCTCGTCTTTTCCTTTGGTCGATTTCTTTTTGCTTTTTAGTAAATCGAGTAAGATGGAACGGTATTCTCCCTCGTCGATGGCGGCGAGCGATTCTTCCCGGATCGGGGAGGGGATGTTTTTCTTATAAAGCTCGTAGCCTATTTTTACCCGTCCCCATTTATTGAACCGTAGCTTATCGTTCACGAAGAAACGGGTGTAACGGGATTCGTCGATAAACCGCTCTTTCAGCAATCGGGCGATGATACGCTCGGAGGCGTCGGGAGGAAGTCCGGCGGCATCGATCTTTTTCTGTACGTCTTGTATGCAGCGTTCGGCGGCGGAGCAATAGGCGGCTGCCCGGTGCAACATCTCGGGTTCGGTTATCTCTTTCATATTTTTGCTTTTACGATACGGTCTTTTCCGTATAAATCTTGTATTAATTCGACTTCGGTGTAATTCTCTTGACGTAGCATCGCTACGGTCTCTTTTCCGCAAAGGGCGTTGATCTCGAAGTATAGATGCCCGCCTTCCGCCAAATGCCTTTGTCCGAAGCGGGCGATGGCCCGGTAAAAGAGAAGCGGATCGTCATCGGGAACGAACAAGGCCAGGTGAGGCTCGTTCTCCAAAACGTTCGCTTCCATGGTCGCTTTCTCCTTATCCATTATATAAGGAGGGTTACTGACGATGCAATTGAAGTTGCCTATAGGAGAAACAGCGGTTTCTTCCGTATGGGATTTTGGTTTCATGTACGTGAAACTTTTGTTTTCCTTACGTGAAACTTTTGTTTCTTCTACGTGAAACTTTAGTTTTCCTTGCATGAAACTGGGATAACCTTCGGAAAGGATATCCAATTCGAGAAAAGATACGGAAACTTGATTCAGTCGGGCGTTCTCCTCGGCCACGGCAAGTGCCTCGGGCGATATATCTACCGCCGCTACCTCAGCCTTCGGAAGATGTTTCGCCAAGGAAATAGCGATACAGCCGCTTCCCGTACCAATATCTAATATACGAGGGGCTTGGCCTCGGTAGTCCGTGATGATCCGCTCGACCAACTCGGCGGTTTCCGGGCGGGGAGTCAATACGTCCGGCGTCACCTTAAACTCCATCCCGTAAAAATCCGCTATGCCTAATAAGTATTGTATGGGCTTGTATAAACGCAGTCCTTCTACAATCTCCTTGATTTTAAATTTCTCCGTATCAGATAATTCTTTACCTTTGCCTAACAGGAGTTGATGGGTAGAAAGACCGCAAACACGTTCCATGATGAGCCGGACGAGCGCTTGGGCTTCGCCGGGAGGATAAATATCTTTGAGGGAATTTCGGATGTAGGCGATGGTCTCAGTCATATCTTACTCTTGTTTTATCGCGAAAGTAGTGTAAAAACCGTTTATATGCAAAGATTATGGTAGAGGTTGAAGAGAAATACATGGCTCGTTGCATCGAGTTGGCCAAAGGAGGGAGGGGAAATGTCAGTCCGAATCCGATGGTTGGTGCGGTGGTTGTGCATAAGGGCCGTATTATCGGTGAGGGATTTCACAGGAAATGTGGGGAGGCGCATGCCGAGGTGAATGCTATCGCTTCCGTGAAAGACGAGTCTTTGTTGAAAGACAGTACGATTTATGTGAGTCTGGAGCCTTGCTCTCATTATGGGAAGACGCCTCCTTGCGCCGAGTTGATTATCCGGAAAGGGATTCCACGGGTGGTGGTCGGTTGCTTGGATCCTTTTCCCGAGGTGTCGGGGCGAGGCGTGCGGATGTTGCGTGAGGCTGGTGTCGAGGTCGTCACAGGCGTGATGGAGGAAGAAGCCCGTGCGTTGAACAAGGCGTTTATGACGCTACAAACGAAAGGCCGTCCTTATATTATCTTGAAATGGGCGCAGAGCGAGGATGGGTTTATCGATCGTTTGCGTACGGACGTGTCGGAGCCGGTCACGGTTTTGTCTTCTCCGGAGACTTCACGCTTGGTGCATAAACTTCGCTCGGAGGTGGCGGCTATCATGGTCGGTACACGGACCGCTTTATTGGATAATCCTTCATTGAACGTGCGCCATTGGTCCGGTAATTCTCCGGTTAGGGTCGTATTGGATCGCCGGCTCGTTATTCCCGATTCTTATCGGTTGCTGAATGGTTTCTCACGTACATTAATATTTACGGAGAAGGAAGTGGAAAACCGAGAGAACATGGAGTATATCCGGATAGATTTCGAGGGCCCGGTGATCCGGCAAGTGCTAGATCATCTTGCTGCCCGGAAGTTGGATTCCTTATTGGTGGAAGGTGGGGCCCAGTTGATTAATTCTTTCGTGGAAGCGGATGTGTGGGACGAGGCGAGGGTGGAAACAGCTCCGGTTCGCCTGTATCAAGGGGTGCATGCGCCGATGCTTGGAAAGGAGGCTGTTAGCGGCATCTCTAGACGTTCTGTTATGAGCATTAAAAATCATAACTATGAAATTTTAAATCATAACGATGAGTTCGAAAAATCATAACTATGAATTTTAAGGCTCATATAATCAACTAAAATATTATAAATATTAGCAGGTATTAGGGTGAAAGCAAAAAATGTTTCTACTTTTGTGCCTTTATATGCGACAAACTTATGTTTTTGATGAAAAATAAATTAGTACTATTTATAACAGGTTGTTTTGCGTTAGTGCTGTCTTCTTGTTTGAAGTCAGATGAAATCGTTGGTGTAGAAGCTATTAAGAATTGCCAGATACATACTTTTTCATTAAGTCATGATTCTGTGTCGGGGTTGGATACTGTGAAGTTTACGATAGACCAGCTAACGGGACGGATTTTTAATATAGACTCTTTACCTTTTGGTACGAAGATCGAGAAAGTGGTTTGTAAGATTGGGTTCGCTAATTCTTCAGTGATAGGTGGCGTGGAGGCTAGTCCCGAGGCTTATCCCGATTCCACTTATTATTTAAGTAGTTTGTCGGATTCCATCGATTTCTCCGCTCCGGTAAAGTTCGTGGTTCATGCGTATGACCAAGTCACGACAAAAGTCTATATGGCGCAGGTGAATATCCATCAAGTGGTTCCGGACTCTATGGTTTGGAGTATGTACGCGAATCCTATGATTGGCATTACCGTGAAGGATCAGAAGGTGGTAACCTACGATTATAATGGATCGGAGAATTACTTTATGTATGTGAAACCCGCCGAGTCCGGTAAACCTTACCAATTATATTACGCTTCGGTAAGTGCGCCTAAGGGCTGGCAGTCATTATCCTTGGCCGGTCTGCCTTCCGATGGGCTTTTGATCTCCCAGATTACTGAGTATAACAATGCTTTATATGTGCCGGCTACAAATGGCACATTATATAGATCCGAGGATGGCTTGACTTGGAGCGCTGTAGAGAACGCCCCTTCCGTGAAATACGTTTTGGGTAGCGTGAAGCAGGGCACGAAACAGCCTTCCGCCTTAGCTACGATCGTGGATCAGGAAGGAAAGCTAGCGTTCTATGCGATGAACGAATCCATGGAGTGGATCGCCGGAGATGCGGTGGCTAGCGGATTCCCTGTTACCGGATTTAGCAATCTCCAATATGCCGCAATGTATCATGAGTACTTGATGACCGCCGGCGGACGTACCGCGGACAACCAAGTGGTTAATACGACTTGGGCGACCATGGATGGTATCTCTTGGGCGTTGATGGCTTCCGGTGACGCAAACTTCACGAAGCGTGAGGGAGCGATGATCACGAATTATGACGATAAGTTTTTCTTGATCGGAGGTATCGACGCTTCGAACAAGGCATTGAAAGATATGTATCAATCGATAGATTATGGTATTTCTTGGTCGTTGATCGACTCGATGGTGGTGTTACCGACCGACTATGCGGCGAGAGGCTTTTCCTCAATTATTGTGGATAAAGAGAATTTCGTGAACATTTTCGGGGGAAAGACCAGCACTGGTTCCAATGACTTGAACCAACTTTGGAGAGGCCGTATCAATCGTTTGATCCCGAAGGAATAGAAAAGTTCGATAGGAGATGTATAATTTTATGAGGCTTTTAGCGTTAGAAAAAGAAGTGTGGTATATATAACAGCAAGGCTTATGACTTCAACTTTTTTTCAGCGGCTTCTCATAATCATCCTATTAGCGGGTACGGTCCCTACGCTTTGGGCGCAGGAATATAAGTACGAGATCGGTGGTATAGCTGGTGGTGCCTTTTATATGGGTGACGCCAACAAGAATACGATATTTAAAGGAATGAATCCGGCGGTGGGAGCCGTGTTCCGGTATAACATCAACTTTCGTTGGGCCTTGAAAGCCAACTTGATGTGGGGACAGGTTTCCGGTAAGACCGAAGGTATGGAGAACGTTTTTCCGAATAATGCCCAAACCTCTTTCAACCGTAGTATCATGGAGTTGGGGGGACAGGCGGAGTTCAACTTTTTCCCGTATAGCGATAAGTTCGACTATGCGGGGGCGAAGCGTTTCTCTCCTTATGTCTTGGTGGGCATTGGGCTGACGGTGGCTCCGGGTGGCGGGAAGACTTTCGCCAGCCCGAATATTCCTTTAGGCGTGGGCATGAAATATAAGATCAAGAACCGCCTTAATTTAGGGTGCGAGTTCTCGTTTCGTAAGTTATTTGGCGATGGCCTAGAGGGAAAGGACATGTTGGACGATCCGTATGGTGTTAAGGGTAGCGCTCTTAAGAATAAAGATTGGTACTCTTTCTTGTTGTTGTCTGTTACATGGGATTTCGGCCCGAGGTGCCGTACTTGTAACAATGCGAAAAATATAAGTGAATATTAGTAAGATAAAAAATGTCGTTGATTGAGAAAATAGACAAGAATCGCTTGCCACGGCACGTGGCAATTATTATGGACGGGAACGGACGTTGGGCCAAGGCGAAGGGGAAAGACCGTAGCTTCGGGCATCAGGAAGGCGTCGTTTCGGTCCGTAAGATTATGGATGCGGTCACTCAACTCGGATTGAAATATCTGACGTTGTACACTTTCTCTACCGAGAACTGGAATCGTCCGGAAGAAGAGGTCCAAGCATTGATGAGCTTGTTGGTCTCCGCCATTCACCGGGAGACTCCGGACATGATGAAGAAAAACGTCCGCCTTACCGCCATAGGCGACCTTTCCCGCTTGCGTGAGGATGCGTATAATACATTGCAAGAATGTATCGATATGACTTCGGCGAACACGGGAACCACACTTGTTCTGGCGCTTAGTTATTCTTCCCGGTGGGAGATCACCAGAGCGGCTAGGCAACTCGCCCAAGAGGTCTTGGAACAGAAAATAAACCCCAATGATATAACCGAGGCTATGGTCTCGGACCACTTGACGACCAAAAATATCCCCGATCCCGATCTTTTGATACGGACCGGAGGAGAGAAACGCATCAGTAACTTCTTGCTATGGCAGTTGTCATATGCTGAATTCTTCTTTACGGATGTGTTTTGGCCGGATTTCAGAGAAGAAGAGTTGTATGAGGCTATATTGTATTACCAGCAACGTGAGCGTCGTTTCGGTAAGACAAGTGAGCAATTAATCTTATAAACAATAGCTGTTATATGTACAAAAGAATAGTGCTGTTTTTTATTTGCTTGGGTTTCGCTTGCGGTGCGTTTGCCCAAGAAATAGACACTACCCAAGTTGAGGCGCCGGCAGAAGTGCCGGTCATTTCGTACTCGTTAGCTCCGAAGAAATACAAGATCGCGGATATAAAGATTACGGGTATCAAGAATTATGATGATTTTGTGTTGATCGGCTTCTCGGGCTTGTCGGTAGGCGATGAGATTACCGTGCCGGGGGAAGAGATCACTACAGCAGTGAAGCGTTTTTGGAAACATGGCTTGTTTTCGGATGTGAAGATCTTGGCAACGAAGATCGAGGGCGACCAGATTTGGCTGGAGATCCAGCTGAAGCAGCGTCCGCGTATCTCGCAAGTCAATTACCACGGGATCAAGAAAGGCGAGCGTGAGGACTTGGAGGCGAAGCTGGGTTTGAAGAAAGGTTTTCAGGTGACACCGAACGTCATGGACCGTGCCAAGATCGTGATCCAGAAGTTCTTCGATGGCAAAGGCTTTAAGAACGTGGATGTCGAGATCGAGCAAAAGGACGATCCCGCGAACGAGGGCGAGGTGATCGTGGATATCAATATCGATAAGAATGAAAAGACCAAGATCCATCGTATCTATTTTGAGGGTAACGAAAAACTGACCGCCCGGGAGTTGAAGAAGGCGATGAAGAAGACGAACGAGAAGTTTAGCTTGCCGAACGACTGGAAAACCAGTATCATGGAGATGTTCAGCACGAAGAAGTTCACGACTGAGGAATATGAGAACGATAAGAAAAATATAATCGCTAAATATAACGAGCATGGTTATCGCGACGCCGTATTGTTGTTTGATAGCGTAGCGAACTTTAACGAGAAGAAGGTAGATATCTTCTTGAAAGTGGATGAAGGTGAGAAATACTATTTGAAAGATATTCGCTTCGTGGGTAATACGCAATATTCTACGGACTATTTGATGGCCGTGTTGGGTATGAAGCCAGGCGAGGTGTATAATCAAAAGAAATTGAACGAACGTTTGAGTACGGATGATGATGCCGTTTCGAATGTCTATTTTAATAACGGTTATTTGTTCTTCAACGCCGATCCGGTAGAGGTGGATGTAGCGAATGACTCTATCTCGTTAGAGATCCGTATCCAAGAGGGTCCGCAGGCGACGATCAACCGTATTATCATTAATGGTAATGACCGTTTGTATGAGGATATCGTTCGCCGTGAGTTGCGTACCAAGCCGGGTATGTTGTTCAGCCGTGACGACTTGATGCGTTCCGTTCGTGAGTTGGCCCAGATGGGACACTTCGACCCGGAAAACATGAATCCGGTGCCGCTGCCTGATCCTGAGAATGGAACCGTGGATATTGAGTATAACTTGGTTTCCAAGGCGAATGACCAGATCGAGTTCTCCGCTGGTTGGGGACAGACGGGTGTGATCGGTAAGTTAAGTTTGAAGTTTACGAACTTCTCTATGAAGAACTTCTTGAACCCGAAAACCTATAAGGGCATCATCCCGCAAGGTGAGGGACAGACATTGACCTTGAGCGGCCAGACGAACGGGCGTTACTATCAGGCTTACAGCATCTCCTTCATGGATCCTTGGTTCGGCGGTAAACGACCGAATACATTGTCTGTCAGCGCTTATTTCTCAAAGCAAACCGATATCAGTAGCAATTACTTGACCAATTCCGGTTATGGTTATGGCTATCCGGGCTATGGCTATGGTTATCCCGGTTATTATGGGGGCGGTTATGGCTATGGTAGCAACTATTACGGCAACTATGGTTACAATAATAGTTATGAGTATGCTTACGACCCGGATAAGTCTATCATGATGTTCGGTTTAGCGGCTGGTTATGGTAAACGCTTGAATTGGCCGGATGACTACTTCCAGTTCATGGCGACGTTGAACTATCAGCTGTATATGATGCATGATTGGGATTATTTCTTGGTTAATAACGGAAATTGCCATAATATCAACTTGGAGTTGATGTTGCAACGTAACTCTATCGATAACCCGTTGTATACTCGTAAGGGTTCACAATTTATGCTGTCCGTAGCGGCTACGCCTCCTTATTCTTTGTTTGATAATAAGGATTATGGAGCGATGTCAAGCTCAGACCCGGATAAATATAAATTCATCGAGTATCATAAATGGAAGTTCAAAGCGAAGATATTCTCTCCGTTGGCTCCGTTGACCGTGAAACGTACGCCGGTATTGATGACCCGTGTTGAGTATGGTTTCTTAGGTACTTATAATAAAAATAAGAAGTCTCCGTTCGAGACCTTCTATATGGGTGGTGACGGTATGAGTGGTTACTCCAGTACCTATGCTCAGGAAACGATCGGTTTGAGAGGTTATGAGAATGGTAGTATCGCCGGTAATGGTGGTTACAACTCTTATGGATACGCTTATTCTCGTTTGGCTATGGAGTTGAGATATCCGTTCTTGCTGGAGCCTTCCTCTACGATCTACGGATTGGTATTTGTGGAGGCTGGTAACGCTTGGACTGATTTGAAGAATTTTAATCCGTTTAACTTGAAACGTTCCGCTGGTGTCGGTGTCCGTATATTCTTGCCGATGATCGGTTTGATGGGACTCGACTGGGCTTATGGTTTCGACGAGCCGAATTATGGATCTAATAGTAAACGTAGCGGTAGTAACCTGCACTTTATCATCGGACAGGAATTCTAAAATATAGATCGGGTATAGCTTCGTATGTAGAGACGGGGCGTGTTCCGTATGTGGAGACGGGGCACGCCCCGTCTCTACATTTAAATAAATACTTTTAACGAATATTGGTAGGCTGTAAGTAAACCCTCTGTTATATTTGCAGTCATAAAGTAGAACTATAAATAAAGAGAGTATGAAAAAGATTATCACATTGAGCTGTCTGATGTTGCTTTGTTCTTTTGCCGGCATGGCACAGAAGTTCGCTTTAATCGACATGGAATATATATTGAAGAATATTCCGGCTTACGAAATGACCAATGAGCAGTTGAGCCAAGTTTCCAAGAAATGGCAAAATGAGGTGGAAGCGATTCAGCAAGAAGCTCAGAATATGTATAAGAATTATCAGAGCGATCTGGTATTCCTCTCCGCCGAGATGAAAACGAAACGTGAGGAAGAGATCGTGAAGAAAGAGCAAGAGGCGCAAGATCTGAAACGTAAATATTTCGGTCCTGAGGGTGAGTTATATAAGAAACGCGAGAGTTTGATGAAACCGATTCAAGACGAGGTGTATAATGCGGTGAAAGAAATCTCGGAAGACAAGGGATATCAAATTGTTTGGGATCGAGCTTCAGCTATGAGCATTATTTTCGCTTCTCCGAAGATCGATATCAGTAATGAAGTGCTGATTAAGTTAGGATATTCAAAATAAATGCTTACATTTGTGCGCTTTATGCATGAAAAGTGTGAAAGCTTGATTAATAACAAAGTAATTATATAGTAAAAATGAAGAAACTTATTGTTTTATTGTTGATGATTCTCCCGTTGGGAGCTATCGCTCAGGAAGTTAAAATTGCGTTTGTAAAAACTCAAGAGGTGTTTATGGCTATGCCGGAGGTATCTGGTATGGAAAAACAAATGGCAGACTTGAATGAGAAATATAGAGTTGAATTGAAGCAAATGCAAGATGAATACCAAAAGAAATATTCAGACTTCGTAGCGCAGCAAGATTCATTGACAGAAAATATCAAGTTGAGAAGAATGCAAGAGATTCAAGATATCCAAGAACGTATGGATAACTTCGTTCAGGTAGCTCAGCAAGACGTACAAAAGAAACAACAGGAATTGTTGCAACCGATCCAACAGAAGTTGCACGAGGCTATCCAGAAGGTAGGCGAGGAGAAGGGATATACGTATATCATCGATCCGGCAGCTTTGCTTTATACGGGTACTAACGCAGTAGACGCAACTCCGTTTGTTCGTACGAAACTCGGTTTGTAATTAGCGAGAAAATTTATTCTATAGAATAAAAGAGGGGGTGTTTTCCGAAAGGATTGCACCCTTTGTACTTTATAAAAGAAGGTTTCTGATATGTTTCCACAAACTCCCGGTCCGATCGGTCTTTTTGACTCAGGTTATGGCGGACTTACGATTTTCGATAAGATCCATCAGTTGATGCCCGGTTATGATTACGTTTATCTGGGCGATAACGCACGTTCTCCTTATGGAACCCGTTCGTTCGAGGTCGTTTATCAATTTACCCGTCAGGCGGTATCGCGCTTGTTTGAGTCGGGTTGCCAATTGGTGATCTTGGCTTGTAATACGGCATCCGCGAAAGCGCTTCGTACGATCCAACAAAAAGACTTGCCTACATGGGATCCCAATCGTCGTGTATTGGGAGTCATCCGTCCTACAGTTGAGTTAGTGGATACGATCAGCCGTACTAAACATATCGGTATCGTAGGTACGAGCGGTACGATTACGTCCAATTCTTATACGATAGAGATCGGCAGGATGTACCCACATATCCAAGTGACAGGCGAAGCTTGCCCCATGTGGGTTCCTTTGGTGGAGAATAATGAGTTTAATTCTCCGGGAGCGGATTATTTCGTGAAAAAGTATATCGACCATCTATTATCCGTAGATCCGCAAATCGATACGCTTATCTTGGGATGTACTCACTATCCCCTTTTGATGGATAAGATCCGTGCTTTTCTTCCTTCCGGAATCACTCTATTCTCGCAAGGCGAGCATGTAGCGGAGAGTTTGCGAGATTATTTAGGGCGTCACCCGGAAATGGATCGTAAACTCACGAAGGGAGGAAGTTGCCGTTTTCTTACCACGGAGTCGGCAGAGAAGTTTTCTGAGGCGGCCTCTATCTTCATGAATACTCCGGTTTCGGTTTCCCAGATCGAGCTATAACGCCCCTAGGCCCTATGAGGGAGATGTATATGAACGCTATTTATACTTCCCTCCTTCTTTATGAATACTTGAAAGATATCGGATGAATTCATTTGAATATCTAGTATAATTCTACAGATCACGCCGTGAACTCTACAGACCAAGGCTTGATCTATACAAACCAAGGCGTGGTCTGTACGTACCATACCGTGATTTATGAAATAGAATAAGGAGCGAGAATGTATAGGTATAGAAAGAAATAGGTATAATACCTTATCCTAGCCTAAATTCTTGCCGGATGTCTGTCTTCTACAGAAAAGTCAGACGTTCCCTTATTGGATGCTCTTTCCGAAAGGCGCCAAGGCTAAAGCTGCCATCTTAAAATGTTGCATGCCGAAAGGGATGCCGATGATCGTGATACATAGCAAAAGGCCGAATCCCAGATGCGTAAGGCAAATCCAAAAGCCTCCGACGAATATCCAGATCACATTCATGATAAGTGACAGGCATCCTCCGGAATTCCCCTCGTCTACGACACGGCTGCCAAAAGGCCATAAAGCCAGTATCGCTAATTTTAAGGTCTGGAGGCCAAAAGGTATACCAATGATCGTTATCATTAGTATTAGGCTGGATATCAGATATTCTACACTTGTTATAATCCCTCCGAAGAGTAACCATATTATATTCCCCAAGAATTTCATACGCTAGTTATTTAAATGGTTGATACTATCTTTCTCATATATAACAGATGCTTTACTAACTGTGGCTACATGAAAGCTATCTATTTCCGCCAAGATTTGCCGCTTAACGAAAGCGAAACTATCTCTATAGGCCGGTTTCACCGGTTCAGAAGGGGGAGCTTCCATTTTTAGCGGATCGATAGGTTGCCCGTTTTTGTGGACACGGAAGTCTAGATGCGGTCCGGTAGAGAGTCCGGTGGAGCCTACATAAGCGATCTCTTGGCCTTGTTGCACATGGCTGCCTACTTGGATTCCTTTGGCGAAGCGGCTTAAGTGCATATAAGTCGTGGTGTATACGGAGTTATGTTTCACTTTCAGGAAATTGCCCCCGCCGTTTTGATATCCCTTGGCGATAACTGTACCAGCTCCGATGCTGCGTACCGGTGTACCGGCCGGTGCCGCGTAATCAACCCCATGATGCGCCCGGTATCGTTTGAGGATCGGGTGGAAACGAGCGTTCGTAAAACGGGATGTGATCCGGAAAAAGTCTAATGGTGCTTTCAAGAACGCTTTGCGAAGGCTGTTCCCTTCCTCATCAAAGTATTCGAAGATACTGTCTTGGGTGAAAGGAATCGCCACGAAATCCTTGCCTTGATGCGTAAAGATAGCCCCCTCGATAGAGGCGATGCTCAAGGCGGTGGTATCGTCGATGTAAGCCTCATTGTATAGAACCTTGAAGGAGTCTCCATCCTTGATATCGAAGAAATCGATTTGCCAAGCGTACACGTCCGATATCTTGATCGCCAGATACGGATCACCTCCGTTGGCCTTGATCACGTTCCATAGGGAAGAGTTTAATACTCCTTCCGTATATTTTTTCTTGAGGGTGATCGGCTTATTAAATTCATAGGCGTTGATCGTATCTCCGGTCAAGTCGATTACGGCATAATCGGTCAGCGACTTGGCGAAGGCGATATATCGGATCGTCTCCAAGGAATCTACCGTGGAAAATGTGTAATAATGCATGCCGGCTCGCAGTTTCGTCGGATCGAGGACATGGGTGGATGCCCTGCTGATACTGTCTGCTTTCAAGGCCGTGAAGCCCAGCCCGGAGAAGATGGAGGCGGGATTATCCCCGTTTTTCATCAAATACTCTTTTACGTCCAAGGAATCGATACAGATGCCGTATTGATACAGATGTTGTGAGCTATCCACCCACAGCGTATCCATGTCTGCGTCTTCCGTGGGCTGTTGGGGCTGTTTGCAGGAGAAACAACTCATCAACATGGCTAATACGATACATATAGGTAGTTTCTTGTCCATTTGTCTTCGTTTGTTCATCAAAAATTATTCAACCGGATACAAACTTACGGAAAATAATAGAAATAGCGAAACCTATTTAGCGTAAAGCTTTGTACCTTCGCGGACTCGTAAAAAGGTGTTTAGGTAGAAAGCAGATCAATGGACATGTATAGACTATTCCGTGCCCCGAGAGGGCTGAGAGGCAAATTATTTAAATTAACAGGGCCTATCTTTCTGGAAACCTTGCTGATGTTGACTTTAGGCGTGGTGGATACGCTTATGTTGAGCCATCATTCCGATAATGCGGTGGCAGCGGTAGGTGTGGTTAATCAATTGCTGAACATGGTATTTCTGCTGTTCAATATTACCACGACCGGAACGTCTGTCATGTGCGCCCTCTATTTTGGGGCGAAAGATAATAAGAGTTTTATTCAGGTGTTAGGAACCTCCTTGTTGTTTAACGCCGGCGTAGGTTGCTTGATCAGCTTGATGCTTTTCTTGTTCGGTAGGGAGATGTTGGTCCTGATGGATATCCGTCCGGATCTGATGCCGGACGCTGAGACTTATATGCACATTGTCGGAGGGTTCGGCTTCTTCCAAGCGGTTAGTTTTACGATATCGGCGGTGCTCCGTGCGGCGAACAAGCCGAATTACGCGATGCAGGTGACCTTGCTGATCAATGTATTGAATGTGTTTGGAAATTATGCGTTGATATTTGGCCATTTCGGTTTCCCTGCCCTCGGTGTACAAGGAGCGGCTATCTCTACCTCTGTTTGCCGGGGAGTGGCGATGACACTTTTGTTTATCATGCTGTTCAAGCGGTTGGTGCCTCGTATCCCTTTGGCTTATTTCCGTCCGTTCCCGTTTCAGAAGTTGAAAGATGTGTTGAAGATCGGTTTACCTTCGGCAGCGGAACAAATCTCGTATGATGCCTCGCAGGTGACGATTGTCTACTTTATCAATATGCTGGGTAATGAGTACTTGACAGCTCGTGTTTATGTGATGAATATCGTAATAATCGGCTATATCTTTTCTTTGTCGATCGCGCAAGCTACTTCTATTTGTACCGGCAATTTGGTGGGCGCGAGGAAGAAGCAAGCCGCTTATTTATTGAGTTGGTATGCTTGGAGGAGGTCGTTGCTGATTACGTTAGTCGCTAGTACCGGGGTTTATCTGCTGGGACGTCCTTTATTGGGGATATTTACTGAGAATCAAGCGATTATAACGATCGCGATGGGAGCCTTGCTGGTAGATGTACTCTTGGAGCAAGGGCGGGCCACGGTACTGCTGTTCTTATTCTGCTTGCGTTCGGTAGGCGACGTCGTGGTCCCGGTAATTATCGAGTTATTCTGTATGTGGTTCTTTGCCGTGTTCTGCGGGTATATGTTCGGTATCGTGTTCGGATTAGGCTTAGCGGGGATGTGGTTCGCTTTTGCTTTGGACGAGTGTTCCAGGGGAGCGGTACTCTGTTTGCGGTGGCGAACGCAGAAGTGGAAAAAGAGGATGTTAATCAAGAATCCTGTTAATATAAGCTAAAACAGGGTGCTCTTGGGAACATTTCGCCTTCTATTTGCGTCTTACTAATTACAATAGATATTTTATAAAAGATTATGATGAAGATGAAAAAGGTATTGTTTTATGCGTTTTTGCTTCCCGCTTTCGTTGGGATGATGTTTTCTTGTTCAGACGTCAAGACAGATGTGAAGAAGTTGGAAGGTAAATGGAATGTGGTAGAAGTGAAAGGTGAGAAAGTCTTGGAAGAAGGCCTGCCGCAGATGGACTTCAATATGGCTGAGAAGAAATTACATGGAAATACAGGCTGTAATTTATTCAATACGACGATCACGTTAGATCCGGAAGATGTATCTTCTATTACGATCGCTCCGGGCGCTACGACGATGATGGCTTGTCCGAATATGGATTTGGAGACGAGCGTGCTTCAATCGATGGATCAGGTTCGTTCCGTGAAGGCCGGAAAAGATGAGAATGAGATGTTGCTGGTAGACCAAGATGGTAATGTATTATTAGTATTGGAGAGAAATTAATGCGAAAAGGTCTTTTTTATATTTGCCTGCTTTTGGTAGGCGTCGGTTTGTTCGCCGGCTGTAAATCCAAGAAAGCGGTGGTAGCTTCTTTCTCGGATCTGGATGGTGAATGGGGTGTCGTGGAGATGAACGGTAAGACGTTGAATCCCGAGGAGACTCATCAGGTTTTGGTGTTCGACGTGGCTCGTCAAGGGCTTTCGGGAAATGCCGGTTGCAATCGGTTGATGGGGAAGATCGAATATAATGATGCTTATAGAAATATCATTAAGTTCCCACAGGTAGCGACTACCCGAATGGCTTGCCCGGATATGAGCGGCGAACGTGAGTTGCTGGAAGCGCTTAATAAGGTGGTGCGCTTTGAGGCACAGGGTGAGGCGGCTCCTGTTACGGAAATCGCTTTGTTCGGGACCAATAATGATAAGTTGTTGGTGATCAAAAAGCAAAAATAAAATCACCCAGTTGTAGAGACGGGGCACGCCCCGTCTCTACAACTGGGTATTAATATTTGAAACTATAACGGAATCCTGCCTTAAACCAAATACCCGGTTGGGGGATATTTCCCAGATCATAATAAGTGGAATTGAGCAGATTATTTAATTCCGCATATAGATTTAACCGCTGATATTCCCAATTTACTTTCATATCTACTAAGCAATAAGGAGAGTAAGGTTCCTCATAAGCCGGCTTAAGATTCTCGTATTTAGTATAACTACCTGCCCGGTCTTGCCAACGGACATACCAAGTGGCCGAAAAACCTTTCCAGATAGAATGGCTTAATTGAGCCGTGAACTTGTGCTTCAGATAATCTAACGCATAATTCGATATATACCCCTCACTATCCTTGTCTTGATGGATAAACGCATATCCCAGTTCTATTTTCCGGATAAAGAACCGTTCGTTGCCCAGTTCCCTCGGTAATAAACTCAGGTTAGTCTCGAAACCAAGGTTATCGACTTTTGTCAGATTTCGGCTTTCCCAGATATCTTCCGGTTTCTCTTTCACCCAATCGATCATGTTCTTGCCTTTTCGGTAAAAACCGGCTATATGAGCCCGGAGGAAGTAAGTGTTGTATTTCAGTCCGACCTCGAAAGCCTCGCTTTCTTCCGGTTTTAGGTCCGGATTTCCTTTATTCGTCTTACCCTCATAATAAAGATCGGTGAAAGTCGGCATGCGCAATGCCCGGTTCCAGCTCCCATACAGACGGACATTGTCCCCGATACGGTAACTGGCATCTATTCCCGGATAGAAATGAATCCCTTCGTTTAAGGCCGAATTATAGTTTGCCAAGACCCCGACTGACAACGTGAAGCGGCGTAATAATACGTTATGCTCAAGAAAGTAGCTGATGTTACTTCGGTTATCGCTTTTTAGATATTGCCCCTCTTTCTCGAAAGGAACATCCTGCGGTTCCTTCATCGGCTTGCCTAATACATTACTCTTTACTCCCTCGTTTCGGAATTCCACGCCCATACTGGTTCTTCCTAGTTTCCACTGTGTCGTGGCGTTGAGGTTGGCTCCGAATACTTCCGTCTCATGGTAATTATGCCCGGTATACCAATCGGCGGGATCGCTACGGAACAACTCGTACCGGTCGAAATGTCGGGTCCAGTATACCTTGGGGGTGAACTTGATTTTGCCATGTGTTTCTCCTCCGGCGGAGAGGAAGAAGCGGCGAGTCTTGTCGTATTGGTTGGGATAGGAAGCGGAGTAGAAGCTATTCGCTCCATAACCTTTGTCGTTGTATCCGGCTTGGAATTGGAAATCGGCCTCCTCGCTTTTAAGTTCCGATTGCCAAAAAAGATTTAATTGTTTGAAGTCCGTATTGTCTATATACCCTCCGGACGAGGCATACCCTGCGGAAAGGCGCTGTCCGAAATGAGTGGTCGCGTGATTGATGGCAGCCTCCAGTTTCCAGAGCTTATGCATTCCGGCGTAATTGTCGGTCGAGATCCTGTTCTCTTTTCCTGTTTTCGTGATGATATTGATCGCTCCGGCGAAAGCGCTGGCCCCGAATATACGGGAAGAAGGGCCGGATACCACCTCGATGCGCTCTATGTCCGAGAGATTCACCGGGAGGTCAAAACTATAATGGCCGGTTTGTGGGTTGGAGAGGTTGACCCCGTTTAAGAGAACCGCTATTTGGTCGAACGTCCCTCCCCGGATGGAGATATCGGCTTGGGTGCCTCCTTCTCCTCGTTGCCGGACGTCTATTCCCGCGGCATATTCTAAAAGATCTTGGATACTGGTGACAGGCGCCGCCGCGATCTCACGGGCGGGAATGACTGTCACGATCTTGGTCGCTTGGTTCCGTGCGATAGGCGCACGGGAGGCGGTAACTTCTACCTCTTCCAGCTCTACGGAAGCTTCCTCGCCGGTCCGGTTAGGCTCGATTACCTTTTGGGCTTGCGCCGTGTCGGGCAGGGCGAATAGTAACGTGCTTGCTGTTACGACTCCAATGTTAATGACTTTGTGCATACTCCGGAACGCGGCGTAACGTTTCCGGTCGAATCGGCGGAAACGTACGGCGACTTGGGTATGCGATTCCCAATAATTCATTCGTTCTTATTTTTTATTTTGAGTAGGATAGTCCGGATAAAGTAAATACTTTTTACGCATGGCCTTGTATTGATCCAGCTCGGGTTTCCAACTTTCCCGGATCTCTTTCTCGGATAAGCCCCTTACGATCTGGTAGCGGAGCTGCTTCGTGCCTGCCAATAAATCGAACCAGTTCGGACGGGAGAAGAAAAAGGCTTGATCCTTTCCCGCTTTATTGTAGAAGTCGAGGAAGAATCGCAAGGTTAATCCTCCTTCGAACGGATATTCCCGCAGATCGATGCCGTAACATACTTTATCCTTTTGCAAGGGATTGGTATCGAATCCGGGCAAGGAGGTCGGGGTAAAAGTGAAATCCCCGTATTTAGGGTCCGGGAAACCTAGTACTTGAAACGGATAATAGGTTCCTCTTCCCACGCTAACGTTCGTAGCCTCAAAAAAGCAAAGCGACGGATACAGGCGGATAGACTGGTCATTCGGGAGGTTCGGAGAGGGCTTGACCGGCAACCAATAGGGATCTCCGTGTTTCCAATTCTCCATCTTTACGATCTTTAACCGGCAGGTATCGGGCGCACTTTTCAGCCAGCCTTCCTTATTGATCATCCATGCCAATTCCCCTACGGTCAAACCGTGCAAGATCGGGAGCGGATCGACACCGACGAAAGACTCGAATCCTTTCTGGCGGATCGGTCCGTCTACGAAGTCATTCGGGTTCGGGCGGTCCAACACGATAAACTCTTTGTTGTTTTCGGCGCAGGCTTCCATCACGTAATGCATCGTGCTGATATAGGTATAGAAACGGGCACCTACATCTTGTATATCGAAAACAATCACGTCGAGGTCATCCAGTTGCTCGGCGGACGGTTTCTTGTTTTTCCCATAAATAGAGATGATGGGGATGCCTGTTTTCAAGTCCCGGCTGTCTTTTATCTCCTCTCCGGCATCACCGGTTCCCCGGAATCCATGTTCCGGAGCGAACACCTTCTTAACGTCTACGCCTTCCGCTACTAGCGCATCTAATAAATGAATCTGCCGCTTTTCCAAAATGGAAGTCTGGTTGACCACTAATCCTACCCGCTTGCCCTTCAGTAAACGAGTGACGACATCCATCCGCTCGGCACCTAGCTTTAACGGGGCGTTTTGTGAATAGACCGTTGGCGTCAGGCTAAAAAGTATGACTAGAAATATAAAGATCTGTTTCATTACATATATAATAACTGTATACTAACCGCAAAAGTACGAAATGTTTTTCACAGAAAGTTTATACTTTTGAGGCGAATAACAGACAATACTAAGAATATGAATGTAAAAACACTTTTTTATGCGGTAGCCTTCTTGAGTTTGTCGTGGGCGTCTTTCACCTATGCGCAAGATGTCCTGCCGGAATATACGCAAGCACGCCGTTTCGCCCCGTCGAATGCGGAACAGTTACTTTTCTCTTATACCCTTACCCCCAATTATTTTAATAATAGTGACAAATTCTGGTACGAGTATAAGACGAGTGAGGGGACAAACTGGTATCTGGTGGACCCCGATTCGAGAAATAAACGATTATTATTCGATCGGGATGAGTTGGCGGCACAGATAAGCGAGATCGTGAGAGAGCCTTTTACCGGACAACAACTTCCTATCGAGGATTTACGCTTAAAGGAAGATGATCGCACGTTTACTTTCTCGATAAAGGGTACGAACGGGAACTATTTTTTCTCGTATGATTATCCGTCCTCCCGGTTGACTCGGATTACGAAAGACGAGATTCCTGCTAAAATCCGTTGGGCGAATATATCGCCGGATAAAAAGCGGGTCGTCTTCGCGAAAGATCTGAATCTGTATGTCATGAGTTATGAGGATTATGAGAAAGCCGTGAAGAATCCGGAGGATAAGACGATATCCGAGATCGCCTTGACTACGGATGGCGAAAAAGATTTTGGCTTTGGTATGCCCCGGACCTTCTTGAATACCGATACTTTATGTGACCATAAGCGGAAATATGTAATGGGGAACTGGTCTCCCGATGGTCGTTATTTCGTCGCGACTTTGTCGGATCAACGTGAGGTGCAAGATTTATGGGTGATTAACTCGATCGCCAAACCTCGTCCTACACTTGAGACCTATAAATATCAGATGCCGGGAGAGGCGGGTTCTCCAATCGTTCATTTATATCTCTTTGATTTGGAAAATGCCGGAAAGCGGAAAGAAATCCGGGTGGATTGTTTTAAAGATCAAATAATTAATCTAGCCTCCAAACCGGATAAGGAGCGTACGGGACTCACTCGGAACTCGATCTGGTTGGGAGATAACCAGACCTTCTATTTGACCCGTGTCAGCCGGGATATGAAACGGGTGGATATCTGTTCGTATACGATCGGGGAGGATTCGGTAAAAGCGATCATTGAGGAACGTCTAAATACCTCTATGGAAACCCGCCCGCTAGCGATGACCGATAATGGTAAGGAATTGATCCATTGGAGCGAACGGGATGGTTGGGCGCATCTGTATCTATATGACGCGCAAGGAAATTTGAAAAACCGTATCACC
Source organism: Parabacteroides sp. AF27-14 (assembly GCF_003635425.1). Lineage (NCBI taxonomy): Bacteria > Pseudomonadati > Bacteroidota > Bacteroidia > Bacteroidales > Tannerellaceae > Parabacteroides > Parabacteroides sp. AF27-14. The sequence continues at coordinate 190,954 of NZ_QTLZ01000004.1, forward strand.
AAAGGACCTTGGCATGTGGACGCCATCGTAGACGTGGACAGTAAGAATCGAGTCGTTTACTTCAAGGCGAATGCCCGGGAAAAGGGAGATACGACTCCTTATTACGAGCATTTGTATCGGGTGAATCTGGATGGTTCGGGCTTAAAGCTGATTACTCCGGGCGATTATTTCCACCTGGTCTCTATGGATAAATCCATGCGATATATCGTGGATAACTATTCTCGTGTCAATACGATCCCGGCTACGGCATTGTATGATAACCAAGGTAACCGATTGATGACCTTGGAGGAGAGTGACTTCTCCCAATTATTCATGGCAGGTTATAAATTCCCTGAGCCTTTTTCGGTAAAGGCGGCCGACGGGGTGACCGATTTGTATGGTGTCATGTATAAGCCTTTTGATTTTGATTCCACGAAAGTATATCCGGTCATTAACTATGTATACCCCGGACCGCAACAGGAGGGAACTTTCTTTCGCTACATCCCGATGAATCCTCGTACGGATCGTTTGGCGCAAGCCGGATTTGTCGTGGTGTGCATGGGACATAGGGGAGGGCATCCCAGTCGCTCCAAGTGGTATCATAATTATGGATATGGAAATTTGCGTGATTATCCGATGGCGGATCATAAAGTAGCTATTGAGCAGTTGTGCGCTCGATATAAATTCATGGATATCAACCGGGTCGGCATACACGGACACTCCGGTGGCGGTTTCATGTCTACAGCGGCTATGCTGCTTTATCCGGATTTCTTTAAGGTAGCGGTATCTTGTGCCGGCAATCATGACAATAACATTTATAACCGGTGGTGGGGAGAGAAACATCATGGGGTAAAGGAGATCACGGATGATATGGGAAATATCTCGTTCGATATTCGCATCCCGACCAATCAGGAATTGGCGAGGAATTTGAAAGGCCATCTGTTATTGATCCATGGCGATATCGATAATAATGTGCATCCGGCGAATACCATTGTTGTCGTGGACGAGTTGATCAAGGCTGGCAAACGCTTTGATATGTTGATCGTACCGGGAAAACGTCATCATTTTGATGACTATAATGAGTATTATTACTGGCGGATGGTCGATTACTTCTCTGAGTATTTGAGAGGCGAACGGGAAACAGGTGCGGATATAAAAGATTTGAAACTGGGCAATTGGTTTCAGGGGTATCAGTGATGAGAAGTAGTATATGTGAGAGAGATTGTTTATTTTTGTCTCGCAAAAAAATAAATAGGATGAAACCTCTTGATATAATAAAGAAATATTATCCGGAAAGTTCGGATGCCTACCGGATTTTGGTGACTCATAGCCGCAGCGTGGCGGATAAGGCATTAGCATTGGCCCGTTTGCATCCGGAGATGAATCTGGATCTGACTTTTATTGAGGAAGCGGCGATGTTGCATGACATAGGGATCTTTTTGTGTAACGCACCGGATATCGATTGCCATGGGGAGGCCGATTATATCTGCCATGGCTATCTGGGAGCCGATTTAATGCGGAAAGAGGGGTATCCTCGCCACGCCTTAGTTTGCGAGAGGCATACGGGAACGGGGCTTTCGCTTGCCATGATCGAGGAACGGAACCTGCCTGTTCCACATCGGGATATGCGTCCCGTGTCATTGGAAGAACAATTGATCTGTTTCGCTGATAAATTCTTTAGCAAGACTAAATTGACGAAAGAGAAACCGGCTGATAAGATAAAACAGAGCTTATCCAAGTATGGAAATGAGACAGTTGAGCAGTTTGAACACTGGTGTAAACTCTTTTTAGGGGAATAAAAGCATAAGGGCTCGTTTATTTATTATACATTTGCACGCTGTAACACACTGCAAAGAACGAAGTAATGTTTTTGATATATAGAGTCCTAATCATTCTATTCGTTTTCCTCTTGGGAGGCTTGGGCGTGCAGGCGCAGGAGATTGTCGCTCCTGCCGATAGCTTGGCGCAGACTGATTCTCTCTTGGTGGCTCCTACGGATAGTACAACGTTAGCGGGAGATTCGATTCCAGAAAAGCAGACCGGGCTAGATGCTCCGGTCAGTTATCAAGCGACCGATTCTATCGTGATGACGGCTGGCAACTGGGCATATCTTTACGGGGAAGGCGATGTCAAATACCAGAATATCGAGCTGCAGTCCGAATTGATTGAGATGAATATGGATAGTAGCATCGTGTTCGCTAAGTTTGGACTCGACTCTATCGGGCAGGAGTTTGGCTATCCGTTGTTTAAGGAGGGCGATCAGCAGTATGAGTCGAAGACGATGCGGTATAATTTTGGTACCAAGAAAGGATATATCACGGACGTGATTACCCAGCAGGGCGAAGGGTATGTTACCGCCGGGCGAACGAAAAAGATGGAAGGGGATATCTTGAACATGGTGGGTGGTAAGTATACGACCTGCGACGAGCATGAGCATCCTCACTTTTACATCCAGATGACGAAAGCGAAGGTGCGCCCGAAAAAGAATATCGTAACGGGTCCGGTCTATCTGGTCTTGGAGGACGTGCCGTTGTATCCGATCGGGTTACCTTTCTGTTTCTTCCCGTTCTCGAGTACATATTCATCCGGTATTATTATGCCGACTTTCGGAGACGAGTCTACCAGAGGTTTCTTCTTGCGTGACGGTGGATATTATTTCGCCTTGAGCGATTATATGGACTTGGCTTTGTTGGGAGAGATTTATACCAAGGGATCTTGGGGATTGTCGGCCAAGTCGGCTTACCGCAAACGTTATAAATTCTCGGGCAGTTTTAATGCTTCTTATTTGGTGACGAAATTGGGAGATAAGGGCTTGCCAGACTATAATTTATCCAAGGACTTCAAGGTTAACTGGACGCATACGCAAGACCCTAAGGCGAATCCTTATCTGTCTTTCTCGGCGAGCGTAAACTTCTCGACCTCTTCGTATGACCGTAATAATCAGAACAGTTTATACCCGAATGCGAATGGATATGCCGATGTGAACCAGAATACGAAGAGTTCATCCATCAACGTAACGAAACGTTTCCCGAATAACCCGTTCACGATCTCCGGTACGATGAGTATAAACCAGACGACCCGTGACTCTTCTATCGCCGTAACCTTGCCTAGCATGACGGTTACGATGAGCCGTATCTTCCCTTTCAAGCGGAAACATCCGGTCGGGAAGGAGCGTTGGTACGAGAAGATCTCCATGAGTTATTCCGGTACGTTTAGTAATAGTATAACGACAAAAGAAAACTTATTATTCAAATCGAATTTGATCAAAGATTGGCAGAATGCTATGCAGCACTCGATTCCGGTAAGCGCTACATTCTCCGTGCTCAAGTACTTGAATATTTCTCCCTCTTTCAATTACAAGGAACGTTGGTACACCAGCAAGATCGAACAGGAATATGATACGCAGAAACAGGCTTTGGTAGCCCGCGACACTACGTATGGTTTTTATCGTATTTACGATTTTAACGCTTCTATCTCTGCGTCTACTACCTTGTATGGTTTTTATAAACCGTTGCCATTCTTGGGTAATAAGGTTGAGATGATCCGTCACCGCTTCGAGCCGTCTATTACGGTAAGCGCCCAGCCGGACTTCGCTTCTTCTCGTTTTGGTTTTTATGAGACTTATGTATATCAAGACGCGAATGGTGAGGATCGTGAATATACGTATTCTCCGTTCGCTCATAATATGTATGGCGTTCCGGGAACGGGAAAACAAGGAAATATCAGTTTTGACGTAAATAACAATATCGAGATGAAGGTGCGTTCGGATAAGGACTCTACTGGATTCAAGAAAATTAGTCTGATCGATAAGCTGTCGTTAGGCATGAGTTATAATATGGCGGCGGATTCATTTAAGTGGAGTGACTTGAGTGTCGGTTTACGTTTGAAATTATCCAAGAGTTATACGTTGAACTTGAATGGTCAGTTCGATACCTATACGTACGATGAGAATGGGCGGCGTGTCGATATTCCCCGTTGGAAAGCAGGAAAGGGTATTGGTCGTTTGAGAGGGACTAGCACCAGTTTTTCTTATACATTTAATAATGATACGTTTAAGAAGTTGTTTGGAGGAGGTGATAGTTCATCGGATAAATCTGGGAATCAATCGGCATCCACGGATCCGAATGCAGATCCGGATGGCTTGAACCCGGATGCAGGAGGAGAAGGCGAGAACAAGGAAAGTGGTGGCCGTCTGTTGGGCAAAAAGAAAGAGACCGGTGAGACAGATGCCGATGGCTATTTAATTTCCAAGATTCCTTGGAGCCTCTCGTTTAGTTATGGTTTGAGTTTGCGGTATGGTGATTTTAATCGTTCTAAACTGGAGTATGATTACGCCTTGACTCACTCTTTGAGCTTTAACGGAAATATCCAGCCGACAAAGAACTGGCGTTTTAACTTTAACGCTACTTATGATTTTGACGCTAAGAAGATTTCTTATATGACTTGTAACGTAACTCGTAACTTGCACTGCTGGCAAATGACGGCTAGTTTCGTTCCGGTTGGTCCTTATAAATCCTATACATTCAGTATCGCTGTAAGCTCTGCTTTATTGAAAGATTTGAAGTATGATAAGAGAAGTAATTATAGGGATGGACAGCAGTGGTATTAAGAACCGAAAATTGAGAATTGAAAATTATTGGATTGTATAGCTAATTTTCAATTCTCAATGATCTTACCATTCGATGGGAGTTTGCCCAGTTGCGATTAAATAATCATTGGCTTTGCTGAAATGCTTGTTTCCGAAGAATCCCCGGTAAGCGGAAAGAGGGGACGGATGGGCTGATTTAAGAACCAGATTACGGGATGGATCGATGAAAGCACCTTTCTTTTGTGCGTAGGAACCCCATAATATGTAAACGATATGGCTTCTTTCAGCCGCCAGACGATGAATAACAGCATCGGTAAAGGTCTCCCAACCTCTATTTTGATGGGAACCGGCTTGATGCGCTCGTACCGTGAGCGTGGCGTTTAGCAGTAATACGCCTTGATCTGCCCAACGAATCAAATTGCCGGTTGTTGGAACCGGATGCCCTAAATCATCTTGTATTTCTTTGAATATATTGATGAGGGAAGGGGGGAAAGGTACCCCATCCTGCACGGAGAAACAAAGTCCGTGCGCCTGTCCCGGCTCGTGATAAGGATCTTGGCCGAGGATAACGACCTTCACTTTATCGAACGGGCAGTGCTCAAAAGCGTTGAACATATAAGGACCGGGAGGATAAACAGTACCTTGGCGGTATTCTTGTTTAACGAAATCGGTCAATTGCTTGAAATAATCTTTTTCAAACTCGTCGGCTAACCGTTTTTTCCAGCTTTCTTCAATCTTTACATCCATAATATAATAGTTGGCTGTTAACTAAATAAGCATCATTCCAGCCGCACGTGCTTCCTTGCGCATCTCCTCCGGCCAGATACTTGCCTGTATCTCTCCGATATGGGCCTTACGAAGATAGAACATACACAACCGGCTTTGTCCGATACCACCGCCGATACTTTGCGGAAGTTCACCGCTCAAGAGGCGTTTGTGGAAATATAGTTCCTTTTTCTCCCCGGCTTTGCAAATATCCAACTGGCGTAGCAAGGCTTCCTTATTAACGCGGATACCCATAGAGGATAGTTCCATAGAACGGTTTAGTACATCATCCCAAACCAATAAATCCCCGTTCAATCCGGTTTGTCCGTTCTCGGCGATCGTAGACCAATCATCGTAGTCCGGAGCACGTCCGTCATGCTTCTCTCCATTGCTTAGCGAGCATCCGATACCGATAATGAATACGGCCCCGTATTCCTTGGTAATAGCGTCTTCCCGCTCTTTCGGTGTAAAGGTAGGATATTTTTGTAACAAATCCTCGGAATGGATGAAATGAATCTGTTGGGGGAGCGTCGGGCGGATTTGAGGAAACATCTCGTAAACTAAATATTCGGTACGGACCATAGCGGCATATATGCGACGGACGATTTCCTTGAGGAAATCGATCTTACGTTCGCTTTCGCTCATTACACGTTCCCAGTCCCATTGGTCCACGTATAAAGAGTGTAAATTGCCTAGCTCCTCGTCTGAGCGGATGGCGTTCATGTCGGTGTAAATACCGTAACCTTCTTCAATGTGATAATCGGCGAGTGTCAGTCGTTTCCATTTGGCGAGTGAGTGTACGATCTCTGCTTTAGAGTCGTTTAAATCCTTGATTGGAAAAGTAACGGCTCGCTCAGTCCCGTTGAGATCATCATTGATACCCATGCCCTTAAGTACGAATAACGGTGCGGTTACGCGTCTTAGGCGTAGCTCGGATGAGAGGTTTTGCTGGAAAAAGTCCTTGATCTTCTTGATTCCCATTTCAGTCTGGGATAAGTTAAGTAAGGCTTTATACCCTGCGGGTTTAATAAGATAGCTCATATACTTGTTGTACTTTGTGTTTGTAAAATATGTGCGGCAAAGATAATGATTAATGGCAAAATAACAAGAATATGATCGTTTTTATTTGCAAAATGGCAGAATATACAAAAGACTTATATGCAAAATATCAGAAGTGAAATATTTCTATCCTGTACTTGTTTAAATAAGATATTATATGTACTTTTGCGCAGTCTTTGGCTCGGTAGCTTAGTTGAATAGAGCGTCAGATTCCGGTTCTGAAGGTCGTGGGTTTGAGTCCCACCCGGGTCACGAAGGAAAGGAAGTCTCTTTGATTGAAAAATCAAGGGGGCTTTTTTAGTTTAGCCCCGATTATAAACGGATATTTACTGAACTAACCTTAACTTGATTTTGTTTTATAATCAGAAAGACAGAATGATAAGATTAAAAACAGAAGAGTATGTCAGTAATTTACAAATTTCTTTTTCCAATGAAGCCGGATGGAACGGCTATTTCATTACTATTGTTGGCGCTTCGTTTGCTTTTCGGTGGATTACTATTATCTCATGGGATGCAAAAGTGGACAAATTTCGATAGTATGTCGGCCTCATTTCCTGATCCGTTAGGTGTAGGGCATTCAATATCTTTGGGCCTTGCGATATTTGGGGAGCTTGCTTGCTCCATCGGTTTTATATTCGGGGCCCTTTATCGGCTTGCGATGATCCCCATGATTTTTACCATGGGAATGGCTTTTTTCGTCATCCATGGGAATGACCCATTTTCTTTGAAAGAGTTAGCATTCATTTATTTGGTGGTTTTTATCCTGATGTATATAACGGGACCCGGAAAATTCTCGTTAGATCGTCTGATAGCTGTTCCTCTGTCTCGAAAGCAGAAGTAAGCGTGAATGTGCGGTTGAGAATAAATAAAAAAGTCTGTTAATCTAATGATTAACAGACTTTATTTTCTGTGGGCGTTGACGGATTCGAACCGCCGACCCTCTGCTTGTAAGGCAGATGCTCTGAACCAGCTGAGCTAAACGCCCGAAGTTCTTTCGGTATAATAATAAATTAAAAGTGGGCGTTGACGGATTCGAACCGCCGACCCTCTGCTTGTAAGGCAGATGCTCTGAACCAGCTGAGCTAAACGCCCGAAAACCTTTCGGTGAAATAATAAATTTAAAGGTGGGCGTTGACGGATTCGAACCGCCGACCCTCTGCTTGTAAGGCAGATGCTCTGAACCAGCTGAGCTAAACGCCCGAAAACCTTTCGGTGAAATAATAAATTTAAAGGTGGGCGTTGACGGATTCGAACCGCCGACCCTCTGCTTGTAAGGCAGATGCTCTGAACCAGCTGAGCTAAACGCCCTTTAAACTTATTTTTCGTTCGCTTTATCTCTCTAAAGCGCTGCAAAGATACGGCTTTTTTTATTACCACCAAACTTTTTGACGAAAAAATGTGGATGAATATGAATTTTGTTTGGATGTGGCTACGTAAGTGTCTGATGGTCCTAAAAACGGGGCATTTAGTTAAAAATAACGATTGCTTACCTTATTATTCAATGGAAAAGACTTAACTTTGCGACTCTATATTAATAATGTATATGGTATTATCGACACTGACTGCTATTTCGCCCGTGGATGGGCGATACAGGAATAAGGCTGAGAATCTGGCGGCTTATTTTTCAGAATACGCACTTATCAAGTATAGGGTGCGAGTTGAGATCGAGTATTTTATTACTCTATCTGAGTTTCTTCCGCAATTAAGCGAGTTAAATGCGGCGGAAGTAAAAAAGGGGCTCCGGAAGATTTATCAGGAGTTTACGGAGGAGGACGCTTTACGAGTGAAGGAGATCGAGAGCGTGACAAACCACGATGTGAAAGCGGTGGAGTACTTTATTAAGGAAAAAACAAATCATTTCCTTGCGGAGAAATACCACGAGTTTATTCATTTTGGATTGACTTCTCAGGATATTAATAACACATCTGTGCCTTTATCGATCAAGGATGCTTTGCAAGAGGTGTATTATCCGGGTTTGGAAGAGGTGATCGGCGCCTTGAAAAAATACGCCGAGGAATGGATGGATATCCCGATGTTGGCTAAGACACATGGGCAACCGGCATCTCCGACTCGTTTGGGTAAGGAGGTGATGGTCTTTGTTTACCGTTTGGAGCAACAGTTGGCATTGTTAAAGGCCGTTCCTATCTCCGCTAAATTCGGTGGCGCTACAGGAAACTTCAATGCACATCATGTAGCGTATCCGGATTATGATTGGAGGGCATTCGGTAATAAGTTCGTTAGTGAGGTGTTAGGCTTGAAACGTGAGGAGTGGACTACCCAGATCTCTAATTATGATAATCTGGCAGCGATCTTCGATGGCTTGAAGCGTATCAATACGATCTTGATCGACTTGAATCGTGACTTCTGGCAATATATCTCCATGGAGTATTTCAAGCAAAAGATCAAGGCGGGTGAGATCGGTTCGTCTGCTATGCCACATAAGGTGAACCCGATTGATTTCGAGAACGCTGAGGGTAATCTAGGGATCGCTAACGCTATTTTAGAGCATTTGGCTACGAAATTGCCGGTATCTCGTTTACAAAGAGACTTGACGGATTCTACCGTGTTGAGAAACGTAGGCGTGCCTTTGGCACATATAGAAATTGCCTTCAAGAGCTTAACAAAAGGCTTGGGTAAATTGTTATTGAACGAGAACGCCCTAAGTAGGGATTTGAATAATTGCTGGGCTGTGGTAGCCGAGGGTATCCAGACGGTCTTACGCCGTGAGGGTTATCCGAAGCCTTACGAGGCATTAAAAGCTTTGACACGTACGAACCAGACTGTTACGGAGCAATCTATCAAGGAGTTTATCGAAACCTTGAATGTTAGCGACCGGATTAAAGATGAATTAAGGGCTATAACGCCTCATAATTATACAGGAATTTAGTGATAATACAGGTAGCCGTGAGGCTACCAAGTTTTTAACCATTGTTTAATTTATAACAAATGAGTACAGAAGAAAGAGATGAATCTCAACCGCGTCCAAAAAAAGTGATACCAAGTATCAGACGGGAAAACACAGACCAAGAAGGTGAAAGAAGACCTTACAATCAGGGTTATAATAAACCTGAGGGTAGCTATGAACGTAGACCGTATCGGTCTTATGGAGAAAATAACCGTCCTTCATACGGGGATCGTTCGAGCCGTCCGCGTTCTTACGATAATAACCGTGAAGGCGGGTATGGCAACAACCGTGAGGGGGGCTATGGTAATAGTCGTCCATCTTATGGCAACAATCGCGAAGGTGGGTATGGAAATAATCGCCCGTCTTATGGCAACAACCGTGAAGGTGGCTACAACAGCGGCCGCTCGTCTTATGGAAATAACCGCCCGTCGTATGGGAATGGGGGAGGACAATACAATCGTCCGTCTCGTCCGAATTATGATGGCCCGGCAAAGGCTTATTCCGCTAGTCCTTCCGGAGAGGGAATGTCTGCGGATGGTATGAAGAAAAGAAGACCTAGAGTAGGTGATACCCGGGTTGATTACAATGATTCACGTTCAAGCGGCGGGGACGGTTACGCACCCAGACGTTCGTATGGTAACGATAACTCTTATGGCGGTAATCGTCAAGGGGGTGGTGGATATGGAAATAATCGCCGTCCTTCTTACAATAATAATCGCCGTCCCGGTGGAGGAGGTGGTTTCCAAAGACAGCAGGGTTACAACATGCGTCCGAAACAGATCAAGTATAAGGAAGTCTTGGCGGATCCGAACGAACCGATTCGTTTGAACAAATTCTTATCTAACGCTGGCGTTTGCTCTCGTCGTGAGGCGGATGAGTTTATCCAGAAAGGGGCTGTTAAGGTAAACGATGTCGTGGTAACGGAATTGGGTACTAAGATTACTCGTCAAGATGTTGTTACATTTAACGAGAAGCCGGTTCAGATTGAGAGCAAAGTATATATTGTATTAAACAAGCCGAAGAATTGCGTAACGACTTCTGATGATCCTCAAGAACGCCTGACGGTGATGGATTTGGTGAAGAACGCTTGCCAAGAACGTATTTATCCGGTAGGCCGTTTGGACCGAAATACGACAGGAGTCTTGTTGTTGACGAACGATGGTGATTTAGCTTCTAAATTGACTCACCCATCTTTCAAGAAGAAGAAGATCTACCATGTGTGGTTGGATAAGAACGTGGCTATCGAGGATATGGAGAAAATCGCCAACGGCCTTGAGCTTGAGGATGGAGAGATCCATGCGGACGCTATCAGCTATGCTAGCGAGGACGATAAGAGCCAAGTGGGTATCGAGATCCATTCCGGCCGTAACCGTATCGTGCGCCGTATTTTCGAATCGTTGGGATATCATGTGACAAAATTGGATCGTGTTTATTTCGCCGGTTTGACTAAGAAGAACTTAGGCCGCGGTAAATGGCGTTACTTAAATGAAAGGGAAGTGAACGCTCTTAGGATGGGAGCTTTCGAATAACAAAAAACGATACAGATGGAAACAATTAAACGAACAAAAATTGTTGACGTGCTGAAAAGCGACGCTTTCGGTACTACCGTGAATGTGAAAGGATGGGTACGTACCCGCCGTGGTAGCAAACAGGTGAATTTTATCGCCTTGAATGACGGTTCTACAATTAATAATGTTCAGATCGTTGTGGATGTAGATAAATTGGGTGATGAGTTCTTGAAACCGATTACCACGGGAGCTAGTATCAGCGTAAATGGTATCTTGACACAATCCCAAGGTAAGGGGCAAAATGTGGAGATACAGGCTACCGAGATTGAGATCTTCGGTACGGCTGATCCAGCTACTTATCCATTGCAGAAAAAAGGACACTCCATGGAGTTTTTGCGTGAGATCGCTCATTTGCGTCCTCGTACGAATACATTTGGAGCGGTATTCCGTATTCGTCATAATATGGCTTACGCTATCCATAAGTTTTTCCATGATAGAGGCTTTTTCTATTTCCATACGCCGATCATCACGGCTTCCGACTGTGAGGGTGCCGGACAGATGTTCCAAGTTACTACCAAAAATTTGTACGACTTGAAAAAGGATGAGAATGGCTCTATCATTTATGAGGACGATTTCTTCGGCAAGCAGGCTAGCTTGACGGTTTCCGGACAGTTGGAGGGTGAGTTGGCAGCTACAGCCTTGGGACAGATTTATACGTTTGGCCCTACGTTCCGCGCTGAGAACTCAAATACGCCTCGTCATTTGGCGGAATTCTGGATGATTGAGCCGGAAGTCGCTTTTAATGATATCACGGACAATATGGAGTTGGCCGAGGAGTTCATTAAATATTGCGTACAATGGGCGTTGGATAACTGTATGGAGGATATCAAGTTCTTGAACGATATGTTCGATAAGGAATTGATCGCTCGTCTGGAAGGGGTCTTGAAAGACTCATTTGTTCGCTTGCCGTACACTGAAGGAATCAAGATATTGGAAGAGGCTGTCGCTAAAGGACATAAATTTGAGTTCCCTGTTTATTGGGGTGTAGATTTGGCTTCCGAGCACGAACGTTTCTTAGTGGAGGATCACTTCAAACGTCCGGTAATTTTAACGGATTACCCGAAAGAGATCAAGGCTTTTTATATGAAGCAAAACGAGGATGGAAAGACGGTACGTGCGATGGACGTATTATTCCCGAAGATCGGAGAGATCATCGGCGGTTCCGAGCGTGAGGCCGACTATGATAAGCTAATGAGTCGTATTGACGAATTGGGCATCCCGATGAAGGATATGTGGTGGTACTTAGATACTCGCCGTTTTGGTACGGTGCCTCACTCTGGTTTCGGTTTGGGCTTTGAGCGTCTTTTGTTGTTCGTTACGGGTATGGGAAATATCCGTGACGTGATACCTTTTCCGCGTACACCGAATAACGCTGAGTTCTAATAGCGCTTAGTGATCATGATAAAAAGGGTTCGTAACCGGTTTCAACCGGATTACGGACCCTTTTCTTATATAGCTTCCTTTGTTTAATCGTCGTCCAGATCAATAGGAATTTGCCTTTTGAATGCCTCCTTAAAGGATATAAGCGATTCGGTGCGAGCCAAGCCCAATGGTTGAAGCTTGTTGTGGATGATGCTTAGCAAATGCTGGTTGTTCTTTGCGTATATTTTTATAAACAGGTCGTATTGCCCCGTTGTATAATGGCATTCCACGACTTCCGGTATCTGCAACAGCGCTTCGGTAACGCTTGGAAATTGTCCGGGAGACTTTAGGAATAACCCCATATATGCGCAAGTTTCATACCCAACTTTTGTGTTATCCACGATGAATTCTGAACCTTTGATAACCCCTAAATTAGTCAGCTTTTGTATGCGTTGATGAATAGCCGCTCCGGATACGTTACATTCCCTCGCTACTTCCAAAAATGGCATACGCGCATTGCCGATGATTAGTTTAAGTATCTTCTCGTCCAGTTCATCTAGTTGATGATGTGCCATATATTCAGTATATTTGTATTACTGTTAGATTATATCTTTCATATTTAATACAAATATAATGATAATCTTATAATCACCTAAAGATTATGGTAGATTATTTTGATTTTGTAAGCATTCTTTATTCAATTATTAAGTATTTTTTTTATGAGCGAAGATCATGTAATAATTAGTAAGCCTGTCCGGGAGATAGCCGATCCTTTATTGGATCTAGTAGAGAAAACATATACTAGTTCTTTCCCCGAGGAAGAGCGTCGTGATTTCTCTTTGGTACGTAAGCTTTTGGAGGAAGATAGCCGTTTCGAGATGTATGCCTTGCTACGGGATGGTATTTATGTGGGTTTCATTACGGGATGGCAATTTGAGGGCTTTGTTTATGCGGAGCATTTCGCAATCGACGAGTCCGCTCGTAACGGAGGAATCGGAGCAAAAGCAATGACAAGTTTTTTAGCTCTCCACGAAGATCCGGTTGTCTTAGAGGTAGAGATGCCGACAGAGGAGATGAGTAAACGTAGAATCGGTTTTTATGAACGTCTGGGGTTTGTCTTGGATCACCATGTATATTTCCAACCTCCCTATCGTAAGGGAGAGGCATTTTTAGAAATGCGTTTGATGACTCATGGGGAACTTGATCTTGAGCAATCTTTTGAGCGAGTTAAGACCATTATTCACCAAAACGTTTATGGAGTGGAATAAAAAAGGGGCGGGAAATAAATCCCGCCCCTTTTTATAATGCTATATCTGAATAATTATTACTCTACACGTTGTGCTGCGGAATAACTAATCTTCAATGCGTATGCCTCACGAAGAGCCTGCTTGATATCGGTGATCGTTCCCATCTTGGTCTCTTTATCAGCCTTGATAGAAACTGTCATAAACGGCTGGTCCTCTTCTTTCATACTGGACTTTTCTTGTGCGATATAATCCTGAATTTCCGAAGTCTCTGCAAAAGCGTCATTCAACTGGATACGAGTCTCAGAACCCATCTTCGCTCTCAAATCTCTAGTCGGCTTACCTACATAGATAAATGTAACCAAAGATTTCTTCTCCAATTTTTGAAGCTCTGTAGCTTGTGGAGCATGGAACTCTACTTTCAATGTTACCTCACGCATAGATGTTACCATCATGATGAAGAACAAGAAAGCGAACACCAAGTCAGGTAATGATGATGTATTCAATTCGGGCATTTCACGACCGCCCGCTTTACTAAACTTTCCCATTACTTTTTACCTCCATAATTTTTAGGTTCAGCTTCTGATATCTTTTGCGGATAAATCTGCTGTACAGCTTTTTGTTGTTCTTCGTCCAAATCAGCGAAATTCTTCCCGAATTTTTCCTTAGAAACCTTATTTCTCAATTCGTTATAAGCAGCCGCGATTTCATTCTGCACATCGATATAAGCTTGGTATTCGGTACCACGGTCATTCTGTAAAGAAATTACGTGGTTCTTCGTTACCATCATCTTTCCGAAGAATGGAACATCAGCCTCAACACGTTCAGGCTTATGTTCGTCATTGTAAGGATTATCAATGAACTCTTTGATTCTTTCTTTCAATTGCTTGATATCGACAAATTGATCACCACAGAGAATCTGGTTATTACTGTTGATCAATACAACCAACAAGTTTCTCTTTTTGATGTCAACATCGGTATCGTTCTTCTGATCTTTAGGTACAGGGGGCGGCAAACGTCTTGCCAAACCTTTATCTGTATCCATTGATGTAGTAATAAGGAAGAAGATAAGCAACATGAAAGCGATATCGGCCGAAGAAGAACCATTGATACCCGGTGTCTTTCTTTTCTTACCCATTTCTTTCTTGTTTTATCAGTTCGTTATTACTATTATTTACCCATGATTCTCTTTACAGAACCCCAAACTACACATGCTACGATCAGAACCAAAAGTACGATTGTAGACATGATCCACATGTCTGTGATCTTTAACCAACCCGGAGTATTGTAAACTTGAGAGTCTGCGTTCAAGCCTGCTAAAGGAGTCGCGTCACCCATTGTATAGGTGATGAACAATACGGCTACGAAACAAACTAATACTACCAAAGACATGATAGCTGATTTAGCGTTAGTCTTCAGCAAAGTCAAGAATTGCCAAACCGCAAACAATACTGTACTGATGATTGTCACGAAGAACAATACAGAAGTCCAGTTAATCAATAACCCTGTATAGATGGGTTCTTTCATTTCTGCGGCAGGGTCAACGACTCCACCCGCATAAAACATACCCAGCACAATGATACTGATAATAGAACTTATCAGTAAAGTCCAACTGGATATTTTTCTTATTTTAGTAACTGCCATAATTCGTTATTATTTTTTGAATTTGACGTTGTATTTGATAACCAAGTCAAGCAAAGAGATAGAAGCATCTTCCATCTGGTTCAAAATAGCCTCCAATTTGCTTAACAAATAGTTATAGAATACCTGAAGAATCAAGGCTACGATCAAACCACCTACAGTAGTAATCAAGGCCACTTTCATACCACCTGCTACAACCGTCGGGCTGATATCACCAACTTGCTCGATTTTATCGAACGCCATGATCATACCTACTACAGTACCCAAGAATCCCAAAGACGGAGCCATTGCGATAAACAATGTGATCCAAGACATATTCTTTTCCAAAAGACCGCCTTGAACACCACCGTAAGAAACGATAGATTTCTCTACAACGTCAATACCTTGGTCAATTCTCATCAATCCTTGGTAAGCGATAGAAGCGATAGGGCCTCTTGTGTCGCGAGCGATAGCTTTAGCGCCTTCAACATCACCTTTGTCTAAAGCATCCTCAATACCTTTCAACAGTTTGCTGGAGTTTGTCTCAGCCAAGTTTAAGTAGATAATTCTCTCTAAGCAGAATGCCAAACCGAAAATCAAAGCGATAGCGACCAAACTCATGAAGTCGGCACCACCTTCGATAAACTTTGTCTTTAATGCTTGATACATACCTCCTTCAATTGCTGGAGCCGCATCCTGTGCGAATGCTACGGTAGAAGTTCCAAGGGCACATAAACCCAAGAATGCTTTTGCAAATAACTTTTTCATTGTGTGTTTAATTTTTAAGATTAATAATTCTCTTATTTGTTTTTATTTTATTGTTAATTAATTCATGGTATTCTCCACTGCGGAGAGAGCGGGATTCGAACCCGCGAAACCCTTTAGGGGTTTACACGCTTTCCAGGCGTGCCTCTTCAACCACTCGAGCATCTCTCCAATTATTCGCCTAGCTTCTTCTAAAACGACCGCAAAATACGAAAAAATTCCCATATGCAATCTTTTCAGTGCACAAATCTATAGTTTTTGCTTGACATATACACAATATCCGCGAAATAAATTTTGACTTCATTCGAAAAAAAGTGTCTATATGGGTTTATTTAGGCTTTTAAACAATTCTAATGTGTTTTTTCGAGTAGCGTTTACGGTTTCCTCTAGCGTGAGGCCGAATGTTTCCGCCACTTTCTCGGCCGTCTTCCATATGTAAGTAGGCTCATTCCGTCTACCTCTGTAGGGGACTGGTGAAAGATAGGGGGCATCTGTTTCCAAGAGTATCTTTTCAAGATCCGTTTGCCGGATGACTTCGGACAGTTTTGAATTTTTAAAGGTGACAACCCCGTTTATCCCGATCTTGAAGGTGGGCAGTTTCTTTATTTCTTCCAGCTCTTCCGTTGTGCCGGTAAAACTATGAAATACGCCCTTAAGTCTTTCCGCTCCGACTTTATGTATGCATTCCAGAACTTCCGGATATGCGTCACGGGTATGGATGGCTACGGGCAGGTTCAGATCGATGCTCCAACGCAGTTGTTCCTCGAAAACGATTTGTTGCTCCTTCAAATAAGTCTTATCCCAATATAGATCGATCCCGATTTCACCGATACCGCAATAAGTACGTTTAGATAGATAGGATTCCGTTTGTTTTAGGATATCGATATAATTGCTATCCACACTGGTCGGATGCAATCCCATCATAGGGAAAGCGAACTCTGGGTATCGATCGCATAAATCGTGCATTCTGTCAATCGTCGTCAGGTCTACGTTTGGCAGAAGCAGGGTGTCGATACCTGAGTCTTTTGCTTTTTGAGCCAGTTCGTCTTGCTCCGGATCGAAATCCTCCAGATATAAATGGCAATGTGTGTCTATTAAGCTCATGGATTAGGATTGTCTATGCATTAAATGATCACAAACCTCTTTTAGGATCGTTAATTTTTCGGGGGCGACTTGTAAAGCGTTTAAGTTCTCTACGGATGCGTCGTAATAGGCTTGGATTTTATTTTCTGTTAATTGTTTTAGCTGCAATTCGTTGTAGATAGAGGTGAATGCCTGTATCTTTTGAGCCGGGTCGAATTCTTTTTTATCCATCCAGCTACGGAGAGTTTCCACTTGTTCTTTATTGGCCAGTCTGAGAGCGTTGATCAATAAGAATGTTTTCTTGTTGCAAAGGATATCGCCGCCAATGTTTTTCCCGAAAGTGGCGGTGTCACCATATACATCTAGTAAATCATCTTGCAGTTGAAACGCTAGACCTATATTGATACCAAACGCATATAAGTTGCTTGCGTCTTCCTGTGAGGCACCTCCGAGTAGGGCACCCGTCTTAAGGGCGCAGGCCAGTAGTACGGCTGTCTTTAGCCGGATCATCTCGATGTATTCTTCCTCGCTTACATCCATGCGAGACTCGAATTCCATGTCGAATTGTTGGCCGCCACATATTTCCGCCGCGGTTTGCGTAAATAAATCCAACACTTGTTTGAGGTGACCGTGTTCCGTTGATCCGATTAATAGATAAGCCGCTATTAGCATCGCATCTCCGGAAAGAATCGCCGTATTGGCATTCCATACCTTGTGTACGGTAGGTTTGTTCCTTCTTTTATCAGCTTCATCCATCAGATCGTCGTGCAGCAAGGTGAAGTTATGGAAAACTTCCAGACCTAAAGCGGGCTTGATCGCATTCTCTATACTATTATTATATATATTACATGCCATCAACGTTAACGCCGGACGTATTCTTTTCCCTCCGAGGGACAAGATGTACTCTATCGGCTCGTATAAGCTCTTGGGAGGATTGGTGAATTGTAGTTGAGAGATCTCGCTCTCTATTCTTTGAAGTATATTCTCGAATGCTAACATAGCTGTATCAATTAATGGAGTTATGAAATAAAAAAAGGCTGCGAAAATGAAGCAGCCTTTTTGATATGTTTAATGTTATACTATTGCAATCTGAACGTGATAGGCACAGTATACTTAACACGTACTGGTTTACCTCTCTGCTTACCCGGAGTCCATTTAGGCATGGTACCGATCACACGAAGAGCCTCTTTGTCCAATGATGGGTCTACACCACGTAATACCTCAGCGTCTACTACTGATCCGTCTCGGTTAACCACGAATGCGCAGATTACACGACCTTGGATACCATTTTCCTGTGCGATTACCGGATACTTGATTGATTTAGCGATAAACTTCAGCAATTCTGCGTCTCCACCGGGGAACTTCGGCATTTCTTCTACAACTGTAAAGATCTGTTGTGCGGACTCTTCTTCCTCTTCTACAACTGCGGGGGGAGTATAAACAGCCTCCTGCGCTGAGGTTTGGTCATCCTCTGATGATAAGATATCCTGCTGTTCCAATTCAACGTCATCTTCAACAACGTTCAAAACCTCGGTTACAACTGGTGCTGGAGGTGGTGGAGGTGGAGGAGGCGTATTCTCCGGTCTCGTGATTTCCACTTCTTCCTCAGCGATGATGTCTGCTACACCCTCGCTAGCCTGAACGACCATTACATCGCGGGTACTCCATTCGAAGCCCACGAACAAGACAGCTAAGCCCACTACAAATCCCATAAGGATGCTTAGGGTCTTACCTTTCTCAAGGTCCGCTTTCGGTGATTTTTTAATTTCCATACGTTTATAATAATTTATAAGTGTTTTTCACTTCTGCAAAAATACAAATTATTTCATATATCAAACAAAAATGAGAGCGATTATATACCTTTTTGGCATTTTTCCCGTTTCTGTTAATGTGAAATCCGTATTTCTGAGATTTGCGGGTGTAAAGTAAAAACATTTTTCCGAATTAATGTATCTTTGAACGATTTTTTGCATGAAAATATGAGAAATAAACTATTTATACTGATTTTATTCGTTGTTACACTGTCTGTCTCAGCGCAAAACGGGAGCGAGGCGTATACTTTCTTACGTTTCCCGACCTCGACCCGGGCTAACGCCTTGGGTGGGCATACCGTGGCGTTGGTAGAAAGAGATCCTTCACTTATTTTTCATAATCCGGCGTTGCTAGGCGCGGAGATGGATGGGATGATCAACTTGAATTATATGAATTACATCTCGGATATCAACGTAGGGAGTGCCTTGTTCACGAAAGCGCATGGCGAGAAAGGGGCTTGGGGCGTAGGCGCTACGTTTATAAGCTATGGCGATATCCAGGAGGTGTTGCCGGATAATGTCGTGACCGGAGCAAGTCTTTCGGCGAAAGATATCAGCGTGAATGGTTTCTACTCCCGCGACTTGAGCGAGCGTTGGCGGGGTGGATTGTCGTTGAAGTTCTTGTATTCGGGGCTGGCTGATTATACCTCTATCGGTTTATGCGTGGATGCGGGATTGAGTTATTATAATTCGGATAAGGGCTTTTCCTTTGGTTTTGCCTTGAAGAATATCGGCGCGCAACTGAAAGCTTACGAGGATGAGCGACAAAAGATGCCTTGGGATATCCAGATGGGTATCACGCAGAAAATGGCGCATGCCCCGATTCGTTTTTCTTTGACGGCCCAATACTTGAACCGTTGGAAGTTCGATTATATCGATAATACGGATAAAGAGTATGAAGGGGATTCTTTCGTTAAGACGTTGGCGAAGCATTTTATCATCGGCGTGGATTTTATCCCGTCCGAGAACTTTTGGGTAGGCGTAGGATTCAATCCGAAGGTCAATATGGATATGAAGTTGAAAGGCGGGGGAAGTTTCTCCGGCTTCTCGGCTGGCGCAGGCGTAAGGATCAAGATGTTTGACGTGGGCTTCTCGCTGGCGAAATATCATCCGTCCGCCATGTCGATGATGATTAGCGTATCTACGACCTTGGCCGATTTTAAGAAGGTGACAGAATAAACCTATACATTAGTATATATATGAAGAAAATAGTTATCGCTATAGACGGCCACTCTTCCAGTGGCAAAAGTACCATGGCAAAAGATCTTGCCAAGGAGATCGGATATACGTATATCGATACGGGTGCCATGTATCGGGCCGTGACTTTGTATTGCATCCAGCATGGATTTTTTGAGGGAGAGAAGATTAAGGAGGAAGAGCTGAAGGCTTCTATCCATGATATCGATATTTCATTTCGTTTGAATGCGGAGACCGGCCGGCCAGATACCTATTTGAACGGTGTGAATGTAGAGAAAGAGATTCGTGGTATGGAAGTGGCGGATAAAGTGAGTCCGGTAGCCACTCTAGGCTTTGTGCGCCGTGCGTTGGTCGCTAAGCAACAAGAGATGGGGAAGGCGAAAGGCATCGTGATGGATGGCCGTGATATCGGTACGGTCGTATTCCCGGACGCGGAGTTGAAGCTTTTCGTGACGGCCTCGCCGGAGGTACGTGCCAAGCGCCGGGTCGATGAGCTGGAGGCGAAGGGGATCCCCGCTTCTTACGAGGAAGTGCTGGAGAATGTGAAGAAGCGGGATTATATAGATTCAACCCGGGAGGAAAGTCCTTTGAGACAAGCTGATGATGCCTTGGTATTGGATAATTCCCATATGACTTTGGACGAGCAAAAGGCTTGGTTGCTGGAACAATATCATAAAGCGATCGGTTCATAAACGAGTGCTTGGAGTTTCCTATAAAGAAACTTTTGTCTCTTCGAATGAAAACTATAGTTTCGTTACTAGGAAACAAAAGTTTCTCTTAGGGAAAACTCTAGTTTTGTTATGAAGAAACTTTAGTTTCTTGTGATTGAAAATTAAGAAAACTGTAAGTGCTTGTTTGTTAATGATATTATAGATATGATAGAAGTCGAGATAGATAAAGATTCCGGATTCTGCTTTGGGGTTGTCACCGCCATAGAAAGCGCGGAGCGGGAGCTGGGTAATACGGATACGCTGTATTGCCTAGGCGATATCGTTCATAACAGTTTGGAGGTGGAGCGGTTGGAGCATATGGGGCTGCATACGATCGACCATGAGGGACTTTCAAGGTTGAGAGACCGGAAGGTGTTGCTCCGGGCGCATGGCGAGCCGCCTTCTACCTATGCTTTAGCGAAGCGAAACAATATCACGATTATAGACGCTACTTGCCCGGTCGTCTTGCGTTTGCAGCGCAAGATCCATAAATGTTATCAAGAGACCCGGGCGAATAACACCCAGTTGGTTATCTATGGAAAGAAAGGCCATGCGGAGGTGAATGGCTTGGTGGGCCAGACGGAAGGCACGGCGATTGTTATCGAGAAAATAGAAGACCTCGATCGTCTGGACTTTACCCGTGCGATCAGTCTGTTTTCCCAAACCACGAAGTCCTTGGATGGATTCAAGGCGGTAGTGGCGGAGATCAAGCAGCGGATGGCGGAAGGGGTGGAGTTTAATTATTACGATACGATTTGCCGTCAGGTGGCGAATCGTCTTCCGAATATAAAAGCGTTCGCCTCCAGCCACGATTGGGTCTATTTTGTGGCCGGTCGTAAAAGTTCCAACGGAAAGATGCTGTTCGAGGAGTGCCGGAAAGCGAACCCGAATACGCTTTTTATTTCCGAGGTATCAGAGATTACCGAGCCTTTGCCCGAGGGCGTGCGCCGGGTCGGGGTTTGCGGCGCTACATCCACTCCCAAGTGGTTGATGGAGGAAGTGGCGGTCCGGATCAAGGAACTGAATGCTTCGGAATGATATTTTGATTAAGATTACGTGAACTTTCCGGGAGAAAGACAGAAGGATAACTAAATATTTACTACTTTTGCCGGAGAACATTAAAATCAATGACGCTATGTCTACAGTAAAGTGTGTTGGTATTTTAACGTCCGGAGGTGATGCCCCGGGAATGAATGCCGCTATTCGTGCGGTAACACGTTCCGCTATTTATAACGGAATGAGAGTGAAAGGTATTTACCGTGGTTACAAAGGGTTGATCCTAGATGAGATTGAAGAGTTTAAGACACAAAATGTCAGTAATATAATTCAACGCGGTGGAACAATTCTTAAGACCGCCCGTTGCGTGGAGTTCAAGACTCCCGAGGGACGAAAACAGGCCTATGATAAGTTGCAAGAGCATGGGATCGATGCCTTGATCGCTATCGGTGGTGACGGAACGTTGACGGGAGCGCGTATTTTCGCTCAGGAGTTTAATTTCCCGATCGTAGGATTGCCGGGTACGATTGATAATGACTTGTATGGCACGGATACGACGATCGGTTATGATACGGCCTTGAACACGATCATGGAATGCGTGGATAAGATTCGTGATACGGCTACCTCGCATGATCGTCTGTTCTTTGTGGAGGTTATGGGGCGCGACGCCGGTTTCTTGGCGTTGAACGGAGCGATCGCTTCTGGCGCCGAAGCCGCTATTATCCCGGAAATCTCCTTGGAGAAAGACCAATTGGCCGAGATGATCGAGAATGGATTCCGTAAGTCCAAGAACAGTAGTATCGTATTGGTTGCCGAAAGTGAGGTAACCGGTGGCGCTATGGGTGTCGCTGAGCGTGTGAAGAAGGAATATCCGCAGTTCGACGTGCGTGTCTCTATTTTAGGTCACTTGCAGCGTGGTGGTTCTCCTACGGCACAAGACCGGATCTTGGCGACTCGTATGGGTGTGGCCGCGATCGATGCCTTGTTGGATGACCAGCGTAACGTGATGATGGGTATCCAGAACGACCAGATCGTCTATGTACCGTTCTCTAAAGCGATCAAGAATGATAAGCCTATTAACCGGGATTTGTTGAACACGCTCCGTGTTTCTTCAATCTAAATAAGGCATATATTTATACGAATAGGAACCCGGATGTAGCGATTGCGTACATCCGGGTTTTTATTTGAAGAACCTGATATCATGAAGAAGTATAGCGGCGTGGCCTTGCATGTAATCGTATTTGTCTTTCTGTTTATCTTCTTGAGGATATTCAGTGAGTACCACTTTTATTGTGTCGAGCAGAACCAGTTATTCCAGTTGACTCCCATTTTTATTATCGATAAGTTAATGCAACCGGGAGGTTTAGCGATGGTTCTCTCCGGTTGTTTGGTGCAGTTCTTCATTCTCCCGAATGTGGGAGCTATGATAACGGCGGCCCTGCTGACAGGCCTAGGGGCCTTGTTCTGGGCGATCTTGAGGCGGATCGATCCGCGAAGCCATGGTATTTTATGGGCTTGGCTTCCCGTCCTATCTTTGTTGTTTGTGCAATGGGATTTTAATTACAGGTTTCAAGGAACGGTCGCCTTCGGTATGATGCTGCTTGCTTTATATCTCGTTTTAGGGATAAGGAATTTCATACCTCGTTTGATAGCAAGTCTGTTTGCCTCCCTGTTACTCTTTGGGTTGGCCGGGCCGGTCTCTTTGTTGTTTGCCTTATCCATGGTCGGATATGAGGCCATGAGCCGGACGCCCCGTTGGTATTATTCTGCGATTTTACCGATGATCGTGTTGATCTTGGGTGGATTATGTGTGCGTTACTCGGTGATCGGAGAATACCGCTTTGTCTTTTTACCGGATAGTTATTATTATTTCCGTTTGGTGCCGGATAAGGTAATTTATTTCTCATGGATCGCTTTCTATGCGGCGTTGGTTGTAACCTGCCTCTGTAAAAACAAGGAATCATGGGCTGGTAAAAAGCGTCTAGCGCTGGGAATCTCCCAATTCATTATCTTAGGGCTTATCTTCTGGAAAGGCTTCGATCTATATGGCGAACAGAAATCATACCGCTTGAAGATGATGGACTATTTTACCCGGACAGAGCAATGGGACCGGATCTTGGTATCATGTAAGGAGCCGACCACTAATCAACTCTATTTATGTTACCAAAATATGGCTTTGGCCCGGAAAGGTATTCTGGCGGATGAGGCGTTTAAGTACACGCAGCACGGGCCTCGTGGATTAATGGTGGCATGGAATAAATCGACCACCATATCCGCCTTGTTGAGTGATGTTTATTTTACGATGGGAAATGTCGCCGCGGCTCAAGAGATGGCATTCGAGAGTAATATCGGCGCTTTATGTGATGGAAATCCCCGCATGACGCAACGTTTGGTGCAAACGAACTTGATTTATGGAGCCTATCCGGTCGCGGAGAAATATATCGCTGTCTTAGAGAATACTTTCTATTATAAGGATTGGGCCAAAGCGCAGCGGAAATTCCTGTATAATGATGAGGCGGTCGAGACAGATCCTCTATTGGGGAATATGCGCAGGAACCTGCTAGCTGAGAATCATCTGATCCAGATGGATGGATTCGACACGGACTTGATTCGCTTGGCGGAGCAGAATCCTTCCAATAAAGCCGCTTTCCACTATGCCGGCGTGTTCTATCTTTTAGCAAAAGATGTGACGCGCTTTAAGACGTTGGTGGAAACCTATTACGGAACGGATTTACTCCCTTCTTTACCGGTCTCTTTTCAAGAGGCGGTCATCATCCTATCGGAGAAAGATCCGGATTACTGGAAACGTTTCGGTGTCTCGGAATCTATCGTAGGGCGATTCACCGATTATAAGAGGCAAGTGCTCGCTGGGCGGAATAATAGTAATGCGCTGCCCGGTTTGATGTATCGCTCTTATGGCGATACCTATTGGTATTATTATATGTTTAAATAGGAGATGAGAAAAATGTATATAATAAGATGTATATGTCTGTGGATGATTCTGGGCTTGATGGCTTGTTCCGGTCCGGTACGTATACAGAAGAATCTGGAAGTCAAGCCGGAGATCTTTCCGGATTATGTGGATGTGACAATCCCGCCGAATATAGCTCCCTTGAATTTTAAGCTGAAAGATGCTTGCGTTGAGGCCCGTGCCATTCTCGAATGTGGCCCGGAGAAATTAGAGATCAAGACCGGGAAAGACGCTTGTTTCGTGATCCCGGCCTCCGGTTGGAAAAGGCTGTTGCGTGCCGCTTCCGGGAATCATCTGAATGTAACCGTACAAGCCTTCGTGAATGATGAATGGATCGCGTATGCCCCCTTCATCATCAAGGTGGCGAAGGAGCCGGTCGATGGTTGGTTGGCTTATCGTTTAATCGAACCGGGCTATGAGTTGTGGAACCGTATGGGTATCTATCAACGTAACTTGGAAAATTATACGGAGAACGCGATCATCGAAAATAAGATGAGCGGCAATAACTGTATGAACTGCCATTCTTTCTGTATGCAGAATCCGGAGAAAATGCTTTTCCATATGCGTGAGACCTACTCTTGTACCTTATTGATCGATGGAGATAAAGTGGAGAAGCTGAATACGAAGACCGATCAGACCCTTTCTCCGCTAGTCTATCCTTCTTGGCATCCTTCCGGAAAATATGTCGCTTTCTCCGTGAATAAAACCAAGCAAGCGTTTCATATGAACGATAGGAATCGGGTGGAGGTATTCGACTCAGCCTCGGATGTAGTCGTCTATGATACGCAAAAGCATGAGATCGTGACTTCTCCGCTGCTGTCTTCAGAGGGAGCGTTCGAGACTTTCCCTACATTTTCCCCGGATGGAAATACGCTCTATTTCTGTTCGGCTAAATCCCGTACGATGCCCAAGGAATACGATCAAGTGAGATACGATCTATGCTCTGTCTCATTCGATCCCGCTACACGCCGTTTCGGGACGGTAGTCGATACTTTGTATAAGGCATCGGAGATCGATAAAAGCGTTTCTTTTCCCCGGGTTTCCCCGGATGGAAAGTATTTGCTCTATACCTTGTCCGGTTATGGGAATTTCTCTATTTGGCATAAGGATGCCGATTTGTACATGATTGATTTATCGACTCTGCGAAGTTATCCATTGGAGGCGGCGAATAGCGACGATGTGGAAAGCTATCATTCATGGAGTAGCGATAGCCGTTGGATCGTGTTTAGCAGCCGGCGGATGGATGGTTTGTATACAAGACCGTTTATCGCTTATATCGATGAGAAAGGACAGGCTTGCAAACCTTTCCTGTTACCCCAGAAGGATACGGATTTTTATTTTCGCTTTATGAAATCCTACAATATACCTGAATTCATCACAGGAGAGGTAAAGAGACAAGGACGCACGTTGGCCGTGAAAGCGAAAGAAGATAAAGGAATTGATGTAAGGTTCAAGTGAAAAAGAGTGTCGCATGATCCGATCGTGCGACATTCTTATACTTTTATTTCGTAGCGATATGATCCAAGAATAAATCAATCATTCGTTTGGCTGCCACGAACGAGCTGATCTCGTTGTTCAAGACTTGCTTCTCTGTTTGTTCCAGCATGCCTTCTACCGCCGGGTTATGGTAGAACTTATCCCGCAGCGTGTCGTTGATGCTTTCGTACATCCAGTATTTAGCTTGCTCGTTACGTTTATAGTTGAAGTAGCCATTCTTTTTGGTGAACTCCATATACTCTCCGACCATATCCCATATTTCCTTGATACCTATGTTGTAATAACCGGAATAAGTCAATACTTTCGGGAACCAACCTGATTCCGAAGGTGGGAAAAGATGCAAGGCGTTCCGGAACTGAGCGGCGGCGAGATTCGCCTTATCGATATTGTCTCCATCCGCTTTATTGATAATAATACCGTCCGCCATTTCCATGATACCTCGCTTGATACCCTGCAATTCATCGCCGGTACCGGCAAGTTGGATCAATAGAAAGAAGTCCACCATAGAATGTACGGCCGTCTCGCTTTGTCCAACACCCACGGTCTCTACGAATACGGTGTCGAAACCGGCGGCTTCGCATAATACGATCGTCTCACGGGTCTTACGGGCGACCCCCCCTAAGGAGCCTGCGGATGGTGAAGGACGGATAAAGGCGTTTTTCTCTCTCGACAAGGCCTCCATACGAGTCTTATCTCCTAGGATACTACCTTTCGAGCGTTCGCTACTCGGGTCGATCGCTAGTACGGCAAGCTTACGCCCTTGGTTGATCAAGTGCATGCCGAAAGAGTCGATAGAGGTACTCTTTCCCGCTCCGGGAACACCCGTAATACCGATACGGACCGATTTTCCAGCGAAAGGCAAACATTTCTCGATAATCTCCTGCGCCACCTGTTGGTGCTCATGCTTAGAGCTTTCCACCAAGGTAACCGCTTGACTGAGTATCGTGATATTCCCTTTTAAGATACCTTCCACGAATTCGGAAGGCGTATATACCTTGCGTTGGGCACGCTTTTTTATATAAGGATTTACGGTAGGGACATCCGCAATGCCCTTATTCACTTTCAATCCCTTGTACTGATCATCGTTTTCTGGATGTTCCATATTAATAATTCATTATTTATATGCGGTGACCTTGATCAAGCGAATAGGCCCGTTCGGGTCGTTGCATACGACATTAATAAGTGCTTCAAGTTTTGTCTTTATCTCTTTCGGTCGCAAGGTTACTTTGAAAGTAGCGGTCGCTCCCGGTTTAAGTTCTTTCTTGCCGCCGGACAAATCGACACGCTCATCATCACAAGTGACGCTGTAGATCGTGAGCGGAGTCTTTCCGGCATTCGTAATCTCAAATGTACCCGATACTTTACCACCGATCAACGGAACGATGTTTTTCTTGTTCGGTAGCTTGCCGAATTCCAGTAAAGTGCCGGATAATTCCGCTATTGGGGCTTGGGCTTTATCCGCAGCGGATAGTTTGCTGAAATTATCGATCACGTTGGCGGAGATCTGGATCTCTCCGGATACTTCCTTCTTTCCGGCGTTCTGTACCATGACCGGCAAAAGCGTAGAGACTCGTCCTTTCCGCTTCAAGACCTTGGCATCCATAAGGATCGTAATGGCACCGACCTCGTCCGGTTGAAGGGTAGCCGGGTTCACCTGTACGTTGAGATAGTGAGGTACTTTACCCAGATGAATCGTAGCCGAGGTCTTTCCCTCGTTCTTAATGTTGATCTTCTCGCCCAACGTTTCCTCCGGACGGATACTGCTGAATAGAACAGTCTTCGTATGCAGCTTCAGATCACCGATAGAATAAGGATACGTAAAGACCGGTTGCGAAGGTTTCGGGGTGACATTCCCTTTAATGGCTAGGCTGTAACTCCCTTTCTTTCCATTGCTGAATATCGATACGGTTTTATAAAACGGGCCGGGGCGTCCTTTCGGATTATACGTTATCTTAACTTCACCGGTCTTACCGGGAGCGATCGGCGACTTGGTCCATTCAGGCCGTGTACAACCGCATGACGCAGTAACACGGGTGATGACCAAAGGGGCGTCTCCCGTATTCTTTATGGTGAAAGTATGACTGGCGAATCCATCGGCCTCGGCTATTGTCCCGAAATTATAAGTCAACTCGTCCGACAAGATTTGGGCGCCTTGTTGTGCCCAAGCTGTCGTTATAGATATAATTGCTGTAAGAGCAAGGATCAACCTTTTTATATTCAGCATTCCAATTGGGGGTTTTTTACGTATTTCTTATTCAACCTCTCCCCGGATGTTCATGATGAAGCTTCCGGTTTTCCCGTTACTGTATACGGAAATGGTCTTTGTGAAAGGACCCGGACGTCCTGCCGGATCGAAAGTAACCTTGATCTGGGCTTTCTTACCCGGAGCTACCGGTTCTTTCGGCCATTCCGGGGTCGTACATCCGCAAGACGCGATTACACGTGTAATGACCAGAGGCATATCGCCTGTATTGGATACTTCAAACGTATGGGATACTTTTCCGTCCGCTTCCTTGATGGTACCGAAGTCGAAACTGGTTGTTTCCGCGGAAATAACTGCTTTCTTCTGAGCCGAAGCCATTCCTGTCGCTAACAGGATCGCCATGAAAATAAAAACTATTTGTTTCATCTTATCGTTTAGTTTTAATTCGAATTACAAAGATAGTCATTTCAATTGAAAGTTGAGAATTGAAAATTGAAAATTAGAGGAAGATAACGCTTCTTGCGATGCCCATTCTTACCTTCTTACGGTGCCCATTCTAACCTCCTTATACTGGGCATTGTAAGGAGGTTAGAACGGGCATTGTAAGAAAAGGCTTGTTTAGGGCATGATCCGCAAGCTTTCTCCGGCGGTGTGCGACACGAATTCCGGGGCGTACATACATTGAATCGTACTGATACCTCCGGCGTATTCGCCGCTACGGGATACGTAGACCGGATATTCCAAGACAAACGTACCTTCCGGCAGACGATTGATGAAGAAATTCTCGGATACGTCTTTCGGGGATCTGTAATACCAGATACCGTCTCTTGATTCCGGGCCGGAAAGTTGATCGGCCGGTTCGAAGCAGCCCGCACGTAGATCTTTCAAGAATACGTAATTCATTTCACGGTCTGTCCGGATCGTTAGCCGAACGATTACCTTGTCTCCGATGCGGAGCGGCTGCTCCGGCGTTACGGGACGGATTTGGCGGTTGGTACCGTTATTGGTCTCGACGAATAATTTCTTCTCGACACTCAACACCCCTTTTTGTCCTTTTACCTTGTCGATCTCTTGGAAGTATTGCTCGTAAACAGCTCCCCATGCCGGCGTGTTTCCTTCCTTGCGGATCGAGAGCACGGGATTGGCGGAACTATTTGCCGGCTCGTTCGGAAGTATCGTTTTGAGGTAACCGGTAGCGATTTCCCCTTCCGCTGTACTATAGGTCTTGCCGTCCCATGTCGCTACACAGGTGTTTTGCGTGTTCAGCCAATCACTACCCGTGAGTAGCAAGGCGTAAATGGCGTTTACCGTGGCGGGTACGGATTCCCAGTTTTGTGTACGTTTCTGGTTTAGCAACCATTGTTTCATCCGGTTTGTATTCTGGGTATCCGGCGCGATCTCGTTAAAGACGGACATTAATAAGCAATGCGTGTCGATCGGTGAGGTGAAATAATCACTCCCCCTGCGGTTGTTTGCCCAATACATACCTTTCTCCTCGGAGATCGTAGCGGTCTTCTTTAGCCATGTCAGGATCGCTGTCGCCACCTCCTTTTTACCGTTTCGATGCATTAACAAGGCGATTTCGCCCTTGCTGATTAAAGAATATTGATTCCAGTGCTTCTCCGCTTGGTTCGTATAGAAACGGATCACTTCCCGGGCGTCTCCCAGTTCCGGGATATCCCGGTAGGAGCTGCGGACGAATAAGAACTCTACCTGCTCCGGCGAGGGCCATGCGTTTTGCCATTTCTTATCGTATTTCAGCAAGTTCTCATAATCCGTTTGCATACTTTTGTCCAAGAACTTGAGGGCCTTCATTTGCATCTCTTTCTCCGCTTGCCCATATTGGATCGCGTTTAGCTGTACAAGCTGTGACATACCTTTCAGGATAGAAAGCGTGATCGCACGGCTCGCGGGGAAACCTTTGAACCAGCTCCATCCACCCTCTTCGTTCTGTTGTTGGATCAGTTGTTGCAAGGCCGCTTCCCGTAATCCGTCCGCACGGTTTAGGTCGAACAATAAAGACAAGCGTTGTTTTTGCTCTGTCTCGTTATCGGCGGCCAGTACCCAAGGCGTCTCTTCCAAGAGTATGTTCTTCAGCTCTTGGTTCTTTTCCAAGTTTGAATAGAGGGTAGAGGCATTCCCTCCTTGGGCGGTCCATTGGTTGATCACTTTCTGGATGCGGGGATGGGCTTGGGCGATATAGGAAGCCAACGTATTGCTGTAATAAGCGGCAAACCAAGATAAGATATTATCATTGTTCGGCTGTGTGATCGTTGGTAATGCCTGTACCGCGTACCAAATCGGATTCCCGGTCATCTCCAGCGTGAGACGGAACGGTGTCGCTCCCTCCGAGTTCCCGGAGATACGGATTTGTTTCTCTCCTTCCTTGAGCAAATAGAACGGGGTACTTTCCGTGATAAGCAATTGATTGGAAAGAACCGGTACGATCTGCTGCTCCCCGTCGCTTCCCTTTTCAGAGTCGGCTAGGATACGTACGCCCAGTAGGCTGATCTGTTTGGGGACCGGGATTATCCAGCTTACAGTAGCGATGCTATCCGGTTGCAACTCAAACGGACGTTGTGACTTGCTCAAGCAGATAATCGGTTGGTCTGTAGCGGGATCGAATAGTTCGATGCGTACACGGCCGGATACCGCTTCCTTGGAATTGTTGATGACTTGCGTGCTGATGCTGACCTCATCCCCTTGGCGGACGAAACGAGGCAGATTCGGTAGAACCATCAAGGGTTTGCTGCTAATGACCTCTTTCGTAAGCAGACCGTATTTTAGGTCTTTGGTATTGGCCAACATCTGTAGTTTCCAAGTCGTATTACTTTCCGGCAGGGTGAAATTTACGAATACGTCTCCTTCCTCGTTCGTTTGTAAGGTCGGGTAGAAGAAGGCGGTTTCCGCGAAGTTCTGCCGGATTTGCTCCGGACTTATCGGCTGGCTGCTCTCTTTGGCGAAAGGATCGGATAGGCTGAACACGGGTTCCCCTTCCGTAGATTCCACACTAGGCTCTTCTAACACGGCGCTGTCTTCCATGATGTTCATGGATTCCGCCACTACTGGGGCTGCCGCGGATTTCAACATGATACCTCCCGTGGCGAAAGCCCGGTTGCTGGAGCCGTATCCTCGTATGACAATCTCCTTGAATAGACCGAACCAATTTAAACGGTCATACTGATATTGAGGTACTTTTATATACTTGGCCTCTGTCTGGTCATATTGATAACTACGCTGGAATCCGGCTCCGGTTGAGAAACGGGGAGCTTGTAGCAGGATCGTTCGCCGCGGGGAGAAATACCAATTGAATGGTATGATTTTATCTAGCGAGGCATCATACATGCTGGTCAGTACCTCGGCGGATACGATCGTGGAGTCCGCGTCGGTGATACGGAATTTCCAGCTCTCTTTACTTCCCGGAAGTAAACGATCCCGGAAGGTTATCGGCTTGATGGTTAATTGCCGGTTGGGTAGCTGAAGCTCTACGGGTACTTGGGTAATATATAGCTCACCCTCTTTTACGAACGTAAAGGATACGATGATTCCCTCTCCATATTCCGGCTTGAACGGGATCTTAAACCGATGGTTCGCGTCGCTTAGCTTTATCAACTCGTGATGGATGCGGTTATTTCCGGCAAACCATTCATAGAGTACGTAGGCGTCCTTGTCGGAGGTGCCGAATACGATCTCCGCTTCCTCCCCGGGTAAACAAGTTGTCTTCTCTTTCAGCAGCCAAGTATGGGTAAATACGGGAGGACGCTTGTCGTTCTTTCCGTATAGGATGAAATCGGACTGGTTTTTACTGGGTCGTCCTTGGCTATCTTTGGCTTCTACTAAAATGCGATAACGTCCGGAGGGCAATGGGTTGAAAATAGCTGGACTGATCTCCTTGCCACTGGTAAAGCTACCGGAAGCTACTTGCTTGCCTTCTTTATAGCTCTCTCCGCTGTTCTTATCGGATCGGTTCGCGATCAGTTCTACGATCTTGAAAGTACCGGAGGTGGAAACCATCTCCCCATTGATTGTCCGGGCTTCGACTACGGCTTTTACCGAGTCTTTCTCGATTTGTGGCGGTAGGTTCGTGAATAAGACGATACTGGATTCTCCTACCGAGAAGGTGTAATTCGCCTCTTGGGTCTCTCCCTTGCTATCGGTTACGGTAGCCGATACCTCGTAGGTCTGGTATGCGGAAGCGTATGGATTCGTATCCTCCTCTTTTTGGGGACGGAAAGATACGTTGAATGTCCCATCGCCGGAAAGGGTAGTACTCCCTTCCGCAACTTGTGTCGGAGCGCTCGGACGGAAATACCTCCACAACAGGAAGGGCCTGCGTGTAATACGCCAAGTGACATCTCCGCTGGGCAGTGACACGCCGGAGAATGTAGCCGCCTTGCCTTGTATGGTAACGGAATCGCCGAAAGCGATATCTCCCTTGATCGGGAGGAAGTACGCTTGGAAAGTCGGACGTTTGTATTCCTCTACATGAATATATACGCTCATCTGTCCGGTACTTAACCGGAAGACACCGCTTAGGGTCTGTTTGGGGAGGGAGAACTCTCCGTTAAAAGAACCGAACTCATTGGTCGTGACTTTCTTCTGGGCTATCTCTTTCCCGTTAGCGTCGTATAAGGTCACCGTAAAAGGCTGTCCGGCCACGGCATGCGGGTCGTTCGAGTCTTTTACATAGGCGAGACCTTTGAAGAAAATGGTTTGTCCCGGACGGTAAAGCCCACGATCCGTAAAGATTGAGACTTCTACCGGGTTCTTTTCCGATCGACGGCCGGAACCCATCGGATAGATATTTGTCAACATAGCGTTGGTATCTCCCGGTCTGCTGGCTTGGAACGCCAATACTTGACTGTTCGCCGGAAGCGTGGCCAAGCCTTCCCGGTCTGTCTTGACGGTACCCAGTTCTTGCAAGCTACGACGCTGACCTCCGTAATAGGTAACGATAGCCCCCTCAACAGGCTTCCCGCTAAGATAGTCGGTAACCATGACCTCTTGTTTATTACCGGAAAGATTACGATAGATCGCGGCCAATCGGGTTACGCTAACCGTATTGATCGTCTTTAGCTGTTGTCTGGGTACGGTTACGACACATTCATACAATCCCGGTTGATCCATAGATATATGTAAGGTTGTATCTTGCTGCGAATAGCTGTTGGGCAGTAGCAAAGAGAATGTCTTCTCATTTACGAGTTGTCCCAAGGTGCTGCTACTTGATTTTTTTGCGGATGTATGGGCTGCCGCTTGTAAAGGTGTTTTCGAGCTTCGATAGATTTGTACGATGACTTTCTGTACATTCTTATATTCCAGCTTGATCCCCAGTTGCTGTCCCGGATAAACCGTATTGTTTGTAGATACGGATAAAGTAGGTTGTTCCAATTGCGCCAAGCGATTCTTTAAGATAGCCGTGCGAGGGTAACCGGAATACCGCTTGATACCCTCCTCGCATAGTTTCACCTCTTCCGCTTTGATAGAATCCCATTGGGTAGAGACGTAACGAAACATACTGCCGCTAACCAAATCCAATTTAGCGATTAAGATCTCGGTGGCATAGTTTTGAGAAGCTAAGTTCCTGTAAAGCTCATCCAATGCGTTCATGTAAGCCTCGAAAGACTCTTTATCCCTTTTATCCCCGTAAAGGAATCGTAGGTAATCCAATTCCGTAAGGAGGACCGATTTCATATTCGGCTCCTTATTTTGAAAGGCGATCAAGTCTTTATAGATCTGTACGGTCGGTTGGATGTCCAGTGCCCGGAAGGCAAGGAACTCATAGAGGGTCGGACGCAGGGTTTGCGAGTCCTTTCCGATCTCCAGAATATCCTTGAACTTGCTGACAGGCGTATTTTGCAATAAAGCCGTAGGTCGCAATGATAAATCGATCTCTTCCTTGATCTTATCCGTGAATAAGTTGGAAGTCCATACCCGGATATCCTCCGGGATATAACCGCTTAATTGGGTTCTTTGGTTGATGGTCCACTGGTTCCGTTGGTAGTAATTCTGATACATCTCCGCCAGCATGGAATGTAATACCGCCACGGAAGCCGAGTCGGCGCAACTGTTGGTGTAATTCTCCACCTCCTTGATCAGTTCCGGGAACTGATCATCGTTTACCTCCATCTGTTCTTTCATTTTAAGGATAAGATTCTTGATCACCATAGGGGTATTCTTATCGTTTATAGCTTGCGTGATAACAGAACTTTTTTGTTGAGGCTGGGCGGCCCGGCTATACATAATAACCGCCGAGATGCCGCAAAGTATCAGGGCAGATAAAATAATTGCTCTTATCTTCATATCTTTTGGGTTTTATAAGTTTAACAATAAACCTTTCCTATATAGATACAAAGAAAGAGCAAAAAGTTGTAAAACGTACGTTAATGTTTATTTTTTGCGCACGTAGGTGATGTAGGTGTAGGGGTAAGGGTTCTTCTCGTCTGCGGGATACTCCTCACGTTCAGTCTCTTCCCAAAGGTCCCAGTTTACGACGGGAAAGAACGAGGTCGCGTCGGGAAACTCATGATGGATGCGGGTAATATACATCTTGTCGGCTATTCTCAAAGCCTGTCTGTATACCAACGCGCCGCCGATAATGAATATCTCGTCCTCTTTCTCACATAAATCCAGAGCGGCCCCCATAGACTCGCAAGCGAAACAATTCACGAAACCAGCCTCGGGCATAGTCGTCAATACGACATTCTTCCGATTGGGCAGTGGCGCTACAGGGAGAGACTCGAATGTCTTACGTCCCATGATTACCGCATGTCCCGTGGTTAATTCCTTGAAACGCTTCATGTCTGAAGGCATGTGACATAATAATTGCTGATTCTTTCCGATCGCGCTTTTATCTGCGATTGCTGCGATGATAGAAATTGTACTCATAGACTTATTGATTTATGATTTGTAATTTATGATTTATGAATTAACTGTCAACTGTCCATCGTCAACTGCCAATTCTCAGACGGCCACTTCTCCCTTGATGTGGGGATGCGGGTCGTATCCGGTCAAATTGAAATCCTCGAACTTAAAATCGAAGATGCTCTTTACGTCCGGGTTGATCTCCATACGTGGCAACGCACGTGGCTCACGTGTCAATTGTAACTTAACTTGCTCCAAATGGTTGCTGTAGATATGGGCGTCTCCCAACGTATGAACAAAATCTCCCGCTTTAAGGCCGGTAGCTTGTGCCATCATTTGTAATAACAAGGCATAGGAGGCAATGTTGAACGGAACGCCAAGGAAAATATCCGCGCTACGTTGATACAATTGTAGGCTCAACCGTCCGTTCGCCACGTAAAACTGGAAGAAAGCGTGGCAAGGAGGCAGGTTCATGTTGTCTAAGTCCGCCACGTTCCATGCGCTTACAATGATTCGTCGTGAATCCGGGTTATGCTTGATCGTCTCCACGGCCTCGGTGATCTGGTCGATAGATCCTCCTTTATAATCCGGCCATGACCGCCATTGATAACCGTATATATGCCCAAGGCTACCATCCGCGTCGGCCCACTCGTTCCAGATGCGTACGCCATGATCTTGCAGATATTTTACGTTGGTATCTCCATTCAGGAACCATAACAATTCGTAGATGATAGACTTCAGATGCAGCTTCTTGGTAGTGAGTAGCGGGAATCCCTCTTCCAGATTGAACCGCATCTGATGACCGAATACGCTGATCGTTCCCGTACCCGTCCGGTCTTCTTTTCTAACTCCCTCGGTAAGCACTCTATTGAGCAGCTCTAAATATTGTTTCATTACTCACTTATTACAATAGTGTGCAAATGTACAAAAGTGAATCGTATTATACTAGAATAACGGGTCAAAATATGAAATCGGTTGAGGATTCAAACGGTTTCTTCATGTATCCTTGGCTGTTTCTTCGGGAGGTATTAGGGGATTTGTATGAAGGTCTAGCTTATTTATCAGCTGTTGGACGATCATCTAACAGCTGTTGCATGATCTTCCAACGGCTGTTGCATGATCATCTACCAATTGGTGGATGATTAAGATGTCAAGAGGAAGGGTGTAGTACTTCGAGTAGAAATCGGTAAGGATTCCCGAGAAAATGCGTAAGGATATTGGACCTCATGTGGATAGAATGCGTATCTTTGCCCGAAGAATAACATTTATTAATTTTAAAGGTAAGAGATGAAAAAACTTTGTTTTGCGGTCATGGCAATGTGTATGTTATTGTCATGCGGAGGTAAGAATGAGAAGAGGGCGGCTACGGAAGAGGCCACTCTTTCTGGTTTGATGAAGTCGGATTTTGTATCTGAGGTAGATGGTAAGCCGACTGCTTTGTATGTGTTGAAGAATAAGAAAGGGGCTGAGGCTTGCGTAACGAATTGGGGCGGACGCTTGGTTTCCGTGATGGTGCCTGATAAGAACGGTAAGATGACGGATGTTGTGCTTGGGTATGATAATATCGCTCAGTATGTAGCTTTTCCGGATAATAACTATGGTGGTTTGATCGGACGTTATGGCAACCGTATCGCGAATGGTAAGTTTACGTTGGACGGAACGGAGTATCAACTTCCACAGAATAATAATGGGCATTGCTTGCATGGAGGTCCGAAAGGATATCATGCGGTAGTTTGGGACGCGAAACAGATCGATGACCAAACCTTGGAGTTGACTTATCTATCGAAAGACGGTGAGGCAGGTTTCCCCGGTAATCTGGATATCAAGGTGATCTATAAGTTGACGGATGATAACGCCGTTGATATTAAGTACGAGGCTACGACGGATAAACCTACTGTCGTGAATTTGACAAACCATAGTTATTTCAACCTTTCCGGTGTTCCCGGCTCG
This sequence comes from Parabacteroides sp. AF27-14, assembly GCF_003635425.1. Classification (NCBI taxonomy): domain Bacteria; kingdom Pseudomonadati; phylum Bacteroidota; class Bacteroidia; order Bacteroidales; family Tannerellaceae; genus Parabacteroides; species Parabacteroides sp. AF27-14. The sequence goes on from NZ_QTLZ01000004.1 coordinate 228,088, forward strand.
CAAATCATGGATCATACGATCATGATCGATGCGGATACATATAACCCGGTGGACGAGACTTTGATCCCGACCGGTATCGAACCCGTGGAAGGCACTCCGATGGATCTCCGCAAACCGGTAGTGGTAGGCGCTGATATCGACAATCCGTTTACGCAATTGGTTTACGGTGGTGGTTACGATCATAACTGGATATTGAACGCCGCCGGCGATATCAATAAGGTAGCCGCTAAAGTTGTATCTCCGACAAGCGGTATCGTTATGGAAGTTTACACCAACGAGCCGGGTCTTCAATTCTATGCCGGCAACTCAATGACGAAAGCGGGTGATAAAGGCAAGTTAGGTGTGGTTTACCCGCATCGTGGCGCTCTATGTCTGGAGACTCAACATTACCCGGATAGCCCGAACCAACCGGCATTCCCGAGTGTAGTGCTTCGTCCGGGCGAGAAATATGCGAGTGAGTGTATTTATAAGTTCTCGGTAGAGTAAATAAGGAAGAAAGTTCCGGATTTGGAAATATCCAAATAATGGTGGAGGCGCATATACATTAAATAGTATGTATATGCGCTTCTCTTTTTTACTCACGGAAGCATCTTGTTTATAGTGGAAGAATTTATCGCTAGAGAGTATACGCTATCTTTTCCCAATAGATTTTAAAAGAGAAAAATAAATCCATATGATGTATGAGAAAAAGCGTTATATTTGTATCGATAAAGTAAACTCTTGTGGAAATTCAAGGGTTTATGAATCAAAGTGTGATTACGATAAGCGTTTAAGATATTATCTTTGGAACTGAAAATCGCCAAGTTTCAAGTCGGACAGAGATAATAGGCAACTAAACGCTCACGCTTGTTATATATACTGCCTAATAGTATACGTAATAAGGCGTGGGCTGTTGTTTATTATTTGTCCGATGGGTGTTTGGCGATGCCTCAGTTTCGAATAGTAGATTAACAGTTCCCACGCTTCTTTTTTGTAGCATATAGAAATACCGAACAAGGTGAACGGTCCGGTTTGAGGGAAACGTATATGGAGGTAATTAAAAAGCAACGTTTGGCTGTCTGTCGTATATTATTGGATGTAGTGGAAGGTGCGTGTGAGGTCCGTGATCCGGATCTGATCATGCGGACTCGTCATTATCCGGCACTTCAAAAGGAGATGTGTTTTGCGGATCGGGATTGGGAAGAAGCGAGAGATTTGAGTGTACTTGCCTGCTTGGTACTATCCAAGGAATTGCATTATAAGGTTAAGATGATGATCGGTTTGGTAGCTCATGACTTGTATTCAAGGGAGTCCTCGGTCTCTTATCAGCAACGCCTGTCCTTCGATGTGCTGATGAGTGCGATCGATTGGCCAGTCTCTTTTAAGGAGATCACGCTCTTTGCTCCCTCAAAATAAGTTATAGTTTGTACGTAAGACCTTGAATTCCGTTCTGCGGTTGATCTGGTCGGCGATCTCTTGTTGTTCCGGCGGCAGGGCAAGGATGAATTCCTCGGTAAGCACATCGCCTTCTTTCAAGAAATCGAATTGTTTAGCCATCTTCTTATTGATCGTCTTGGGAACGCTTTCTCCATATCCTTTCGCTTCCAGACGAGCCGCCTCGATACCTCCCGCTATTAGGTAATCCACGACCGATTGCGCACGGCGTTGAGCCAAACGCTCGTTATACTGGTCCGTACCTTTCCGGTCCGTGTGGGCACCCAGTTCGATCGTTACGTTCGGGTTATCGTTCAGCATCTTGATCATCTCGTCCAAAGCTTTCTTGGATTCCGGACGAAGGGTCGCTTTATCGAAATCGTAGAAAATGTTATCGATAACAACCGGCTTGCTGATCGGAGAGAGGAAGAAATCCACGATATACGTCTCGTTTTTCTCCTCGGGGCCGGTATGCAACTCGTAATTCTGGTTGAGGTAACCACGGGCGCTGGCCATCATGACATAACGGATGTCTCGTTCCAACTCGACACGATAGGTTCCGTCTTTCTTGACCGGGACTTTCACGTTCAGTCCGTCTTTTCCGACGATGCGTACGGTAGCGTCCTCGATCGGATATTCATCCACATCGTTTACGATTCCTTCGATGAAGATGGTGATCGTAGGCAGTTCAAAGGAATAGATATGGTCATAGCCCCGTGCGTCGTTGCGGTTGGAGCAGAAGAAGCCCCGTTCCTCTTTTCCGGCGAAGGTGATACCGAAATCGTCTCCCATAGAATTGATGGGGGCTCCTAGGTTCTCGACCTTCCACTTCCCCGTACTGTCTTGCGTGGCCTTGAACAGATCGAGACCGCCCATTCCCGGATGCCCGTTGGACGCGAAATAAAGGGTGACGGAATCCCGGACATACGGGAACATCTCGTCTCCCGGCGTGTTGATCTCTTCTCCTAGGTTCTCCATCGGGCCGAAATCGTTTCCCGCTACCCGGGCACGGAAAATATCCTTGCCGCCGAAACCGCCCACGGCGTCGGATACAAAATACAAGTATTTGCCGTCCGGCGAGATGGAGGGATGGCCGAGGGCGGTAACCGAGTCTTTTACGATTGTCGCACGGGTTCCTTTTCCCCATTTGGCGCTGCTTCGGGTAGATATGTAAATCTCGGCGGTACGAGGGCCTTCCGGATCTTGGGCGCAATAGGTATAATACATCGTGTTTCCATCGGGGGAGAAAGAGGGGGTTCCTTCGTCGTATTCCGTATTCACCTCGTCTTCGAGCTCTACGGGAGCCAGCCAAGCCCCTTTCTCGTCTTGCTTGACAAGGAAGAGGTTATTGTTATTTTGCCCGGTGATGGCGCTGACTTTCGCGTCCTTGTCTTTCGAGCGGGAGGAGGCGAAGTATAGTTGGTCGTATTTATCTCCGGCCAGCATCGGACTGAATTCTCCCCGGCGGGAATTGAATTTATCCATGCGTCTTACCTCGTAGCGGGTAGGGTTCTTTTTCCATCCGGGAGCTAACTCGCATCCTTGTATGCCGTTGATGGCTAATAAATTGCTAGGATCGTTCTCCATATAGATATCGTAGTTCTTGATCGCTTCCGGATAACGTCCGGTCTTCTGTAACATCTGTCCCATGCGTAGGTAGACGGTGCTATCGGGGTAATCATAGCGGATGGCGTTCATATAGGCGCTAGTCGCTTTCGCCGTATTATTGATCAACCGGTTACATTCGGCCATACGGTAAGCGATATAGCCGCGCAAATCCCTTTTCTTCGGGGATGTTTTCGTGTAAACCTTACGATAAATGGCGGCTGCCTCATAGTATTCCCCGATACGCTGCTTCTCCTCGGCATCGCTCAACTTCGCCGATTTGCAGGAATACAAGGAAGATACGATAAGCAAAAATAAAACATATATAGTAAAATGCGCTTTCATTCAATCTGGAATATATTCGTGCAAATATAACGAATTGTATGGGATCTTATTGTATGTTTGTTACAATAACAAGGAACTATCCCCATAACTCAGGAACCTGAAATCGTGCTCTAAGGCATACTCATAGATGGATTTCCAGTTTCCTTTTACGAAAGCGGAGATCAGCAAGAGCAAGGTGCTTTTGGGCTGGTGGAAGTTGGTGACGATTCCTTTTACGATCTTGAACTCATAGCCCGGGGCGATGATGATTTGCGTAGCCGTTACCAGCGTATCCGCATCATGCTTATCCAGATAATCGAGGATGTTTTGAAGGGATCGCTCCGCTGTCAGCCGGTTGTTATTGGTGTCGTAAGGCATCCATTGTTTTACGACGAGATCTTCGGAAGTCGCTTCCGGGTTATTATCTAGGATCACGCCCATGTAATAGAGACTTTCCAAGGTCCGTACGGAAGTCGTTCCTACGGCGATGATATTTCCAAGGTTGCTTTTGATACGTTCGATGGAACTGCGGCGGACGGAGATAAATTCCGTGTGCATCTCGTGACCTTCGATCGTGTCGCTTTTTACCGGTTTAAAGGTACCCGCTCCGACATGCAAGGTGACTTCTTCCCGCCCGATGCCCCGAGCATCTATATCGGCAAGTACTTCCGGAGTGAAATGAAGTCCGGCGGTCGGTGCGGCGACGGAGCCTTTTATCTTAGAATAAACTGTTTGATAGGTCTGTAGGTCGCTCTTCTCTGTTTCCCTGTGCAAATAAGGAGGAATCGGCAAGACCCCGGCGGCATCCAAGATATCTGCGAACGTATAAGCCTCATTATCCCAAGTGAATTCGATCAAATGTGTGTCACCATGAGACTTTTTCTTATCCGCTGTCAGCACGACCGGTTCATCCTTAATGAAGATCGTTTTGGATAAAGTGCCTTCTTTCCATTTCTTAAGGTTGCCAACCAAGCAAGTCCAGCTACAGCGTCGGGTCTCTTGAAAAATCAAGGCGTAATCATGAGGCTCGATGGGCTCCAAACAGAAAATCTCGATGCGTGCGCCGGTCTCTTTCTGGAAAAGTAGGCGGGCTTGTATGACCCGGGTATTATTGAATACCATCAAGGTGTTTTGGGGAAGATAATCCGTGATATGCTTAAAGATACTTTCGCTTATTTCCCCGTTACGGTAGAGTAAAAGTTTGGACTCATCCCTTTTAGGCAATGGGAACTTCGCGATTCGTTCGTCCGGTAACGAATAGTTATAATCTTCAATACGTATTTCTTGCGTCTTCATTACTTCTTCTGTCCTGTTAAAAAACATCCGTTTGTATGGATTCCGGGTGCAAAAGTAGTAAATAGGTTTCGGATTCGCGGATTATTCCCTAATTTTGTGCGCATAATATAATAAGGTATAGAATATGAGTATTCAAATAGGTGATAAAGTTCGCTTCCTGAATAGTGTGGGAGGTGGAGTCGTACGTGGATTCCGTGGAAAGGACCAAGTGTTGGTTGAGGATGAGGATGGGTTTGAGGTTCCTGCCTTGATCAAGGAATGTGTCGTGGTTGGGGGTAATGATATGCAAGTGCATAGCTCGAACCGTCCGAAAGTACAGGCTCCGGTAGAGACTCCTTCCCCAAAGAAGCCTGAACCCAAAGAGGAAAAGGTCGAGGAGACACCGGAGGGAGAGCGTCTGAATGTGTATCTGGCTTATCTCCCGGTCGATCCGAAGGCGTTCCAGCAATGCGGCTATGAGACGTATTTCGTGAATGATAGCAATTACTATTTGTTCTTCAATTATATGAACCGGACGAATAATAGCTGGACAAGCCGTTATAACGGGATTATCGAGCCGAATACGAAAATATTCCTAGAGGAGTTCGGTAAGCCGGAGTTGAATGATCTGGAAAGGATCTGCGTGCAACTGATCGCTTTCAAGAAGGATAAACCCTATTCGTTGAAAAACGCCGTATCTGTAGAGTTGCGCTTGGATACGGTTAAGTTCTACAAGCTTCACTGCTTTATGGAGAATGATTTCTTTGAGGAGGATGCCTTGATTTATCCGATTATCCGCAATGACTTGCCCGAGAGAGAACTATTGGTCTCTGCGGCAGAGTTGAAGGAAGCTATGCAGCAAAAGGTTCGTGAGGAACGTAGGGTTCCCCGGCAAATCGTGAAAAAGAAGCCGACGAATAGCGCTATCCTTGAGATCGATTTGCATATAACCGAATTGTTGGATAATACGAATGGATTGAACAATGCGGATATGCTGACGTACCAGTTGGGAAAATTCCGTGAGGTGATGGATCAGTACGCTCTTAATAACGGACAGAAGATTGTCTTTATCCATGGAAAAGGCGATGGCGTGCTGCGTAAGGCGATCGAGAAGGATTTGAAGACCCGTTATAAACAACATTATTTTCAAGATGCTTCTTTCCGCGAATATGGTTTTGGTGCGACGATGGTAACGATTAAGGCTGATACCTCGCAACATGGCCATTGAGATAGAACGGAAATTCTTGGTCTCCGGTGATTTCTTACCGGAGGCTGTTAGCTCCACCCGTATCGTGCAGGGATATATTTGCTCACAGCCCGGACGTACGGTTCGTATTCGTATCCGGGGAGAGGAGGGATTCCTAACGATCAAAGGCGCTTCGGATGAGAAAGGCTTGAGCCGTTATGAGTTTGAGCAAAAGATTCCTCTGGTGGATGCCGAGCGGTTGTTGGAGCTTTGCGAGCCGGGTGCGATCGACAAGGTTCGTTATCTGGTTCCCAGAGGCAGCCATACGTGGGAAGTCGATGTTTTCCACGGAGCGAATGAAGGGTTGATCCTTGCGGAGATCGAGTTATCGTCTGAGGACGAGCCTTTTGAGAAACCGGCTTGGCTGGGTAAGGAGGTAAGTGGAGATCGCCGTTATTATAATTCAATGTTGACAAAACATCCTTTTAATAGTTCAAATACATGAAGAAACTCTTTTTATCTGTAGCGGCCGCTATATTGGCGTTTCCGGTCTTGGCCGATGAGGGCATGTGGCTGCTCCCTTTATTGAAGCAACAAAAGTTTGCGGAGATGCAGGCCCTTGGTCTGCGATTAAGCGATCAGGAAGTGTATAGCGCCGAGGCTCCTTCCTTGAAAGACGCCGTGGTTCGTTTTGGCGGTGGTTGTACGGGCGAGATGATCTCTCCGGACGGGTTGGTGCTGACGAATCATCATTGTGGTTATAGTAGCATCCAACGGCATAGTACCTTGGAACATGATTATCTGACGGACGGCTTTTGGGCGATGTCTCGTGATAAGGAGCTTCCGAATCCGGGATTGACGGTTACTTTTATCGATAAGATCGACGACGTGACGGATTATGTGAGGACGGAACTGAAAAAGATCACGGATCCGAACAGCATGGAATTCTTGTCCGCTAAGTACTTGAATGGCCTCGCTAAAGCGAAAGTAGGTGAGAAGTTCTTACAGGATAACCCCGGTACGGAAGTCGAGATCAAGGCTTTTTATGGAGGTAATAAGTACTATATGTTTACCAAGAAGGTCTATTCGGATGTCCGTTTAGTCGGTGCTCCCCCTTCCTCTATCGGTAAGTTCGGGGCGGATACGGATAACTGGATGTGGCCTCGCCATACCGGAGACTTCTCTCTTTTCCGTGTGTATGCCGACGCGAACGGAAATCCGGCACCTTATTCGGAAACCAATGTCCCGCTTCGTCCGAAACGTTGGCTAAAGCTTTCTTTAAAAGGTGTGGAGGAGAACGATTATGCCATGATCATGGGTTTCCCCGGTCGTACCAATAAATACTATACCTCATGGGAGGTAGCCGAACGTCGGGATATAGATAATGCGGTACGTATCAATATCCGTAATCTCCGTCAAGAGGCGATGCTGGAAGAAATGCTGAAAGATCCGCAAGTCCGGATTCAATACGCTAGTAAGTATGCGGGTTCTACGAACGCTTATAAGAATGCGATCGGTAGTAACTGGGCGATCAACAAACGTAATTTTGAGCAGGTGAAAAACGATGAGCAGGATCGTTTGATCGCTTGGTCGAAGAAGATGTGTGAGCCTGCTTATCCGGAAGCGCTTCTGACATTGGAGCAGATCGTTAATGATCGTAAGGATTTGCGTTTCCGTAGTTGGATGTTGGATGAGGCATTGAGCCGTGGCATCGAGTTCTCCAAAGTTCCGACCGATATCGAGACTGTTTGTGAGGCTTTGGAGGGGAAAGATCGTTCCGAGCAGCAAAAACAGGTCACTCAATTGGAGAGGGCTTTCCACCGTTTCGCTGATAAGGATTATGCGCCGATGGTTGATAAGAAGATAGCAAAAGTCATGTTAAAGGAATATAGGCGTTTGGTCGCTCCGAAGTCGCAGCCGGCTTATTTTTCCGTAATCGATAGCAAGTTTAAGGGGGATGTGGATAAATTCGTTGATTATCTGTTTGATAAATCGATCTATGGTAGCGAGAAGAACTTCAATGCGTTCAAGGAGCATCCGTCTGTCAAAACTTTGAGAGAAGATCCGATGATTCTGTTCGCACAATCCGTAAAGGATGAGAAAAAGGCGTTAGATAAGGCCTTGGCTGATTTTGATGCCGGATATGCGATCGCCCATCGTGCGTATGTGAAAGGACTTTTAGCGATGTATGGAGACTTGGCTAGTTTTCCGGACGCAAACTCTACGCTTCGTCTGACTTATGGGCAGGTGAAAGGTTACAGTCCTCGTGATTGCGATTATTATGGTCATCAAACCACTTTAGACGGCGTCATGGAGAAGGAGGATTCTACGAATTGGGAATTTGTGGTTTCTGCTCGTTTGAAGGAATTATATCAAGCAGGAGACTTTGGCCCTTATAAGATGCCTAACGGTAAAATGCCGGTTGCCTTCTGTGCTACGACCCATACAACGGGAGGGAACTCCGGTAGTCCGGTATTGAATGGACAAGGAGAGTTAATCGGTATCAATTTCGACCGTAACTGGGAAGGAGTAGGAGGGGATATCCAATATCTGCCCGATTATCAACGCAGTATTATCGTAGATATCCGTTATGTCCTATTCGTAATCGATAAATATGCCGGAGCCGGTTATTTATTGAACGAGATGGAATTCTCAAGATAGAGAAGTAAGTTAACTTCGTGGGCGAAGTATGTTAACTGAAATGCCGAAGTATGTTAACATACTTCGCCCATGAACCTAAGTTCCTTTTTCTATAAAGCCAAAAAGAGGAGACATATCCTTGAAAGATACGTCTCCTCTTTTTGTATATGTATATCTATAACTTAATAAATCTTGTCAAGATCAACAGCTTTGACTCTGAAGATATGACCGTTACGAGAGAATACCAACTCTCCGTCTTCCTTCTTCTTCTGATTCACCAAACGCTGAAAAGCTATATTTGCACCTTTTACTATATTCTCTTCGAATTCTCTAACTTCTTGCTCATTCATGATGTTCAAGTTTTGTAAAAATATCTAGATTATACACTTCCCTTTTATCATTCTTGAATCCCTTGGCGATCACTTCCATGGGAGACATCGAATTATCAGTTATCATCCAATAGTCACTAATAGGAAGGTATAGCTCGAATAAATTGTGGATACCGGCCTCATACCGACGCCGTATCGTTGCTTCCGGAATATTGTGACCTCCGGCGGCTACCCTCATTTTCACACGTTCCACGGCTAGATCCGGCGTATTCAGCCAGAAGTAAAGCAATGTAACATAATAACCTTCCCTTTGTGCTTCCCGTATCAGGTTTGCGACTGAACGGGTGGCCAGCGTAGTTTCCATTGCGAAAGTCTCACCAGCACCGATGAGTTCCTTTATCCGCTTATACATAATACGACTAGCTTCAACGGCGACGGCTATACTGTCTGCATTAAAAGGGGAAAGTCCCTTGGCTATCTCGTCTGAGTTAACAAACTCCCTACATTTTAGCATTTCTGGTAAAATAGTGAAGGAAGCTGTTGTTTTTCCTGCTCCGTTGCAACCTGATATTATATACAAATATGGCACTGTTTGCTGTTTTTGATGCTGCAAATATATGTAATAGTTTTTTAATATGCGTCGTTTTATTTCTCAAAAATCGTGAAAATGTGCAGGAAATGTACTTTTAACTAACAGGTTTGTTGGGGAAAGCGGTGGTTTTGTTAATTTTTATACCCAAAGTAGATCACTCATGATTCCGTCGGAAACGAAGATTCCTGACTTGGATAAAATCAATTTGTCACCGGTTTGTAATAAGAGACCTTGGTTGATATGGGGTTGAGCTTGCTTTTGACAATAAGAAAGGAGCTTCCTGCCAAATTTTGTCTGGATATCAGCGAAAGAGACTCCCCACATGGTTCGAAGGCCGGTGATGATGAAGTCGTTGTACCGGGTGCATAGGTCTAAATCCTCGGATTCTATTGTCGGATGCCCATTTTCTATACCGTCTATATATATAGGTAGAGAAGATGGATTCCATTCCCGGTCTATCCCGTTATAAGAATGGGCGGAAGGACCGAGGCCTAGATATTTCTTTCCGGTCCAGTAGGAGCTATTGTGCTTGGAGAAGAACCCGGGACGGGCGAAATTAGATATCTCGTAATGCAAATAGCCTGCTTCTGCCAACCGATCTATTAATGTGGAAAAGAACGAGACGCTTAACTCCTCGTTTATGGGGGTCACTTTTCCCGCTTCCAGCAATTTGTAAAGTGCGGTACCTTCCTCGTAAATGAGGTGGTAGGCGGAAAGATGGGGAACATCCAACCGGATCGCTTGTCGCAAATTCTCTTCCCATGCTTGCTGCGTTTGGTTGGGGAGTCCGTAGATCAAATCGATACTGATATTTGTAATCCCATATTCCTTGCATAGTTCTACTGCTTTAATCGCTTGTTCCCGGTCATGGCGACGATTCAGAAAACGCAAATCTTCCGGATGAAAACTCTGTACACCCATACTGACCCGGTTAAAAGGATAATTACGGAGAAGCGATACATATTCTCGTTTCATGTCATCTGGATTCGCCTCTAAGGTAATCTCCATTTGCTTGGCTACATCAAAATGACGATAGATGGCCTCGAATATCTTGCCAAAATCCTTCTCGTCTAATTGAGAGGGGGTGCCTCCCCCGAAGTAAATGGTTTCTAATGCTTCGTTTCCTATATATCCCTTCCGCAATTCCATCTCTTTTATAAGTGCGTTTATATACGGCTCTTTATACTTCATCTCCGTATTGGAAAAAAAGTCACAGTATAAACACCGCTTGGCGCAAAAAGGAACGTGGATGTATAAACCTGCCATCTGTATGGACACAATTATATCTTTACACAAAGATATAATTTAAATTTCAAAAAACCTTGCTGCTGCACAACATAGTTCTCAAACACCGGGCGATAATTGCTTTTTTCCTTTACAATCTCTAATTTGCGCCCTCGTGAAAGTGATTCACGCCAAATAAACGTATTGTTAAACTCAAATAAATCCTGATATCATGAAAGTATACCAAACAAATGAAATTAAGAACATCTCTATCTTGGGAAGTTCGGGCTCTGGGAAAACCACTCTCGCTGAAGCTATGCTTTACGAGGGTGGAGTTATAAAACGTCGCGGCTCCGTTGAGGCAGGAAATACGGTGTCCGATTATTTCCCGGTTGAGAAAGAGTATGGATACTCAGTTTTCTCAACCGTTTTCAGTGTTGAGTGGCAGGATCGGAAGCTGAATTTCATCGATTGTCCGGGTTCGGATGATTTCGTGGGAGGAGCTGTTTCCGCTCTGAATGTCACGGATACGGCACTGATGGTATTGAATGCCCAGTACGGTGTTGAGGTTGGAACCATTAACCAGTTCCGGTATACTGAACAATTTCATAAACCGGTGATTTTCGTTGTCAATCAGCTTGATAATGATAAAGCCGACTATGAGGGAACCATCGCCCAGTTGAAAGACCGTTGGGGCAGTAAGATCGTTCCGATCCAATATCCGATTAGCTGCGGCTCTTCTTTCAATGCCGTGGTGGATGTATTAAAAATGAAGATGTATCGTTGGAAACCGGAAGGTGGAGTTCCTGATGTATTGGAAATCCCCGCCGAGGAAATGGATAAGGCGATGGAGCTGCATCAAGCCTTGGTGGAAGCCGCCGCTGAGAACGACGATATGTTGATGGAGAAATTCTTCGAGGAAGGTGCGTTGAGCGAGGATGATATGCGTGCCGGTATCCGTGCGGGCTTGGTTACTCGCGGTATGTTCCCGGTATTCTGCGTATGTGCCGGTCGTGATATGTGTGTTCGTCGTACGTTGGAGTTCTTGGGTAACGTGGTTCCTTGTACCGACAAGATGCCTCGTCTGATTACTACGGAAGGCGTAGAGGTGACTCCGGACTCGAATGGTCCTACTAGCTTGTTCTTCTTCAAGACTACCGTGGAACCTCATATTGGTCAGGTTTCCTATTTTAAAGTGATATCAGGAAAAGTAAAAGAAGGTGACGATTTGATGAATGCCGATCGTGGTTCCAAGGAGCGTATCGCACAGTTATTTGCGGTAGCCGGACAAACTCGTACCCCGGTTACGGAAATGGTGGCGGGTGATATTGGAGCGACCGTTAAGTTAAAGGATGTTCGCCGTGGTAATACATTGAACGGAAAGGGTTGTGATTATCGTTTCGACTTCATTAAATATCCGGATCCGAAATATCGTCGTGCTATCAAGCCGGTGAATGAGGCTGACGCCGAGAAGATGATGGAAATCTTGATACGTATGCGTGAGGAAGACCCGACATGGGTAATCGAGCAGTCCAAGGAATTGAAGCAGACAATCGTTTCCGGTCAAGGTGAGTTCCATCTTCGTACATTGAAATGGAGAATCGAGAATAATGATAAATTGCCGATCGAATATCTGGAGCCGAAGATCCCGTATCGTGAGACGATTACGAAAGCGGCCCGTGCGGATTACCGCCATAAGAAACAATCTGGTGGCGCAGGCCAGTTCGGTGAAGTTCACTTGATTATCGAGCCTTATTATGAAGGTATGCCTGCTCCGGATACCTACCGTTTCGGCGGACAGGAGTATAAGATGAATGTTCGTGATACTCAAATAATTGATTTGGATTGGGGTGGTAAAGTCGTGTTCGTAAACTGTATCGTTGGTGGTGCTATCGACGCTCGTTTCTTGCCGGCTATCCTAAAAGGTATCATGGCTCGTATGGAGCAAGGGCCGTTGACGGGTTCGTATGCTCGCGATGTGCGTATTTGCGTATACGATGGTAAGATGCACCCGGTAGACAGTAATGAGATCTCTTTCATGCTTGCCGGACGCAATGCGTTCAGTACCGCTTTCAAGGAGGCTGGCCCTAAGATCTTGGAGCCTGTTTACGATGTCGAGGTTTCCGTTCCTGCTGATTATCTGGGAGATGTGATGAGTGACTTGCAAGGACGCCGTGCCTTGATTATGGGTATGAATAGCGAGAAGGGATTTGAGAAACTATTGGCGAAAGTTCCTTTGAAAGAGATGTCTAACTATTCTACTTCACTAAGCTCCATTACGGGCGGACGTGCTTCCTTTACGATGAAGTTCGCTAGTTACGAGTTAGTTCCTGCCGATGTACAAGAGAAGTTGTTAAAGGCTTACGAGGCTACTCAATCAGAAGAATAGGTAAAGTAAAATGTCATCATAATTTTTTAATATTTAAAGTTAAACGAGAAAAGGCCGGCTTTGTGAAGAGCTGGCCTTTTTGTTATGTCTTTTTCATTAGGTTGTCGTGAACTTGTAATACCGAAAGTGTTCTTTTGTATCATCTTAAACAAGGAAAAGATGATATTAAGAAAGTACTATCCGACTATTGTCCTCTCTGACATCCATTTGGGATCGGAACATTCCCGGACGGAGGAGGTCACCCGTTTTCTCAAGCACGTAGATTGCGATCGATTGATTTTGAATGGTGATATCATCGATGGCTGGCAATTGAAGAAATCCGGTAAACGCTGGAAACAAAAGCATACCGATTTCTTTAAGGTATTGATGAAGATGATGGAGAAAAGGGGTACGGAGATTATCTATGTAGTGGGGAACCATGATGATTTTCTCGATAGCTTGGCTCCTTTTAAGTTCTCCAATATATCGATCGTAAAGGATTATTTACTGAAGACGAGACAAGGAAAACGCTATTTCGTGACACATGGCGATATTTTCGATACGGTTACGACCCATATGCGTTGGCTTGCCATGCTCGGGGATGTGGGATATACTTTTTTATTGTGGTTGAATAAGGTTTACAATCATCGTAGAGAGCGGCAAGGAAAACCTTATTTCTCTTTATCCCAAGAGGTGAAACACCGGGTGAAAAGTGCGGTCTCTTATATCTCGGAGTTTGAGAAAGAGCTGGTACGCTTAGCGGAGGCCAAGCATTTGGATGGGATTATTTGCGGCCATATTCATCAAGCGGCGAGCGTATGGTATGGTAATGTGCATTATCTAAATTCCGGCGATTGGGTGGAAAGCATGACCGCTCTCGTGGAGGATGAACAAGGAGAGTGGGATATTGTTACATATAATAATGTACAACTATATGCGGATGCCGTATGAAAATTCTGTTTATCATACAAGGTGAGGGACGTGGGCACTTGACCCAAGCGTTATCCTTACGCCAGAAATTGATGGCCGAAGGACATGAGATCGTTGGTGTGTTGGTAGGAAAAAGCCCGGCCCGCCGTTTGCCGGATTTCTTCTTGAATAAGATACAATCGCCGGTATATCCGTTTGAGAGTCCGAATTTTTTACCGACGGCTAAGAATAAACAAGTGAGTTTGATGCGTAGCGTATTATATAATGTATTGCGTCTGCATAAATACATGGGAAGTATCCGTTATATCGACCGGATGATTCGGCAGACGGATGCGGATGTTGTCGTGAATTTCTACGAGCTATTGACGGGGCTGACTTACTTGATTCTCCGTCCGAAAGCAACGATGGTATGTATCGCCCATCAATATCTATTCTTGCATCCGGACTTCGTTTTCCCGAAGCAGAGCACATTGTCGTTGGCGTCGCTACGATTTTTTACGAGATTAACGGCGATAGGCTCCGTCAAAAAATTAGCCTTGTCTTTCCGGAAGATGCGTGAGGCGCCGTTGGGAGGAATAGTCGTGGTTCCTCCTTTATTAAGGCAAGAAGTCTTGGATGCGGTTCCCTCGAACGGCAGTTATTTGCATGGTTATTTGTTGAATAGCGGGTTTAGTGAGGAGATCCGTTCTTGGCATTCCCGTCATCCTTCGGTTCCGATGCATTTCTTTTGGGATAAGAAAGATCAGCGAGCCGAGGTGAAAATAGACGATTGCCTTTCTTTCCATCAGCTGGATGATACGTTGTTTCTACGTTATATGTTGGGGGCGAAGGCTTATGCTACGACCGCCGGGTTCGAATCCGTATGTGAGGCGATGTATCTGAATAAACCTGTATTGATGGTTCCTACACATATTGAGCAAGCTTGCAATGCTTACGATGCCTCTTTGTCTGGCGCAGGCGTTGTCGCTGATTGTTTTGATCTGGACGTGTTATTATCCATTTCGGAAAGTCATGTGGAGAATCCGGTCTTCCGGCATTGGGTGAAACAGGCGGATTGGCTTATTCTTCGTGAGTTCCGTGAGGATTTGTTGCGTGAGGAACATCCGGTAACGAGCCTAGGGAGGATTACGACAAATTGGGTGGCGCGTCTGGGGAGATTCCTGCCTATCTAGGAACTTATAGCAGTACCGTGCTGTAGATGCAGGTGTGCCATGCTGATGGCACAGGCGTGCCACACTGATGGCACAAGCGTGCCACGCTGATGGCACAAGCGTTTCATCAGCATGGCACAGATGTCTTATTTATTGAGCGCTTGCTCAATATCGGCGATGATATCATCGGCGCTCTCAATACCTACAGAGAAGCGGATTAAGTCCGGAGCTACGCCAGCCTCTATCAATTGCTCATCGCTCAACTGGCGGTGCGTATGACTGGCCGGGTGAAGCACGCAAGTACGGGCATCCGCTACGTGAGTTACGATAGCGGCGAGTTTCAAGCTATCCATAAACTTGATCGCCACCTCACGTCCACCTTTCAATCCGAAGGATAATACACCGCAAGAGCCATTCGGTAGATACTTCTTGGCGAGTTCATGGTACGGATTGCCTTCCAATTCCGGATAATGAACCCAAGCTACCTTATCACATTTCTGTAGCCACTGCGCTACCGCCAAGGCGTTTTTGCAATGCTGCGGTACACGAAGATGCAAGGTCTCCAATCCTAGATTCAATAGGAATGCGTTTTGCGGGGATTGGATCGCTCCGAGGTCACGCATCAGTTGGCTAGTCGCTTTCGTGATGAACGCTAATTTCCCGAATGCCTTGGTATAGGTCAATCCGTGGTAAGAAGGGTCCGGTTGGCAAAGTCCCGGGAACTTCTCGGCATGCGCTTCCCAATCGAAATTGCCGCTGTCCACGATACAACCGCCCACGCTCGTGGCATGGCCATCCATATATTTAGTCGTGGAGTGCGTAACGATATCCGCTCCCCATTCGAACGGACGGCAATTGATCGGCGTGGCGAACGTATTATCGACGATCAAGGGTACGCCATGATTATGGGCGATGCGGGCAAACTTCTCCACATCCAATACCATAACGCCCGGATTGGAGATCATCTCGCCGAACATCGCTTTCGTGTTCGGGCGGAAAGCCTTGGAGATCTCTTCCTCGCTCGCGTCTTGATCGATAAACGTACAATCGATGCCCAGCTTCTTCAAGGTAACGGCCAGTAGATTATAAGTACCTCCATAAATGCTGGTAGCGCTTACGATATGATTGCCAGCCTCGCAAATATTGAAGAAAGCGAAAAAGCTAGCGGCCTGCCCGGATGAGGTCAGCATGGCGGCCACGCCACCTTCCAACGCCGCGATCTTGGCGGCTACAGCCTCGTTTGTCGGGTTTTGAAGGCGGGTATAGAAATAGCCGCTTTCCTCCAAATCGAACAATTTAGCCATCTGCTCGCTCGTCTCATACTTGAATGTCGTGCTTTGATAGATCGGGAGGACACGGGGTTCTCCTTTCTTGGGTTGCCAACCGGCCTGTACGCACAGGGTTTCCGGTTTGAATTTGTTATCCATATCGGTTGTTTTTTAATTAATTGTCATTTTAATCGCGAATGTACGGAAAATCGGTAAGAATTGTTCCGCTTACAAGATCTTCTTCTGTAAGATACTGAACCAAATGAAAGCGACGATACCTTTTAGCATGCTGGAAAGGCTGATCGCCCACCAAACACCCGTAATACCCAGTCCCGCTGCCGCTAGCCCGATGGCCAAAGGTATGCGTAAGGTGTTACACGAGATGCTGATGATCGCCGGCGGAACCGTTCGGCCGGTACCGTAGAACATGCCTTGCGTGGTAATCTCCAGCATCATGAAGATCATCGAATATCCGTCGATCCGGAGAAATATACCACCGGCCTCATAAGCGGCTTGCTCCGGCACGATCAGCGAGAAGACCTCGCTACCGTAAAAGACGAATAACAACGTGCAGAGTACACCGATGATAGAAGTCATTTTAAGCGTCGTATGATAAGCGGTCAAGATACGTTCTTTCTTGCGTGCGGCGTAGTTCTGGGCGGTGAAAGCGGAGAGGGCCGTACTGAAGCCTTGTGAGGTGTTCCATGCGATCGCCTCCATTTGTCCGCCTGCCGTAAGCGTCATCAAACCGATATGCCCTCCGTAGGTGGAAGCTGTACGAGCCATAAAAAGATTGATGATCGCGAAGAATGTATTTAATAACGCTACTGGCAGGCCCAATTGGAAGATCCGCTTGGTGTAGCGTTCTTTTAAACGGACAAAGAAAGGGAATCCCCCGAACAATTTATTGCGGCATTTTAGCTGATAGACGAATAGTCCGCAAACCACCGCTTGGGAGATCCACGTAGCCCAAGCCGCGCCCGCCGTGCCCAAATGGAAGCCGAGTATAAATAAAGGATCTAGCACCATATTCAGTAAAAGACCTGTTCCGCTGATATAAAATGGAATCTTACTCAATCCCGCCGCATTATGAATCCCGGTAAACGCCGCCGAGAGGAAGATAAATGGGAATGCGGAAGCGACGATTCTCAAATATTCCACGGCGTTCAACGCGATCGGTTCCTCCAGTTTGTAGAAGCCGATAATCGGATGAGCGAGAACGAATAGCAAGAATCCCCAACAAAGCGAGAGGATCAAGGCGATCGTTAGGTTATGGGAAGCGAATCCTCGGGCATCTTCCACGTTTTGCGCCCCGATACTTTGCCCGACACTCACCTCCGAGCCTACTTTATTCAAGTAAGAGATCGAGTTCGTCATCCAAGTAAGGATACCAACGGCGCCGATAGCGGCTACGGCCTCGCTTCCCAACCGGCCTACCCAAGCCATGTCGGTGATGCTATAGGCCATTTGGATAAATGAGGTACCCATGATCGGCATCGCCAGATTGAATAGTTGCCGGGAGATGACCCCTTCGGTCAGATTTTTTGTTCCTTGCATGATCGTTTGTTTAAATGTGCGCGAAAGTAGAAATAATTTTGCTACCTTTAGCGACGTTAATCTTAAAGAATAGTATGATGATAACGAGACGGAATTTTTTGAAAGCGGGTGCCGCTGTGGCTGCACTGAGTGTAGTACCGAATGGCTTTGCCTCTATCTTGGCTAAGAAAGAGAAAGCGATAGGTGTACAGTTGTATAGTGTCCGGGACGACTTGAAGACGGATTTTGACGGTACGATGAAGGCTTTGGTGGATATCGGTTATAAACGGATGGAAGCCGCCGGTTACCGGGATGGCAAATTCTACGGGAAATCCCCGGCCGAGATGAAGAAATATCTGGCGGATCTGGGTGCCCGTATGGTAGGTTCCCATACCGGAAGCGGTTTGCTGGCGGAGGGTGATACCAAGGGATGGGACTTCTGGAAAAAGAATGCCGCCGATACGGCAGAGGTAGGCTGTAAATGGATTGTTCAGGCGGGTTATCCCTCCAAAGATATCAAGAGCCTTTCGGACGTGAAGCGTTTAGCGGATCAATTTAATAAATGTGGTGAGATCGCGAAGGCGAACGGGTTGCGTTTCGCTTTCCATAACCATGTGGATGAATTCCATGAGCTGGAAGGGAAGATCCCGTTCGACGTGATGATCGAGAATACGGACAAAGGGCTGGTTACTTTCCAGATCGATACGGCTCAATTAGTGTATGGCGGTTTTAAATGTCATGATTACGTGAACCGTTATCCCGGTCGTTTCGCCAACTGGCACTTGAAAGACGCGAATGCGGATGGAAAGGGCAGCACGGAGATGGGCGCCGGAATCGTAGACTTCAAATCCTTATTCGCTGTGGCGGAGAAAGCCGGATTAGAGGATTACTTCATAGAGCAAGAGCGTTATAATATGACACCGCTGCAAGCGATGAAACATGATTATGACTTCTTGATGAATGCTTCTTATGTGAAGTGGTAAACGGGAGTATAGGCGTAGCCTTATGCCAGTATCGGTATAAGGCTGCGCCTATATCAGTGTGAGGCTATGCCGATACTGGCGCAAGGCAACGCCAGTACTGGTGTTTTTTATCGGATAAACAGGAGTTCCCTATACTTCGGCAACGGCCACATCTGGTTGTCCACCATCAGTTCCAGATCATCGATATGGTCACGGATCTCATCCAAATAAGGGGCTACCGAGTCGTGGTAAGCGATCGCCTTTTCCCGCATATCGGTCAAGCGGTTCGCTTTCTTGCGGGCCTCTACCATCTCATCCACTTTCTTGGTCACGGCACAGATATGTCCGGCTATCTTACGAACCAAGCGACGGGGTTCTTCCGACATATCGCGGAATTCCGGGTCATCGCCGAATGTCTCTTTCAACTTCGCTATATTATCCAGCAATACGCTCTGGTAGCGAACGGCTACCGGGATGATATGGTTCAAGGATAAATCCCCTAATACCCGAGCCTCGATCTGTACCTTTTTGATATAGACTTCCCATTTTACCTCATTACGCGCTTCCAATTCTTTCTGGGTAAGTACGCCGGTAGACGTGAACATCTCGATCGACTCCGGTTTAAGATAAGCGTCATATTGCAAGGGAACACTGTTTTGGCAATCCAGACCTCGCTTGGCAGCTTCCTCTTTCCATTCGTCCGAATAACCGTTTCCATCGAAGCGGATCGGCTTAGATTCCTTGATATAGGCTTTCAGCACCTTGAAGATCGCTACTTCCTTGCTTTTTCCTTCCGCTTGCAAAGCCTCTACGTCCTTCTTGAATTGTTGCAATTGATAGGCAACGGCGGAGTTCAACGCTAACATGGCCGATCCGCAGTTCACGGAAGAGCCCGGGGCACGGAACTCAAAACGGTTTCCGGTGAAGGCGAAAGGAGAGGTACGGTTACGATCCGTATTGTCCAACAGCAGTTCGGGGATCTGCCCGAAGCCAAGATGCAAGCCCTTTTTATCGTCTACCTCGATAGCGTCCTCGATAGAGCTATTCTCGAACTTATCCAAGATATCACTGATTTGCGTTCCGAGGAAAGTGGAGATGATAGCGGGAGGTGCCTCGTTCGCGCCTAGGCGGTGTGCGTTCGTGGCGGAAGCGATACTCGCTTTTAATAAAGCGTTGTATTTATAAACGGCCATGATGGTGTTCACCACGAAGGTGATGAAGCGCAGGTTGTCCTCACGGTCTTTACCCGGAGAGAATAAGTTTACACCCTTGTCTGTTCCCATAGACCAGTTACAGTGTTTACCGGAACCGTTTACCCCGTTAAATGGCTTCTCGTGCAATAATACACGGAAATTATGACGGCGGGAGACACGTTTCATGACCGACATCAATAATTGGTTATGGTCGTTGGCAAGGTTGCATTCCTCGTAAATAGGAGCTAGCTCGAACTGGTTGGGGGCTACCTCGTTATGGCGGGTCTTTACCGGGATACCTAGTTTATAGCATTCGGTTTCCAAGTCTTTCATGAATTCTTGTACACGAGAGGGGATAGCGCCAAAATAATGGTCGTCTAATTGTTGGTTCTTCGCGCTCTCATGTCCGAGCAAGGTACGCTCGGTCAGTGAGAGGTCCGGACGGGCGGAATACAAGTCCTCGTCAACAAGGAAATATTCCTGTTCCCAACCAAGGTAAGTAATTATCTTATTGACATCCTCATCGAAATACTGATATACGTCTTTGGCGGCTTCTCCCAATACTTCGATAGAGCGGATCAGCGGGGTCTTATAATCCAGCGCTTCACCGGTATAAGCGATAAATACGGTTGGGATACAAAGTGTGTCATCTACGATAAAAGCGGGAGAGGAAGGGTCCCAAGCGGAGTAGCCGCGGGCCTCGAAGGTATTGCGAAGTCCACCGTTCGGGAAACTGGAAGCGTCCGGTTCTTGCTGGACGAGCAACTTGCCGCTGAACTCCTCGATCATGCCGCCGTTGCCATCGTGTTCTACAAAAGCGTCGTGCTTCTCGGCGGTGCCATCGGTAAGCGGTTGAAACCAGTGGGTGTAATGAGTGACTCCTTTTTCCAGTGCCCACATACGCATGCCGGCTGCCACATGATTGGCGATTTCCCGGTCGATAGGTGTGCCATTGTCAATGGCGTGGGTCAAGGCTTTGTACGTTTCCTTGGAGAGATATTTTTGCATCGCCTTCCGGTTGAAGACATTCTCGCCATAGTACTCAGATACTTTGTGTTCGGGAGTAACGGCTTCCACGGCCTTTCGGTTGGATGCCTTCTCCACAGCATTAAAGCGTGAGATTGACATTGTTGAATTGTTTTATGTTTTTACGACGCAAAAATACAAAACAGTTGACAATTGACAGTTGGCAATTGACAATTATTTAGTTTTCTCTATTAATTTGTCAATTTACTTCTCTAACTGTCAATTGCCAACTACTAACGGTCAACTATTAAAACAAACTCCAAGCCACCGTCAATCCCGCCATCACGATCGCTACCATGCTCATCAGCTTGATAAGGATATTCAAACTCGGGCCGGAAGTGTCTTTGAACGGATCGCCAACCGTATCGCCGACAACGGTTGCCTTATGCGCCTCGCTACCCTTGCCGCCGTGGTTTCCTTCCTCGATGAATTTCTTCGCGTTATCCCATGCTCCTCCGGCGTTCGCCATGAATACGGCTAATACGAAGCCCGTGCTTAATCCACCGATCAATAATCCGACAACACCCGTCACACCAAATATGAGTCCGGTTAAGATGGGGGCGATAATAGCTAAAACGGAGGGAAGTACCATTTCGTGTTGCGCTCCTTTCGTCGAGATCTCAACGCAACGGGCATAATCCGGTTGTGCCTCTCCAGTCAGAATACCCTTGATTTCCTTGAACTGACGGCGAACTTCCTCCACCATGTGCCCGGCCGCACGTCCTACAGCGTTCATCGTAAGGCCACAGAACATGAATGCCATCATGGAACCTAGGAACATTCCGGCCAGCACCTTCGGATTCATTAAGGTAACATCATAATATACCATAAAGTCCGAGAATGAGGCTTTAGATATTTCGATACTCCTGCCATCGGTAAAGTTCAGGACGGTCTCTCCTAAACGGAGCAAACCGATCTTGATCTCTTCTACATAAGAGGCCAACAGAGCCAAGCCGGTTAACGCGGCGGAACCGATAGCGAAACCTTTACCTGTAGCGGCAGTCGTATTTCCTAATGAATCCAATGCGTCTGTACGCTTGCGGACTTCTTTCCCTAGGTTACACATCTCGGCGTTGCCTCCGGCATTATCCGCTATGGGACCGTAAGCGTCTGTAGCCAACGTAATACCTAAGGTCGATAGCATACCTACGGCAGCTATACCGATTCCGTATAATCCCATGCCCACGTTCGTGAAGTCGAATCCGGAGGCGAACAAGAAGGAACAAATAATACCGACCACGACGGCAAGTACCGGGATGGCCGTAGAGAGCATCCCCAGTCCGAGACCGGAGATAATAACCGTTGCCGGTCCAGTCAGTCCCGCTTCGGAGACGAGCCGGGTCGGTTTATAGGATTGGGAGGTATAATATTCCGTCGCCTGCCCGATCACGATTCCGACTAGCAGACCTACGATCACGGAACAACCGATCCAGAACCAATTCTCCATGCCTAATACATAAAGAATCCCGAACGTGGAGATAGCGATCAATACGGAACTCAAGTTCGTTCCTATGGCTAAGGCTTTCAATAGTTGCTTGATCGTCGCGTTCTCATTCGTACGGACGGCGAAAATACCAATAATAGATAAAATGATACCGACAGCAGCGATAAGCATTGGGGCGACAACCGCCTTATATTGTAATTCTACGCTTCCGGAAGAAACGAACGCGGCGGCTCCCAATGCGGCGGTCGCTAGGATGGAACCGCAATAAGATTCATATAGGTCGGCTCCCATACCGGCGACGTCACCTACATTGTCGCCTACGTTATCGGCGATTGTCGCCGGGTTACGAGGATCATCCTCCGGGATCCCAGCCTCAACTTTACCTACTAAATCCGCTCCGACATCGGCGGCTTTCGTATAGATTCCTCCTCCCACACGTGCGAACAAGGCTTGCGTGGAGGCACCCATTCCGAATGTAAGCATGGTTGTCGTGATAATGGTGAGTTTATGGGTCGGGTCCAAAGCCTCGTCTGGGATGAAAGCATTTAACAGGATATACCAGAATGAGATATCCAGCAATCCAAGTCCTACAACGACTAAGCCCATGACCGCCCCGCTTCGAAAAGCGACTTGTAAGCCTTTGTTCAAGGAAGTGCGGGCTGCGTTCGCCGTACGGGCCGAGGCATAAGTCGCTGTCTTCATGCCTAAGAAACCCGCTAATCCGGAAAAGAAACCTCCTGTCAGGAAGGCGATCGGGACCCATTCGTTTTGCACATGGAAGCCATAGGCCATAATAGAGAATAAGATTACTAGGACAACGAAAACCGAGGCGACTACTTTGTATTGCTGTTTCAGATACGACATCGCCCCTTCACGCACAAAGGAGGCGATCTTTTTCATCAACTCAGTTCCTTCACTCTCTTTCATCATTTGCCTGAAGAAGAACCAGGCAAATGCTAGCGCTAGGACAGACGCTAACGGAATAATCCAGAAAATACTCGTAATCATAACATGGTAGATTTAATGTTATACTTAAGAAAACAATGTGACAACACCTTTGCTTTCCGTGTAAATGTAGCAAAAATAAAAGAGGATGGAAACTTTTTCCCTAATAATAATGTTTCTAATTAAAAAAAACAGCATATTTGTTACCAGATTAAGAGACAAGAAATAAATGGCAGAAGAGACAAACCATAAACCCTATAGGTTGGGCTTGGCGCTTAGCGGAGGCGGAGCGAAAGGTTTTGCGCATATCGGCGTATTTCGAATGATGGAAGAATGTGCGCTAAGACCGGATATTATAGTCGGTACCAGTGCGGGAGCTTTAATGGGCACCTTGTTTGCCGATGGCTATTCGGCGGCGGAGATCCAAGAGCTTTTTACCGGACGTGAGTTCTCGGAATTCGCCCAGTTGCAGATTCCGAAGGCGGGTTTGTTCGATAGTAAGCGCTTTCGTTATTTCTTGAGGCGACACTTGCGGACCAAGAACATCGAGGACTTGCAGATTCCGATGGTGATTGTCGCGACTGATTTGGATAATGGCGAAAGCCATGAATTTAGGAGTGGTCCTATTGTTGAGGCGGTGACAGCTTCTTGTAGTATCCCGATTATTTTCAGTCCTGTAGTCATCAATGGCGTTCATTATGTGGATGGAGGATTATTTCACAACTTTCCGGTCTCCATCATCCGTGAGGAATGTGAGCGTATTATCGGGGTGAACGTAAGCCCGTTGATCCCGCAAAAATATAAGCAGACCATATTCCATATCGCCGAGCGCTCTTATCATTATATGTTCCGGGCAAATACGCTGGAGGATCGAGAGATGTGTGATGTCTTAATAGAGGCGGAGGAGTTTGGCTTATATAAGACATTCGATCTTGAGAATGTAGACGTGATTTGTAATATTGGCTATTCCGCCGCTGCCCGTTGCTTTGAGAAAGTGTTGGATGAGAATAAATATGAAACCTTGGTGAAAGCGATCGCGGCAAGAAAGAAAGGCCTGATGCCGTGACAAATCGTCTGTCTGGACAAAGCGCTTTCCCACAAAAACTTTATATATAGATGAACGCAATGGAACAAAAAAACAAGATGGTAATTTATCAGGTATTCCCGCGTTGGTTTGGGAATCTGCGACCATCTCCTGTAATGAATGGTAGTTTAGCCGAGAATGGAGTGGGTAAGTTTTCGGCTTTTACTCCTTTGGCTTTATCCAAAATCAAAGAACTAGGTGTTACTCATGTATGGTATACAGGGGTGATAGAGCACGCTACAAAAACCGATTACACCATGTTTGGCATCCGGAAAGACCATTCTGCCGTAGTAAAAGGTAAGGCCGGATCTCCATATGCTATAAAAGATTACTATGATATAGATCCGGATTTGGCGGATAATATCCAGAACCGTATGAGTGAGTTCGAGGATTTGGTGAAACGTACGCATGAGGCTGGGATGAAGGTTATTATCGATTTTGTACCCAACCATGTGGCACGTCAATATTTCTCGGACGCACGGGAACCTTTCGTGGAGGACTTAGGTCAAACGGATAATGTGTCCAAGGCTTTTGATGTGAATAATAACTTTTATTATCTTCCGGGGCAGACCTTGACGCTTCGTTTTGATCCGCAGCGTGAGGAGGATTTTGCCTATAGTGAGTTTCCGGCGAAGGTGACCGGTAACAATCATTTCGATGCCTATCCAAGCCAGAACGATTGGTATGAGACGGTGAAGCTGAACTACGGCGTGGATTATATGCACGGTGGTGCTTGCCATTTCAATACCATTCCCAATACGTGGGAGAAAATGTTGGAGATCTTGTTGTTCTGGGCTGATAAGGGGGTGGATGGTTTTCGTTGTGATATGGCTGAGATGGTCCCGGTAGAGTTTTGGAACTGGGTGATTCCTCAGGTGAAGAAGGTGCGTGATGTGATCTTTATAGCGGAGGTGTATAATCCGGATGAGTATAGGAATTATATTTATACGGGACACTTTGATTATTTGTATGACAAGGTTGGTCTTTATGATACGGTTCGTGCGGTGATGTGCGGACAGGCTCCGGCTAGTAATATATCGCATTGTTGGCAATCGTTGGAGGGAATCCAGAAAAATATGTTGAATTTCTTGGAGAATCACGATGAACAGCGTGTCGCTTCTGATTTCTTTGCGGGGGATGCTCGTCCGGGTATTCCGGGCATGATTGTCTCCGCTGCCATGAATACGAATCCGGTTATGATCTATAGTGGTCAGGAACTTGGCGAAAGAGGAATGGACGCGGAAGGTTTCAGTGGACGTGATGGCCGTACGACCATCTTCGATTATTGGAGCGTCGAGAGTTTGCGAAACTGGAATAATAATGGACTCTTTGATGGGGCTAAATTAACGCCGGCAGAACGCTCGTTGCGTGAGATGTACGCTAAGTTATTGAATGTGGTACGATCCGAGCCGGTTATTGTCGAGGGAGCGTTTTATGATTTGATGTACGCGAACTCCGGTAATCCTTATTTCAATCCGAACCGTCAGTATGCGTTCTTGCGCAAATGGAAGAACGAGGTACTTCTGGTTGTCGTGAATTTCGACCGTGCCGACCAATGTGTATGGGTAAATATCCCGGTCGAGGCATTCAAGGCTCTTGATTTTGAGGATAACAAACCGGCTGAATTGACCGACTTGTTAACCGGGGAAACGACTATCAGTACGCTAACAGACGCTTATCCTTATCAAGTGAAACTCCCTGCTTATTCCGGTAAGATGCTAAAGTTCTCTTTTCTCCATAAATAAGAGCTTTCTTGAAAAGTTTAGGTGTGCTGTATAGATAATTCGTTGGTGGAGTTAGGTGGTTGATACGGGACATCTAGCTTCATCGGGCAAGTAACTTAAGTGAAATGGCAAAGTAACTTAACATACTTGCCCGATGAAGCTAGATGACTTTTTTCTTTGATTTAAGTTCTACAAACTGCGAAAGTTTTCCAAATATAAAGAGGTTATTGTAAATAAGTTTTGTACTTTTGCGGCACAATTCAAATCTATTCACTTTAAGATAAATATTCGGAATAATGAGTGCACAAACTCCTTTCTTGGTGTTTTCGGGAACGAACTCCCGGTATCTTGCAGAGAAAATTTGCAACAGTTTAGGTTGTCCTCTGGGACAGATGAATATCCAGCACTTTGCCGATGGTGAGTTCTCTGTTTCTTATGAAGAGTCTATCCGCGGTAGAGATGTATTCTTAGTACAATCTACATTCCCTAATTCAGACAATCTGATGGAGTTGCTTCTGATGATTGACGCGGCTAAACGTGCTTCCGCACATTCAATCATTGCTGTAGTCCCTTACTTCGGTTGGGCTCGTCAGGATAGAAAGGATAAGCCTCGTGTTTCTATTGGCGCTAAGTTGATCGCTGATATGTTGAGCACGGCAGGTATCAATCGTTTGATTACGATGGACCTTCATGCGGATCAGATCCAAGGATTCTTTAATGTGCCGGTGGATCACTTATATGCTTCTTCCGTATTCTTGGATTATATCAAGACGTCTTTGCCTTTGGATAACTTGTGTATCGCGACTCCGGATGTTGGTGGTACGAAACGTGCCAGCAGCTATTCTAAGTATTTAGGCTTGCCGATGGTCATTTGCCACAAATCTCGTTTGCGTGCCAATGAGGTGGCCGAGATGCGTATTATCGGTGATGTGACGGGCTTGGATGTCCTTTTGGTTGATGACATGGTGGATACGGCCGGAACAATTACGAAAGCCGCGAACTTGATGTTGGAGAATGGTGCGAAGTCTGTTCGTGCTATCGCCAGCCACGCTGTGATGTCTGATCCGGCTTCTACTCGTGTAGATCAGTCCGCTTTAACGGAAATGATCTTTACGGATTCTATTCCTTACGCTAAGAAATGCGAGAAAGTAAAGGTGTTATCTGTCGCTGACATGTTTGCAGAGGCGATCCGTCGTGTATGTAGTGGTGAGTCTATCAGCTCTTTATATGCTATTTAATAGAATAAGATAGAAAAATAAAAACGGTCGCTTCCTTTTGGAGGCGACCGTTTTTTATTTAGAATAAATCTGAATATGTGTTACTTGGTCTCATCAATAATCATGCCGCTGCCCAGACATAAGTGATGGTCTTTGTCGTAGATTACACTGTATTGGCCAGGAGCGATACCTTGAATCTTTTCGTCGGATTCTACACGATATAGATCTCCGATACGACGGATGTAGCCATGCGTAAATTCCGGGGTATGACGGATCTTGAAAGTGATTTCTTTCTCACCCTCAAATTCTCCCCATGGATCTTCCGTGATGAAATCGAAGCCTTGCATATTGATCACCTTACCATATTGCGTTTCCGGGTCGTAGCCGTTGGAGACATAAATGATATTTCGCTTAATGTCTTTTTGGATAACGAACCAAGGGCCGCCACTTAATCCCAATCCCTTACGCTGGCCGATCGTATGGAACCAATATCCATTGTGTTTACCCAAGACCTTACCTGTCTCTAGTTCCACGATTTTTCCCGGGCGTTTCCCTAAATAACGCTCTATAAAGTCGTTGTAGTTAATCTTGCCTAAGAAGCAAATGCCTTGGCTATCCTTACGCTTGGCGCTCGGCAATTTCTGGGCCTCGGCGATGGCACGTACCTCGCTTTTCATTAAATGCCCGATCGGAAACATGAGTTTCTGTATCTGTAGGCGGGTGATTTGCCCTAAGAAATCAGTCTGATCTTTTACCGGGTCCTTGGCGGTAGAAAGCCATATTTTGCCGTCTATCTCCGTGGTCGTGGCATAATGACCGGTAGCGATCTTATCGAAATCCTTGCCCCATTTTTCCTCGAAACAACCGAACTTGATATATTTATTACACATCATATCCGGGTTAGGGGTAAGACCGCGTTTGACAGATTCGATCGTATAGCTTACCACCCGATCCCAATACTCGTCGTGTAAGGAGACGATCTCGAACCGGCATCCATACTTGCGGGCGATATATGAGGTGATCTCGATATCCTCTTCCGCCGGGCAATC
The DNA here is from genome assembly GCF_003635425.1 of Parabacteroides sp. AF27-14. Classification (NCBI taxonomy): domain Bacteria; kingdom Pseudomonadati; phylum Bacteroidota; class Bacteroidia; order Bacteroidales; family Tannerellaceae; genus Parabacteroides; species Parabacteroides sp. AF27-14. The sequence goes on from NZ_QTLZ01000004.1 coordinate 256,573, forward strand.
GATATAGCCATCCTTGTCTTCCATACCGATACGGATATAGAAGATGGTCGGATCGTATCCTGCCTCTTTGAGTTGATGCACTACGACAGAGCTGTCTACTCCTCCTGAAACTAATGCCGCTATTTCCATTCTCTTTTTTGTCTTTGCTTTTGAACTTACAAAAGTAGAGAAAAAATCTCAAACCTTTGATATTGACTGTATATTCTCTATCTTTGCGGTTGGCCCTTATTGGAATGCGGGCCTTCAAACTATGTACTTTAGATGTAATATATTATAGGAAAAGCAAATCGTAGTAAGATATGAAAAAAATAATGTTATCGCTTATGACAGCTATGGTTATGACGGCTTGTACAGGCCAACAGTCGGATACGGCATCTCAAAATTCCGATAAGGAGTTCAATTATGTAGTGGATCAGTTCGCTGATCTGGAGATTCTTCGCTATAAAGTTCCGGGTTTCGAATCCCTGTCCTTGCGACAAAAGCAACTATTATATCATCTTTCCGAAGCGGCCTTGATGGGACGTGATATATTCTTCGATCAGAATGGACGCTATAATCTGGCGATCCGCAGGACACTGGAGGCTATTTATACGAATTATAAGGGAGATCGGGAGGACCCTCAATTCAAGGCTTTGGAAACCTATTTGAAACGGGTGTGGTTCTCCAGTGGTATCCATCATCATTATGCGTTGGACAAGTTTGCCCCGGGGTTTTCTCCTGAGTTCTTGATGGATTGTATTCACCAAATCGACGCTAAGAAGTTACCTCTTCGTGAGAATCAAAACGTGGATCAGTTCATGATCGAGATCGCTCCGGTAATCTTTGATCCGGGCGTTATGCCAAAGCGTAGCGTACAAAGCGGTGACGGTGATCTGATCAAAGCTTCTTCTAATAATTATTACGGGGGAGGCATCAGTCAAAAAGAGGTAGAGGACTTCTATGCGCAAATGAAAATGGGAAAGGATACCATTTCCCCGATTTCTTACGGGTTGAATAGCCGTTTGGTAAAAGAGAACGGTACGGTCGTTGAAAAGGTTTGGAAAGTAGGAGGGCTTTATTCCGCCGCGATAGAAAAAATCGTAGATCAATTGCGACAAGCCTTGCCTTTCGCCGAGAATGATACGCAGAAAGCGATCATTGGGAAATTGATCGAATATTATCAAACGGGCGATTTGAAGACGTTCGATGCTTATTCGATCCTTTGGGTAGAGGATACAGCTTCGGAGGTGGATTTCGTGAATGGCTTTATCGAGACTTATGGGGATCCGTTAGGAATGAAAGCAAGCTGGGAGTCTACCGTGAATTTTACGAATAAGGAGGCGACTAAGCGTACGAAAATCATCAGTGATAATGCGCAATGGTTTGAGGATCATTCTCCGGTAGATAAGCGTTTCAAGAAAGAGAAGGTGAAAGGAGTCAGCGCTAAGGTAATCACGGTATCTATGTTGGGAGGTGATTGCTATCCGGCTACCCCGATCGGTATCAATTTGCCAAATGCGGATTGGATTCGTCGAGATCATGGCTCGAAGTCTGTTACGATAGAGAATATCACGGAGGCTTATGATAAGGCATCTCAGGGAAATGGCTTTAGCGAAGAGTTTGTATGGAGTGACGTGGAGCGGAACGGTATGAGGCAGTACGGTTTCTTAACGGATAATCTACATACGGATTTACATGAGTGTCTGGGACATGGTTCCGGTAAATTGCTGGAAAATACGGACCCGGATGCGCTGAAAGCCTATAGCTCTACACTGGAGGAAACCCGTGCGGATTTGTTTGGCCTGTATTATTTGGCAGATCCGAAGCTGGTGGAACTGGGATTGCTTCCGGACGGCGAGGCTTATAAATCGGAATACTATAAATATATAATGAATGGCTTGATGACCCAGTTGGTTCGTATCGAGTTAGGCAAGAATGTAGAGGAGGCACATATGCGTAACCGTCAGTTGATCGCTAAGTGGGCTTACGAGAAAGGGAAGAAAGCGAATGTGATCGAACTGAAAAAACGGGATGGAAAGACCTATGTGGTTGTGAATGACTATCCGAGGTTACGTGAGTTGTTTGGAACATTGCTCGCTGAGATTCAACGTATCAAGAGTGAGGGTGACTATGCGGCCGGAAAGAATCTTGTTGAAGGATACGGCGTGAAAGTAGATCCGGAACTGCATGCGGAGGTCTTGGAGCGCTATGCTAAGTTAAACTTGGCTCCCTATAAAGGTTTTGTCAACCCTGTGATGAAAGAGGTAAAGAACTCTAACGGTGAGGTTACTGATATTGTCTTGGACTACACGGAAGGTTATACAGATCAGATGCTTCGTTATGGCCGTGATTATTCTTTCTTGCCGACTTATAATAATTAATAGATGGAAAGTTTACAAGACGAGATAAGGGAGATCCGCAAGCAACTTCGTTTGGCGATGAACGGGGTGATTTCTACGAGTATGCGTGAGAAAGGTATCGTATATAAGTTAAATTTCGGGGTTCCATACCCCGAAATAAAAGAAATCGCCCGCAAGCATAAACCGAATGGAGAACTGGCGGCGGCTCTATGGAAAGAAGATATTCGTGAGTTTAAGATCTTGGCGACATTTCTCCAACCTGCCGAGACGTTGCCTTTGGATGAGGCGAAACGTTGGGTCAAGGAGATTCCTTATTTAGAGATCGCGGAGCATTGTTGCCGGAACTTGTTCGTTCATCTGCCTTATATGGAGGACTTCACGTTTGATCTGGTTGCTGATAAGGAAAATGAGTTCGCCCGCACGGTCGCCTTTCTTACTTGGGCCGAGAATTTCAAGCGAGGTGGTAGCTTGTCTTCTGTGGTTTTAGGATCTTTTTTGGTAGAAACCTTAAGCAGCTTAGCGGAGACTAAGGGTTTTAAGTCTACGCTGAAAGAGAAACAAGCGTCTATTCAAGCCATGAAGTTTTATGGGCGTCAATCCGAGGGGAATGCGGAAAGGATCCTAGACGGTTTCAAGGAATTTCAGGAGGCTGCGGGAAACACGCCGGAATTACAAGAAATCTATAATGAATTAAAATTCGAGTTTGAATATTATCGGTAAGGCTTTGCGTTTAAAATAAATGCGCTAACTTTGTCGTTTGTGCGGTCTTTAGGAGATGGAAGCGAAAGTTTATACGGAAATACGTGCGTTGTTTACCGAATATCTAACGGAGAAGAAACTGCGGAAAACCGAGGAGAGATATGCTATATTCAAGGAGATATGTGCTTTTCCCGGTCATTTTGATGTGTGTATGCTTTCGGATCGGTTGGAGCAAGACAACTTCCATGTCAGTAAGGCAACACTCTATAATACGTTGGATGTACTGGTTGATGCCGGTTTGGTGGTGCGTCATCAAATAACCGTCCAGTCGGTGCAATATGAGTTGAGGATTTATGCCGATACGCATTTGCATTTGGTTTGTACGAGATGCGGGGCCATCCGGGAGCTGCGAAACAGTGCGTTGAAAGCGGATATGAGAAACTTGAAAGTCTCTCGTTTTACGCCGGAGTATTATTGTTTGTACATTTATGGCCTGTGCAGTAAATGCAAGTTTAAGCAGCAAAGGTCAGTTAAATAAGAATATTAATAGCCTATAATAAATATAGAAAAGATGAAAGTAGACGTTTTGTTAGGATTGCAATGGGGCGACGAGGGCAAAGGCAAGGTTGTCGATGTGCTGACTCCGAATTACGATGTGGTAACTCGTTTTCAAGGAGGCCCTAATGCCGGACATACATTGGAGTTTAACGGGGAAAAGTATGTGTTACGTTCGATTCCTTCCGGTATTTTCCAAGGTGGAAAAATAAACGTAATCGGTAACGGTGTCGTTCTGGACCCGTTATTGTTCAAGCAGGAAGCGGAATCATTGGCAGCGAGTGGTCACGATATCACCAAGCAGCTTTATATCTCTAAGAAAGCTCACCTAATTTTACCTACTCACCGGATCTTGGATGCCGCTTATGAGGCCGCGAAAGGTTCCGGAAAGATCGGTACGACAGGAAAGGGTATCGGCCCGACTTATACGGATAAGATTAGCCGTAACGGTGTTCGTGTGGGCGATTTATTGCATAACTTCGAAGAGAAATATGCGGCCGCTAAAGCAAAACATGAAGCGATCTTGCGTTCATTGAACTATGAATATGATATAACCGAGATGGAGGCTCAATGGATGGAGGCCTTGAACTACCTCAAACAATTCAAATTGATTGATAGCGAGCATGTCATCAATAACTATTTGAAGGAAGGTAAGTCGGTCTTGGCGGAAGGCGCTCAAGGTACGATGCTGGATATAGACTTCGGTTCTTATCCATTCGTGACTTCCTCTAACACGATCTGTGCCGGATGTTGCACGGGACTGGGTATTTCTCCCCGGAATATCGGTGAGGTATATGGTATCTTCAAGGCTTACTGTACACGTGTAGGTAGCGGTCCGTTCCCGACCGAGTTGTTTGATGAGGTGGGAGATAGGATCGGTCAATTAGGCCATGAGTTCGGTGCGGTTACGGGACGTAAACGCCGTTGTGGCTGGATTGATTTGGTTGCCTTGAAATATGCCGTGATGATCAACGGTGTAAGCCAATTGATCATGATGAAGAGTGATGTGTTGGATACCTTCGATACGATCAAGGCTTGCGTGGCTTATAAGATGAATGGTGTCGAGACTAATGAGTTCCCGTATGAGATCGATGATACGATCGAACCTGTATACGTGGAGTTACCGGGTTGGAAGACGGACATGACGAAGATGCAGAGCGAGGACGAGTTCCCGGAGGAGTTCAACGCTTACCTTTCTTTCTTGGAGGAAGAACTGGGTGTGCCTGTGAAGATCGTTTCCGTAGGACCGGATCGTGAGCAGACGATTGTCAGATATACAGAAGAATAAACTCGTTATAAATCGTACAAAATGGCAGAAGACCACATTCCTCTAGGGGTGTCTCCTGCCATTTTTGTCTTTGGCAAACTTTTTGTCGTTGTTTTATAAAACTAAATAAGATAGAAATTTATGAGTATGTATTGGATTATATTTATTGGATTTGCGCTATTGAGTTGGCTGGTGTCATCCCGCCTTCAGGGCAAGTTTGAGAAGTATTCGAAAATCCCTATGCCGAATGGCATGACAGGAAAAGATGTCGCTGAGAAGATGTTGCATGACAATGGTATCTATGATGTAAAGGTGATTTCTACACCCGGACATCTGACGGACCATTACAATCCCGCTAACCAGACGGTGAACTTGAGTGAGTCGGTTTATTATAGCAATAGTATCGCCGCCGCTGCGGTTGCCGCCCATGAGTGCGGTCACGCTGTGCAGCATGCTACCGCTTACGCTCCGTTACGGATGCGTTCGGCTTTGGTTCCGGTTGTTAGTTTCGCCTCTAATATTATGACATGGGTGTTGCTGGGTGGTATGTTATTATTGCATACGTTTCCTCAGCTATTGTTATTCGGTATAATCTTGTTCGCTACGACTACGCTATTTAGCTTTATCACGCTTCCGGTCGAGATCAATGCCAGCCAACGTGCTTTAGCGTGGTTGAGCAATGCCGGTATAACAAATGCTTATACGCATGATAAGGCAGAGGACGCTTTACGTTCCGCCGCTTATACGTACGTGGTCGCCGCGTTAGGTTCGCTTGCTACATTATTATATTATATAATGATATTCTTGGGGGGAAGAAGCAGGGATTGATAAGTCTCGGAGGAGGCTTTCTTTGAATGCCCATTATAAAGATGTTAGAATGCCCATTGTAAGATGCTTATAACTGCGATTGTAAGCTCCTTACAGTGGGCATTGTTATTTTCTTATTTATTTCGAGCAAAAACATTACCTTTGCGGACAGAATAATCATTTAAAACATAAGATCATGCAAAAACCTTCCATACCCAAAGGTACCCGGGACTTTTCGCCGGAGGAAATGGCGAAACGTAATTATATATTCAACACGATCCGTGAAGTATTTCACTTGTATGGCTTCCAGCAAATAGAGACTCCTGCCATGGAAAACCTTTCTACATTGATGGGGAAATATGGTGAGGAAGGGGATAAGCTCCTTTTCAAGATATTGAATTCCGGAGATTGTTTCGCGGGCATCTCAGATGAGGAGTTAATGGAAAAGAACCCGTTGAGATTTGCTGCTAAGGCTTGTGAGAAAGGCTTGCGTTATGATTTGACCGTTCCGTTCGCTCGTTATGTGGTACAACATCGTAATGAGATCAGTTTTCCGTTCAAACGCTACCAGATCCAACCGGTTTGGCGTGCAGATCGTCCGCAAAAGGGACGTTACCGGGAGTTCTACCAATGTGATGGCGATGTTGTGGGTTCTGATTCTTTGATCAATGAGGTGGAGCTGATCCAGATTATGGACGAGGTGTTCCATCGCTTTGGCATTCGTGTGTGTATCAAGATGAACAATCGTAAGATCCTTTCCGGTATTGCCGAAATTATAGGCGAGGCGGATAAGATCGTAGACATTACGGTAGCTATCGACAAGCTGGATAAGATTGGCTTGGACAACGTGAATGAAGAGCTTCGTTCCAAGGGTTTACCCGAGGAGGCGATCGAGCGTTTGCAGCCGATCATTATGCTGCAGGGTTCAAATCAAGAAAAGATCGCTACCTTGAAAGAGGTATTATCTGCGTCTGAGACTGGTTTGAAAGGTGTAGCCGAATTGGATTTTATCTTGGAGCGCATCTCTCATACGCCAATCCGTGCGGAATTAGAGCTTGATCTGACATTGGCTCGTGGCTTAAACTATTATACAGGTGCGATTTTCGAGGTGAAAGCCTTGGACGTACAGATCGGTAGTATCACGGGTGGTGGTCGTTATGACAACCTGACAGGGGTGTTTGGCATGGAAGGCGTATCTGGTGTCGGTTTCTCTTTTGGCGCTGATCGTATCTTTGATGTATTGAACCAATTGGATTTATATCCGGAAGGGTCTTTGAAGACTACACAGCTTCTATTCGTGAACTTCGGACAGAAAGAGGAGATTCATTTATTGCCGCTGATCGCTAAGGTTCGCAAGGCCGGTATTCGTACGGAGCTATATCCGGAGCCTGCTAAGATGAAAAAGCAAATGGGATATGCGGACGCTAAGAAAATCCCGTTCGTCGCGATAGTCGGAGAGAATGAGATGGCTGAGAATAAAATCAACTTAAAGAATATGCTCACGGGTGAGCAAACCCTTGTGACTATCGAGGAGCTGATAGAACGCTTTTAGAGAATAGTGGATTATGGAACACGGACTACACGGATGACACGGTATTAGTATTTATCCGTGTCATCCGTGTAGTCCGTGTTTAAATGGTTCTAAACTTATAAATTAATGAAACGACCATGAAAATACCTGTTTTTATACTCTCAATATCTTTATACCTTTCTTCCTGCTCTTTCACCCCCCGTGCCGAGTGGGTAACGACAACCGAGAATACCCCTTGGGCTGAGCAACCCGATCTGATCTCCGCCCTTGCGGATACGATACCTAATATTGATATAACAATTCTAACAGAAAAGCATCAACAACAAATCGATGGTTTCGGAGCCTGTTTTAATGAACTGGGTTGGCTTTCCTTGAGTAAGCTGGAGCCAAGTGTACGCGAGGAAATCATGGAAGAGCTTTTCTTCCCCGGAGTCGGAGCCAACTTCACGATTTGCCGGATGCCTGTAGGAGCAAATGATTTCTCCCGTGATTGGTATTCGTATGATGAGGTAGACGGTGATTTCACGATGGAACATTTTACCATCGCCAATGACCAACAAACCTTGATCCCTTTTATCAAGAACGCTCGGAAATATCAGCCGGACTTACGCTTGTGGGCTTCCCCGTGGTGCCCTCCCGCTTGGATGAAATATAACAAACACTATGCCTCTGCCTATACGGGTGAGAATTATGACGAGAAGTATCGAAATGGCTTGCCGGCCGATAAGGTCGGCCATGAGGGGATGGATATGTTTATCCAAGACTCTCTTTACCTGAAAGCCTATGCCCTCTATTTCTCTAAATTTATCGAGGCCTATAAGAAACAAGGAATTCCAATCTTTGCCGTAATGCCTCAGAACGAGTTCAACTCTGCGCAAATATTCCCGAGTTGTTGTTGGACATCGGCTTCTTTGGCTAATTTTATCGGTAATTATCTCGGGCCGGCCATGCAGGTTCAAGGAGTGGAAATTATGTTCGGCACGATGGAACGTGCGAATGAGTCGCTTGTTGATACGGTATTGACAGATCCCGCTAGTGGTAAATATGTAAAAGGTGTCGGTTTCCAATGGGCGGGTAAGGGAGCTATCGCCGGAATCCACAAACGTTATCCCGGGTTGAAGCTTTACCAAACCGAGCAAGAATGTGGAGATGGCAAGAACGATTGGAAGGGTGCCATGTATTCTTGGGGGTTGATGCGACATTTTCTGGATAATGGCGTTTCTGCCTATATGTATTGGAATATATCTTTGGAAAATGGAGGGATCAGTCGTTGGGGATGGGCGCAAAACTCATTGGTTGTCGTAGATCCGCAAACCAAGAGCTATCGATATACTCCGGAATACTACGTGATGAAACATGTCAGCCATTATGTCCAGCCCGGTGCGTATAAATTAGAAACGGAAGGAGCCTATACGAATCTGCTGGCATTCCGTAACCCGGATAACAGTATCGCCTTGATTATCGCCAATGAGACCAGTGATGATCATTCTCTTTCCATTCGCATCGGCGATCGAGTCTATACTCCGATCGTAAAAGCATATTCCATGAATACGCTGCTGGTCGATTGATTATCCTTTTGAGAGATGCAAAAAGACAAGTTGTCAGTTATCTCTTCGGATATTTGTCCATTTCGTCCGAAATATTGTCAGTCGAACCCGGGTGAATTCGTTTGGCACACTATTCGCATAGGCTTAGGCGTGAACATAAAGTTCATAACTAAAAAAGTAATATTATTAACATTTAAAATACCAAGAAAATGAACATTAGACCATTAGCAGACCGCGTGCTGATTAAGCCGGCCGCTGCGGAAGAGAAAACATTAGGTGGAATTATTATTCCTGACTCAGCAAAGGAAAAACCTTTAAAGGGTGAGATTGTAGCCGTAGGTAACGGAACGAAAGACGAGGAGATGGTTGTAAAGGTTGGTGATAACGTATTGTATGGTAAGTATGCGGGTACGGAAATCGAACTAGACGGTGAGAAATACTTGATCATGCGCCAAGCAGACGTTTTAGCTATTATCTAATTCATTTTTATAAACAACAATATTAAAAAGAAATACAATCATGGCAAAAGAGATTAAATACGATATGGATGCCCGCGACCTTTTGAAGAAAGGTGTGGATGAGTTGGCTAATGCCGTTAAGGTAACATTAGGCCCGAAAGGTCGTAACGTAATTATCGAGAAGAAATTCGGAGCTCCTCACATCACGAAAGATGGTGTAACGGTTGCTAAAGAAGTAGAGTTGACTTGCCCGTTCGAGAACATGGGTGCTCAATTGGTTAAGGAAGTGGCTTCCAAGACAAACGATAACGCCGGTGACGGTACGACTACAGCTACGGTTTTGGCTCAGTCTATCATTGGTGTCGGTTTAAAGAACGTTACTGCCGGAGCGAACCCGATGGATTTGAAACGTGGTATCGACAAGGCTGTCGCTAAGGTTGTAGAGAGCATCGCTAACCAAGCTGAGGCTGTAGGTGATAAGTTCGAGAAGATCGAGCATGTAGCGAAGATCTCCGCAAATGGTGACGAGGCTATCGGTAAGTTGATCGCGGAGGCTATGCAACGTGTGAAGACTGAAGGTGTTATCACGGTTGAGGAAGCTAAAGGTACTGAAACTACAGTTGACGTAGTTGAGGGTATGCAGTTCGACCGCGGTTATATCTCTCCGTACTTCGTAACGGATACAGAGAAGATGGAGTGCCAGATGGAGAATCCGTATATCTTGATCTATGACAAGAAGATCTCCGTATTAAAAGACCTTCTTCCTATCCTTGAGCCGACCGTACAGAGCGGACGTCCTCTTTTGATCATCGCCGAGGATATCGACAGTGAGGCTTTGGCTACATTGGTAGTGAACCGTCTGCGTGGTTCCTTGAAGATCTGCGCTGTCAAGGCTCCGGGCTTCGGCGACCGTCGTAAGGCTATGTTGGAAGATATCGCTGTATTGACAGGTGGTACGGTTATCTCTGAGGAGAAAGGTTTGAAATTGGAAGGTGCTACAATGGATATGTTAGGTACCGCTGAGAAGATCACGGTAGACAAAGATACCACTACCATTGTAAATGGTGCTGGTGACAAGGAGGCTATCCAAGCTCGTATCGGCCAGATCAAGATCCAGATGGAGAACACGACATCTGATTACGATAAAGAGAAATTGCAAGAGCGTTTGGCTAAGATGGCCGGAGGTGTAGCTGTTCTTTACGTAGGTGCTCCTTCTGAGGTTGAGATGAAAGAGAAGAAAGACCGTGTGGATGACGCATTGCACGCAACTCGTGCCGCTATCGAAGAAGGTACGGTGCCCGGTGGTGGTGTTGCCTATATCCGTGCTATCGATGCATTGGAAGGCCTGAAGGGCGACAACGAGGACGAGACTACAGGTATCGAGATCGTTAAGCGCGCTATCGAGGAGCCGCTTCGCCAGATCGTAGCTAACGCTGGTAAGGAAGGTGCCGTTATCGTTCAGAAAGTGAAGGAAGGCAAGGGCGACTTCGGTTACAATGCTCGTAAGGACTGTTTCGAGAATTTGTGCGAGGCTGGTGTAATCGACCCGGCTAAGGTAACTCGCGTAGCATTGGAGAACGCAGCTTCTATCGCTGGTATGTTCTTGACTACAGAGTGTGTGATCGCAGAGAAGAAAGAAGAGACTCCGGCTATGCCTCCGATGAACCCGGGTATGGGTGGCGGAATGGGCGGTATGATGTAATCGACTCCCGTGATTAATGATATGGGCGGCCGTTCCGGAAGGGACGGTCGCTTTTTTTATTTTCATTTGCTTGCTAATTGGAAAAAACGATTACCTTTGTATGCGCAATACCGATAGGTTGCGCTTCAGAATGATTAAAAAAAGCCCAGGTGGCGGAATTGGTAGACGCGCTCGTTTCAGGTGCGAGTGGTTTTGCGATCGTGCAGGTTCGAGTCCTGTTCTGGGCACTTCCCAAAATAGAAAAAATGCAATCCTATACAGAAGACGAAATTGTAGTACAGCTCCGGGACCCGGCCCGACAACGTGAGGCCTTCGCCAAGGTCGTAAGCTTGTATGGCGAGAAGTTGTATTGGCATATACGAAAGATGGTACTGGATCATGAGGATGCGAACGACTTACTCCAAAATACGTTTTTGAAAGCTTGGACGAACATCGAGCTTTTTCGTGGTGAGGCCAAATTATCTACATGGCTTTATAAGATCGCGATCAACGAGTGCATTACTTTCCTGAATAAACAGCGAAATATGAATAACGTATCTATCGACGATGCGGATACCTTTTTGCTGGAACGTTTGAAAGGGGATGAATACTTCGATGGTGACGAGATACAGGTAAGATTGCAAAACGCTATTCTTACCTTGCCGGAGAAACAACGTTTGGTTTTCAATATGAAGTATAACGAGGAGATGAAGTACGAGGAGATGTCCGAGATACTAGGTACCTCTGTCGGGGCTTTGAAGGCCTCGTATCATCATGCGGTGAAAAAAATCGAGGAGTTTTTAACAAAAGAGGTTTAAACCTTTTGCCCGAATCGCAGTCAAAGCAATATAAAAAGAGAAAAAGTATGAAAAAAGAAGAAAACAACCTAGATCGCTTGAAAGGAACTAATCCTTTCACTGTACCGGAAGGGTATATGGAAGGGCTTACGGAGCGGATCATGAGTCAGCTCCCCGAGAAGCCGGAGGAGAGGGCGAAACGGATTTCCTTAATGGATCGTGTTCGTCCGTGGTTGTACATGGCTGCGGTATTCGCTGGTCTTGGTTTGTTTTTCAAGGCTATCGTGGGAATAAACGGTTCCGATGGTAGTACTGCGTCTGATTCTTTACTGGTCCGGACGGAAGTCCCGACAACGGCTTTAGACGCTATTGAAGCGGAAGAAGATGAGGAGTATTTGGAGTATTTGGAAGCTCAGTACGCCAATTATCTCTTAGATGAGGAACTTTCCTATTCTGAATAAAGTTTAAAATAGTAATTTTATCGAAGATTTTTGTAATAATACTTGTATGAATAAAATATTTTTCATTACATTTGTAGCGATTTCGGTTCTACTCTCTTTCAATGCTACGGCACAAGAGAAGAAAGAGCAAAGACATTTTGATAGAGAAGCGTTCGAAGCAAGGCGGAATGCTTTTATTACGGCTGAAGTTGGCCTTACACCTGAGGAAGCTGCACAATTTATTCCTTTATGCAATGAGTTGCGACAGAAAAAATTTGAGGTAGGTCGTGAATGTCGTAAGTTATCAAAAGAAATTCGACATAAGGAGAATCCGACAGATGCTGATTATAACAAAGTGATAGACGAATGTCTGGATGTTGAGATAAAAGAGGCACAGTTGGAAAAAGAGTATTTTGAGAGATTCAAGAAGATACTTTCTCCCGAAAAGGTCTATAAATACCGAAATGCGGAATATAAGTTTGTCCGGAATTTTATGAAGAGTGGTCGGGACAACAAGAAGGAAGAAAAACAGAAAAAGTAAAATATTATCATTATTTGTGTTTTTTGTTTAGATTTAGTTTTGGCGTTTAAGTTAAGGGAGGGGTGGCGACGTGATGTCGGTTCCCCTTTTGTTTTGCCCTTATCCTAGCTTTATAAGCCTTTGGCCTTGGCCTCATTCCATAGTTGGTCCATTTCCTCCAATGTCATATCTTTCAAGGAACGACCTTCTTGGATCGTATGTTCCTCCAGATAATTAAAACGGCGGATAAACTTCTGGTTCGTGCGTTCCAATGCGTTGTCCGGATTTATTTTGTATAGGCGGGCAGCGTTGATCAAGCTAAAGAAGAGATCTCCGAACTCAGCTTCCATCTTATCTGCGTCCATCCTGTCTATCTCGGTTTTCAACTCATTAAATTCCTCCTGTACCTTATCCCATACTTGATCCCGTTGTTCCCAGTCGAAACCTACGTTACGGGCCTTATCTTGGATACGATGCGCTTTTACTACGGATGGGAGGGAAGCGGGAACACCTTCCAGCACGGTTTTGTTACCCCCCTTTTCTTTCAACTTAAGCTGCTCCCAGCTTTGCTCTACCTTTTGGGCGGTATCGGCGGAGGTATCTCCGAATACGTGTGGATGGCGGTAAATCAGTTTCTGGCAAAGGCTGTCGCAGACATCCTTGATATCGAAAGCTTCTTTTTCCTCGCCGATCTTGGAGTAAAAGACGATGTGCAATAACAGGTCTCCTAATTCCTTTTTTATGTTTGTGTTATCCTCACGCATCAGGGCCTCGCATAATTCATAGGTTTCCTCGATTGTATTCGTGCGGAGGCTCTCGTTTGTCTGTTTACGATCCCATGGGCATTTTACCCGTAATTCATCCAGAATGTCGAGTAATTGCCCGAAGGCTTCCATCTTCTCTTCTCTAGTTGCCATATTATTTACTTATTCGATAATGATTGTAAAAGAAAGAGGGCAGGGTAGAACCCGGCCCTCTGTATGTGTTTTATTGTTGTTCTTTCTTGAATTCTTTCAATCCGTTTTGAAGGAACTGGATGTATTTGGAAACATCCTCATTGAATGCGTATGAAGGTCCGAGCGGCTGTCCCTCGTCATTCAATAAGATGTAGAATGGCTGGGCGTTAGAACCGCACTTGCTTCGTTGCAAATAACTCCATTTATCACCGATCGTCTTCAGCTTACGAGTCTTTCCGTTCTCTTGGATCTCGATGGGTTGCGGGAGTTTCGTCTTATCGTCTACCATGAGAGTGATTAGCACGTAATCATTTTCTAGCATTTGCTTCACCTTAGGATCCGTCCAAACGGAAGCCTCCATCTTACGGCAGTTTACGCAACCGAAACCGGAGAAGTCGATCATGACGGGTTTATTTACCTTCTTGGCATAAGCCATACCGGATTCATAATCGTCGAACGCGGCGTGTACCTCGTTTTTGTATAGATTGAAATCTTGTGTATACAACGGAGGAGCGAATGCGCTGATCGCCTTTAACGGAGCGCCCCAAAGTCCCGGAACCATGTAAATGGCGAAAGCGAAAGAGATAATCGCCATAAACAGACGAGGAACAGATACATATTTTACTTCGCTATCATGGCTAAACTTGATCTTTCCTAATAAATAAACACCCAATAAGCTGAAGATCACGATCCAAAGCACGATAAAAGCCTCACGGTCTAGTAAACGCCAGCCATACGCTAAGTCCGCTACGGAAAGGAACTTCAAAGCCAATGCCAACTCCAAGAAGCCCAATACGACCTTCACTGAATTCAACCATCCGCCGGATTTCGGCATACTTTGCAGCATATTCGGGAAGATGGCGAAGACACTGAACGGGATGGATAACGCCAAGGCGAAACCGAACATACCGATAGCCGGTCCTACCGCCGTACCCATAGAAGCAGCCTGTACCAACAAGGTCCCGATAATCGGACCCGTACAAGAGAAAGATACCAACACCAACGTGAACGACATAAAGAATATACTCAATACGCCGGTCGTTGAATCGGCCTTGCTATCCAATTTGCTAGTCCATGACGCAGGTAATACCAGCTCGAAGGCTCCGAAGAAGGAGACTGCGAATACTACCAGCAACAAGAAGAACAGGATATTAAAGATCGCGTTCGTTGATAAATCATTCAATGCGCTCGCACCGAAGATACCGGTAATCAACAAGCCCATAACCAAATAGATTACGATAATAGATAATCCATAGGTGATAGCGTCGCGAATCGCTTTCTTACGATCTTTCGTACGTTTTAGGAAGAAGCTAACCGTCATAGGGATCATCGGCCAAACGCAAGGAGTCAATAAGGCGATCAAACCTCCCAAGAAACCCGCGAAGAAGATGAATAACCAAGAGGTATCCGCCGCCGATACCGTAGCGTCGCCGAACGATTTCAATTGGTCGATCACCGGAGACCAAAGATTCGGGCTGTCGGTTAAGCTGTCGGACGCTTTAGGGGATGTCGTAGCCGGTGTCTCTTTAGCGGCAGGGTCCGGAGTGTTCAACTCGCTAGCATCTTCCGCTACGACCTGCGTATCCGGCTGTACGGTCGTGGCGTCCTCTTTATCCACCTCTGTAGTCGAGCTATTAGCTGCCAGAGCTGGATCTACATGGATACTTTTCTTATCGAAAGAGAAAGGTATTTGATCTGGGGGAAGGCAAGTCTCGTCATTACAAGCCATAAATTCCACCTCGCCCTCTACCTTGAATTTAGCGGGATCGGTAACCTTTAGTTTTTGGATGAACGATACCGTACCCGGATACCAACGAAGGTTCATGGCGAATTGCTCGTCGTAAACCGTGGTCGGCTTTACAGAAGGAACCGGTTGGCCAATCAGTTCAGCTCCATTCAATGTCTCGAATGTGAAAGATGTAGATACAGGACCTCCTTCCGGCAGGTTCATGTCATACAGGTGCCAACCTTTGTCCGCCGTGGCGGTAAAGACGATCTCTTTCTCGGGTGCGCCCCCCTTGTCGTCTAGTTTAATTTTCCATTTGACAGGCGTAAGTATTTGTGCCTGCGCTACCAGCGCTATTAGCGCCAGCATGATTGAACTGATGAGCTTCTTCATTGTTTTGTCCTTTATTGATAGATTACTTTGCTGTCGATGTGAATTTCTCCGGGATCCGTGTCTCGAAGCGCATCTCCTCGCCTGTTACCGGGTGGATGAAACAGAGCCTGCGGGCATGGAGCATCAAGCGTCCGGCGGGATTTGTCTCCGCCCCGTATTTAGAGTCTCCGGCTATCGGATGGCCGATGGATTGCATCTGCGCACGGATTTGGTTCTTGCGTCCCGTCTCCAGATCGAGTTCCACGAGCGAATAGCGATTGTTCGTTTGCAGGAGGCGGTAGCGTGTGATCGCTTCCTTCCCGTCACCATCTTGTGTCACGTACACTTGCATATGCTTGTTCTCCACGAGGTTGGATACGATCAAATCCGTGTCTTTCTCCGGTCGTCCCTCTATCACGGCCACGTAGGTCCGTTGCGTGATAGCCTCGCTCCAGTTGGACTGTAGTTGCTCTTTTACCTTCTGGTTCTTGGCGAACATCATGATACCCGATGTGTCTCGGTCCAGACGGTGCAAGACGAATATCTTGTTGCGAGGGTCGCATTCTTTCACGTAATCGCTCAGTATACGGTAGGCCGTACGCTCCTTGATACGATCGGTAGATACGGATAGCAAACCTTCCCGCTTGTTGATCACGATGAGGTCGTCGTCTTCCCAAACAATTCTAAGTAACGGGTTGTTGAATTCCACCTTCCCTCTTCCATAGTTGATTCCGACCGTATCGTTAGGGTTCAGCGGGGCATCGAACTGCCGGGTGACTTTCCCGTTTACCGAGATCTGTCCCCTGCTCAATAATCCTTTCACGGATGAACGGCTCTGTTCTTTTAATAACTCGAACAGGAAAGGTAGCAAAGTGTTACTTTCACCCACCGTTACCCGTCGTTCTTTAGAGGGTTTACGTCGATTATCCCCTCCTTTATACTCAGATCGCTTTCTCATATCTATTTTTTATAGTACGCGAAGATACAGGCATTTACGCGAAACTGCAATAGCGCGGAATAGAAAAACCGTTATAAATAGTTTGCTTGTTATAGGAATAAACCTTCAAATCCCCGGATGTAAAAGTAATTGCCATTCACTCTATTTTCAAAATAGTGGCGTGGTCCTTATAAATCACGTCGTGATCTGTACAATCCACGGCTTGGTCTGTATAAACCACGTCGTGGTTTGTAGAATAGTGGCGTGTCCGACAGGGAATGCCTATTGTCTCGGCCGACTATATTTCCCGATGCTCAGCGTTTTTTGTCTATATTTTTTGTACTTTCGCGGATCGAGAAATGTGTAAAGACTAATTAGTTATAAAAATATGGAAATCGCTAGTAAGTACAATCCCGCTGAAGTAGAGGGGAAGTGGTATCAGTATTGGTTGGATAACGGCTTCTTTAAGTCAAAGCCAGACGGCCGTGAGCCGTATACGATTGTAATCCCGCCCCCTAACGTCACCGGCGTATTGCACATGGGACATATGCTTAACAATACGATCCAAGATATCTTGGTTCGCCGTGCCCGTATGATGGGTAAGAACGCTTGTTGGGTACCGGGTACGGACCATGCTTCGATCGCAACGGAGGCGAAAGTGGTGAATCGTTTGGCTGGGCAAGGAATCAAGAAGACCGATCTGACTCGCGACGAGTTTTTGCGGCATGCTTGGGAATGGAAAGAAGAGCATGGCGGCATTATCTTGAAGCAGCTTCGTAAATTGGGTGCTTCCTGCGATTGGGATCGTACGGCGTTCACGATGGACGAGAAACGTTCGGAGAGCGTTATCAAGGTTTTTGTCGATCTATATAAGAAAGGTTTGATCTACCGGGGTGTCCGTATGGTGAATTGGGACCCGAAGGCGTTGACGGCCCTGTCCGATGAGGAGGTTATCTATAAGGAAGAGCATAGTAAGTTGTACTATCTTCGCTATAAGATCGTAGGCGAGGAGGGATACGCCATTGTCGCCACTACCCGTCCGGAGACGATTATGGGAGATACGGCGATGTGTATCAACCCGAACGACCCGAAGAACCAACATCTGAGAGGAAAGAAAGTGATCGTTCCGCTGGTAGGCCGTGAGATTCCGGTGATCGAGGATGATTACGTAGATATAGAGTTCGGTACGGGCTGTTTGAAAGTGACCCCGGCACACGATGTAAACGACTATATGTTGGGCGAGAAATATAATTTGCCTTCTATCGATATATTCAACGATAACGGTACGCTGAGCGAGGCCGCTGGCCTGTACGTGGGCATGGATCGTTTTGATGTCCGCAAGCAAATCGAGGAAGACTTGCGTAACGCTGACCTTTTGGAGAAGGTAGAGGCTTACGAGAACAAGGTGGGTTTCTCGGAGCGTACGAACGTGCCTATCGAACCGAAATTGTCTATGCAATGGTTCTTGAAGATGGAACATCTAGCCCAGATCGCCTTGGAGCCGGTCATGAACGACGATATCAAGTTCTATCCGCCGAAATTCAAGAATACCTATCGCCATTGGATGGAGAATATCAAGGACTGGTGTATCAGCCGTCAGCTTTGGTGGGGGCACCGTATCCCGGCTTACTTCTTGCCGGAAGGCGGTTACGTGGTAGCCGAGACGGAAGAGAAAGCTTTGGAACTGGCGAAAGAGAAATGCGGTAACCCGAATCTGACCATGTCTGATTTGCGTCAGGACGAGGACGTATTGGACACTTGGTTCTCTTCTTGGCTGTGGCCGATCTCCCTGTTCGACGGTATCAATAACCCGGATAATGAGGAAATCAATTATTACTATCCGACCAGTGATTTGGTAACCGGACCGGATATTATTTTCTTCTGGGTAGCCCGTATGATTATGGCCGGCTATGAGTACAGAGGGAAAATGCCGTTTAAGAGCGTTTACTTTACGGGTATCGTTCGCGATAAGCTGGGACGTAAGATGTCCAAATCTTTAGGAAACTCTCCCGATCCGTTGCAATTGATCGAGCAATACGGTGCGGACGGCGTACGTATGGGCTTGATGCTCGCGGCTCCTGCCGGAAATGATATTCCTTTCGATGATGCTTTGTGCGAGCAAGGACGTAACTTCAATAATAAGATATGGAACGCTTTCCGCTTGGTGAAGGGCTGGACGGTAGACGATACGATCGCCCAGCCGGAGGCTTCCGCTATCGCCGTGAAATGGTTCAAGATGCAGCTGGATAAGACAATCGCCGAGGTAGACGATTCTTTCAGTAAATATCGTCTGAGCGAGGCGATGATGGCTGTCTATAAATTGTTCTGGGATGAGTTCTCCTCATGGTATCTGGAGATGGTAAAACCGGGGTATCAGCAGCCGATCGACAAGGCTACTTATGAGGCTACACTCGGTTTCTTCGATGCCTTGCTTCGTTTGCTTCATCCTTTCATGCCGTTTATTACCGAGGAATTATGGCAAGCCCTTGAGCCTCGTAAGGAAGGTGAGAGCTTGATGGTTGCCCAAATGCCGGAAGTAGCTGTTGCGGATAGCGCTTATTTGGATGCTTTCGAGATCGTGAAAGAGATCGTTGGCGGTGTCCGTACAATTCGTTTGCAAAAGAATATACCGAATAAGGATGCGCTGGAATTGCAGATCGTGGGTGAGCACAATGAGGCATTCAACGCTGTGATCGCTAAGATGTGTAACCTCTCTTCCATCTCCAAGGTAGAGGAGAAAGCGGCCGGCGCTGTATCGTTCTTGGTACGTACGACTGAATATGCCGTACCTTTAGGCAATCTGATCAATGTGGAAGAAGAGTTGGCTAAGCTTCAAGAAGAATTGAAATACCAAAAAGGTTTCTTGACTTCTGTCATGAAGAAATTAGGCAATGAGAATTTCGTAAGCAAAGCCCCGGCGAAAGTAATCGAGATGGAGAAGAAAAAGCAGGCCGATGCCGAATCGAAGATTAAGTCTATCGAGGAAAGTATCGCCGCCTTGACAAAATAAAGAGAACAGCTGTTTCTTTGAAATAAGAGCCTATATCAATCTTTCTTTGATTGATATAGGCTTTTTTGTTGATTGAGTTGAAAATTATAATATTAAACTTGTAAATAATGATACGCCGTTGTCTAAATTTTACTAACTTGCCACACGTTAACTAATTGATGTCTATTTTGTAAACTTTAAATGCGAAATATACTATTTATTATATATTTATCCCTTTCACCAATACTCGTAGGCTCAGTGTCTGCGGCTAGCGATGTAGATAGTTTGGAGCAAATCGTGGCGAATTTACCGGCTGTGAGTAAGCTGGAAAAGCTTGATGAATTGGCCAGCGACAAAGGAAATGGCTTGAACTATAAGTATTATGCGGATCGACTGCTCGAGGAAGCCGAGCGGCAGAAAAATGACACCTACAAGGGAAATGCCTTGTTCCAGATAGTCCGTTATTATTATTCAAGGAATATCGATAGCATGTATCTCTTCATGCAGAAAGTCGAACCTATCTTTCTGAATTATAAACGCTACGATGATTTATTCCGCATGAAAGCGTGGTATATTTATGCTTTGTCAAATAATGGGGAAACTGATAGCGTGATTTCTGCGGTTGAGTCCTTAAAAGCATTATCCGCAAAATTCGACTACCCGAATGGTATCGATATGGCGAACCAAGCGTTGGCGGATTTTTACTTTGCCACGGGACTCACCAAAGAGGGGATCGCCCTATATGAGGATGTCTTACGGGCTATGGAGGAAAGGGACGCTCCCTTGGCTAAGCGATTTACGATTGTCAGACATTTGCTGAATAAGGATATCAATGAGACAAAGAGGCTTTTCTACTTGGAGAAACTTGAGGGCTATATAGCGGATTGTGAGGAAAAAGGGATCGAGATGCTAGATATCGATAATCCGTTGTATTATGTCAAGTATCTGTATCACCGAAGCTATGCGTTATTAGGTATTGATAAGAAGGATCTCTCGATGATATCTAAACATTTGGCTCAGGCGGAAAAACTGGTAAAAGATAATAACATCCGGAATGAGGATTATACGCTCGCTAATATACGTTTACTCTATTACCAGACGGCGAGAGATTATGACAGAGGAGTCGCTTTAGCTAATGAGCTGATCGACTACTGCCTAAAACGGGGACGGATAGTCGGAGCATTGGTGATAATGAAGAATAAGGCGAGTCTTTGTTATGATGTCGGGCGCGGGATGGAAGCGGCCAAGACCTATCACGAATACATCTTGATGAAGGATTCGGTTACCAACGCCAAGTTCTACAAGGATTTGGCGGACTTACGCACGCGACATGATATCGATAAGTTAGAGCTGGCGAATAAGAAAATGGAATTGGAGGCCGCTCATTCGCGTACGAAATTGTTGGTCATGGGCGGAGGCCTTTCTTTGTTGCTCTTGATCTGTTGCTCTCTGGGGTATATATCCTATTCCCGTCATAAATATGGTTTGCAACTAGAGAAGGCGAAAGATAAGGCGGAGGAGGCCGATCGTTTGAAATCCGCCTTCCTTGCGAATATGAACCATGAGATACGTACCCCGTTAAATGCCATTGTAGGCTTCTCGCAAGTATTGGTCGATGAGGAAGATAAGGAGACCCGGCAAGAGTTTGCCGATATCATACAGAATAATAACGAATTGCTTCAACGCTTGATTGGAGATGTGTTGGATCTCTCGAAGATAGAGTCCAATACGATGTCTCTTATCTATAAAGAATTGAACATCCCTTCTTTGATGAAAGAGATTTACAATGTGATCTTGCTACGTATGCCCGACGGGGTGGAGCTTCTGCTGGATGATTGCGAGGATCTAGAGATGGAGACAGACCGGAACAGGCTGACTCAGATCTTGACGAACTTGCTGACAAACGCTATCAAGCATACGCAGGAAGGCTTTATCCGTTTTGGATATAAAAAGACCGATGGCTTTGTCGAGTTCTTCATACAAGATAGTGGGGAGGGAATACCTGAGGATAAGGTTGATTCCATATTCAGTCGTTTTGTACAACTGGATGATTGGGGTAAAGGTGTCGGCCTTGGACTTGCTATCTGTAAGGGATTGGTTGGGCAAATGCAAGGGAAGATATGGGCTACCTCGAAGCTAGGGGAAGGATCTGTCTTTTTCGTGAGCTTGCCCTTGATACATTTGAATAATAGATAGTCGTGCTAATTTTCAAGGTATATATGAAGAGATTGCTTTTTATTGGTTGTTGGACGTTGATTTTAACTTTGCTTATTTCGGATAGGGCGAAAGGTGACACGTTTGTCGATAGCTTACGAAGAGAAATCAAGGTTTTACCGGATAGTAGTAAACTAATACGCTTGAACGAATTACTTTATGCCAATACGCACAACAAGGTATATAAAGTATATGCGGATTTGCTACTGGAAGAAGCAAAGAGGCAACGTAACGATTATTACAAAGGAAATGCCTTCCTATTTTTGATGCGTTATTACTATATGCAAGATCCGGATAGCTTACGTATATATTTGAAAATAGCGGAACCTCTTTTCATCGCGACTAACCGGATCGAGGAATTATGTAGGGCGAAGGGATGGAATATCTATTCTTTAGCGAATGAGGGGATGCAGGGATTGGTAATCCGGGAGGTGGATAGCTTGAAGAATCTTGCGACCCGTTTTAACTATCCGGATGGGGTGGATATGGCAAACCAAGCTTTAGCGAATTTCTATTTTAATATAGGATTGGATGAGGAGGGTATTCAATTAAGCCGGGAGATCTTATCTAGCATGGAAGAACGTAAGGTTTCTAGGATGCGTTGGTATTACGTGTTACGCCTGTTGCTTACGAAGGATTTGCGATTGGAGTATTTGAATAAATTGGATTCTTGTATACAAGAGTGCGAAAAAGAGGGCATTACTCAATTGGATGCGGAACATACTGTCGCTTTTTTAAAAGATCGCTATCATTATTACTCGGCCCAGTATTACGTGACGGAAAAAGAGCCTTCCTTGGTTTATCAGCACTTGAGGATGATGGAGGATATCGAAAAGAAGAATAATATGAATGCCGAACAAATTCTGCCTCAATTCCTTTGGATGAATTATTACGCTTTAGCGGGGAAATATGAGAAGGCTATTGATTTGGCGAACAAATTGGAACTAATGCTCTTGGATAAGAAACGCTTTAGTGATTGGATCTCAGTGGAGGATTTTAAGGCGGATCTCTATTATAAGCTTGGAAGAGGGATGGAAGCGGCTAGGGCTTACAGAGATTCTAAAGAAGTGCACGACTCGATTATGCGGGTAAAATATTACGAGGATTTAGCGAAGCTGAAAACCCAACGAGAGGTGGAAAAACTAGAGGTACAAAGTAAGAAACTGGAGCTAGAGGCGGAAAAGTCGCATGTCCGTATCTTGATGCTTGGAGAGGGATTTATCTTGATACTGTTACTTTGTGTGGGCTTGGGTATAGTCGCCTATACCCGTCATCGTGCGGGGGTACGATTAAAGATCGCGAAAGAGAAAGCGGAGGAGGCTGATCATCTGAAATCTGCGTTTTTGGCAAACATGAATCATGAGATCAGGACGCCATTGAACGCCATCGTCGGATTCTCGCAAGTAATCGCTGATGAGGAAGATGCGGAAACTCGTCATGAACTCTCCGATATTATACAAAGTAATAATGAATTGTTGCAACGCTTGATAGAAGACGTATTGGATATATCGAAAATCGAGTCGAATACGTTGAATTTCGTTTTGGCAAATCATGAAATGAGGGCTTTAATGAAAGATATCTATAGTATCATTTTATTACGCATGCCCGAAAATGTAGAACTTCGATTGGTTGATTGCCAACCTTTTACGCTTTATACCGATCGGAGTAGATTAACACAAGTCCTCACTAATTTATTGACGAATGCTATCAAGCACACGAAAAAAGGTTATATTTGCTTCGGGTATGACGTGACGGAGCAGGGAATCCGCTTTTATGTGATGGATACAGGCGAGGGAATCCCGGATGACCAATTGGAACGGGTTTTCGATCGTTTTGTCAAGTTGACGGAATGGACCAATGGAGTCGGGCTGGGATTGGCTATCTCGAAGGCCTTGGTTACAAAGCTCGGCGGTCGTATAGAAGTGACTTCCAAGCAAGGGGTAGGTTCTACCTTTAGCGTTATTTTCCCACGATAAACAGTATACATTATATATAATATTGTAATAGACCATGAAACACTCAAGACGTACATTTTTTAAACAAGGATTGGCGGGTGCCCTTTTATTAGGTACTTCCACGATCGCCCGGGCCGCTTTGCCGGACCCTGTAAAACCAAAGGCTCCGAAGGCCGTAAATCCATTCCATCTGGGAATGGCGGGATATACTTTCGTTAATTTTGATTTAGATACGACGTTGAAGACGTTGGAACGATTAGATATCCATTATCTTTGCATCAAGGATTTCCATTTGCCGTTGAATAGTACGGATCAGCAGATTCGGGCTTTTCATGATAAATGCGCTGCCCATAAAGTGACGGGATATGCCGTAGGTCCTATTTATATGAAGAGCGAGGAAGAGATAGACCGTGCGTTTGATTATGCGAAGCGGGTAGGAGTGAAGTTGATCGTCGGTGTCCCGAATTACGAGCTTTTACCCTATGTGGATAAGAAAGTGAAGGAATATGATTTCCATTACGCCATCCACTTACACGGTCCTGATATTAAGACGTATCCCGACGCTACGGACGTTTGGGAGCATACGAAGGATTTAGATCCCCGTATCGGTATGTGTCTGGATGTCGGACATGACTTGCGAAACGGCTGTGATCCTGTGGCCGACTTGAAGAAATACCATACCCGGGTGTTTGATATGCATATCAAGGACGTGACGGATTCTTCGAAGGCGGGAGTCGGGATCGAGATCGGTCGTGGAAAGATCGACTTCCCTGCGCTGATCCGTATGATGCGGGAAGTTAATTACACGGGAATGTGTAGCTTGGAATACGAGAAAGACATGAAAGACCCATTCTTGGGGATCGCGGAGTCTATCGGCTATTTCAAGGCTGTGAGTGATTTGACATAATGTGGGGGCGTAAATCGCCCCCTTTTAAATAGATGAAGATGAGAAGCATTCTTTTTATAGGCATAGCGGGTTTGTTGTCCGCTTGTAGCACGATTAATTATGTAGGTATCGAGACGTATAATCCTGCGGAGGTGACGTTTCCTGAGAATGTCGCCAAGGTACTTATCGTAAACAATGCCGTTCCCCAACCGGAGGATGCGGGTTACGAATACACCTTGCAGGGAGAAAAGCAGGATACTTGCAAAGCGAAAGCGGATAGTGCGCTGTTTGACGCTTGCCGTACTTTAGGGGAGGCTATCGTGGAGGCTTCTTATTTTAACGACGTATTGCTTTACCATGATGCGGTTCGAAAAGATAATCAGGCGTTTCTGGATACGAAACTTACCCAAGGGCAAGTAGCGTCGCTATGCGATGAGACCGGTGCCGATGCGGTTATCTCCATCGACCGCTTGCTGTTCGATATGAAGAAAAGCGTAGGTACCTTGGGCGAAGGGTATGTAATGGGAATGATCGACGTGCAGATGGCTGGCGTGATACGCAGTTACGTTCCCGATCGTGAGGCTCCACTGGCGACGGTACATATGAAAGATAGTATTTATTGGGCGGAAAGTGCGGATTATATGCCGATCTTGGATAAGGTATTGCCCTCTCCGGAGAATGCTTTGCGTGGGGCCGGTAAATATTTCGGGGCGAAGGTCTACGCTAATTTTGTTCCTCATTGGGAGAAGGAGACTCGTTGGTACTTTACCGGAATGGGTTCACGTTGGAAAGAGGCTTCCGCTTATGCGGCTAATGAGAAATGGGATATGGCGGAAGATCGTTGGTCCGGGCTTTACCGGGGTACGGAAAACTGGAAAAGCCGGGCGAAGGCGGCCTCTAATCTGGCCCTATGCCATGAGATGAGAGGAGATTTAAAAGAAGCCTATGAGTGGGCTCATAAATCATACGATTTATTCAAGCGTAATAGTGGTGATAATGATAAGAGTACCAAATTATTGGAACTCTATGTGCAGGCGTTGGCCGAACGAATTCGTTCCGATAAGAAACTAAATGTGCAATTTGGTGAGGATTAACGGCGTTATTCGGTGAATTATTATTACTTTTGACGCATATTCGAATAAAGGAGAATTAATATATGAACGCAAATATAGCAAAGGTTCAATCCCTCATCGAGAATGCTTTTACGTCGGCTATTGAAAAGCTGGCCAAGGATGAGTCCGGTAATTTTATAAGCGACTTATATGTGCAGGCCGATGCGGAAAGCGGGGAACTGCAAATTTATGATGATGAGGAGCATTTGATCGAAAAGATCGTTATCTTCGATTGGGTGAACTCGAACGAGGAGGAGAACGCATTCAATAAGCGAGTTGCCGCTTCGGTGAAGGCGGTCCTTACGATCTTATCCACCAAGAATATTTTTGACGCTCCCCGGTTCATGAAACCTCTTTCTGTTAGCTTGACTGATGAAGATTTTGTTGTGATAGAGGAACTTCTCTTCATAGACGATGATATGCTTCGTCTGGACGATCCTCTATTAAAAGATTTAGATGCGGATTTAGATGATTTTTTAGCGAATCTTCTTGCAGATGTCAAATAAACCCTGTATCTTTGCGCCCGAAATAAAGAAACAAATGTTGCCGAAATAGCTCAGCTGGTAGAGCAACGCATTCGTAATGCGTAGGTCGCCGGTTCAAGTCCGGCTTTCGGCTCTTCATGATAAGGTAGCTATCGTAATGGTAGCTGCCTTTTTTTGTGTTGATAATACATACCATTTACATACAATTAACTCCTCGATAGGGCTCCAAGTTTAGATGTCCTACCTTTAATTCCGGACAGAAGAACGACCTCATGTCTACCCCCCCCTAGATATATTCATTAAGTTTACCTTGCATTTAATAAGCCATAAGTTCTTTCCAATTCAAACGATTTAGTAACTTTTCATTATAGTCCGTCACACCTAAGGCGTTAGGTCACTGATGGAAGACATATTTAGTTAACGAAGTGCGTTTGACATATTATCCTATCGTGAAATCTCGACAATTTCAATCTCTAAGGATAATAGGCAAGAACGTCCTCGCTCGCTATGTTGTTATATACCTTTCCACATTGTGAAAGGACAATATACTCCATAGGGGCGTAGGGCTATTGTTTATTACTTAGAGATGGGCAGTCGAGAGCCTCACGATGGTAGTATTCAGTAGTTCCTGCGCCTTTTTTGTGTTTAATAGCTTACCAGAGGGAACTGGTAAGCAACTTTAAATTTTGTCTTATGGGATTATTCACTTTTGTAGAACGAATTTCCTTATTGTACGATTGTAGAGCCATTATGAAATTGATGGTGAAACTTCAAAGGTGTTCTGAGCCAGACAAGGTGGAATTATGCCTTGAGGTGGAGAAAAGGGTACAAGCCTTATCCTGTAAAGGCGATAAGATGCTAGATGCGGCTCTGAGCGTTATCATACCAATTCAAGGCAGGGATAACGACCTATATTCCTTCTTGCTAATAGTGAGGGAAGAGCTGGATTCATTCAGCAAATGTTGGTGTGCAGGTATGATCTGTTAGTACTATAAAACTGCAGAAAATAATCCGAAGATTATTTGTATAATAATCTTTGGATTATTAGATTTGTGCTGTCAACCCAAACGAGTATTAACGATAAATTTTAAGTCGATGACAAAAGAAGAGCGAGAGAAGCTCGTTCAACAAATGGAAAACCTAAAGTTGCTTTTTGAATTCCATACAGGGAATCGAGTAATAAAAGGAGATCCAGAGTTCGAGCAATATATCAATGATATTTTGGATATGATTGCGGAGATCGAAGAAAAACTAAAAAACTGAGTAATAAACAAGACCCCTCTTTTGGGGGGATAAAAATAATATATTTATGAGAGACTTATCAAAATTTTTACCAACTGCGGACATGCAGGCTGATTTTGAAAAGTTCCAAAGTCTGTCTCCCGAGGAGCGTGCGATGTTTCAAGAAGAGCGTGCCCGTAAGATGGAATCAATGCCCGGGGAAGAACGTGAGGCTTTTGTCGATTCTACTCGTGAAGGATTACGTGCGATTAAGAATGAATTGCAGGATGTTAAACTTGCTTTGGAATTAGGAGATGTCGCGAATGCAATCTCTTTGAGTTATATAGCGAAGGCTTATTTTGGAAAAAGTAAGAACTGGCTTTACCAGCGTTTAAATGGAAATAAGGTTAATGGTAAACCCGCTCAATTTACGGAAGAGGAACGTAAACGTTTTGCGGAAGCTCTGCTAGATTTGAGTAAGAGGATAAATGAAACTGCGCTTAAGTTTGCTTAAGCTCGAAGTGTTTGACAATAATTTTGGCCCTGCTTTATTTTAAAGTGGGGCTTTCTTGTTTTTCTCGTAAGGTTTCCTCATTTTTACATTGCATAATATTATTTTCTAGGTGTTGTAAACCAATTACAATTGGCCTTGATTTTATTGGGCTAGGATTAATAATATATTGTAGTTTCCCTTAAAAATAACCTTTATGCAAAACTATACACAACAGCCTTCTGTTTCAAGAGTTATTCCTCCTTCACAAAAAATAAATAAATGTGTGGGTATAGAAGAGTTTTAAACTAAATGCCGCATGTCTTAACTGATTACCCAGAATATGTGACTATGACAAGAGGTTGGCTGATACCTAATACACCAATACCTGCTAAGCCTCATAGAGAGTATCAATGACAAAAGGGAATACCCGTTGCTGGATATTCCCTAAATGTTTGATATATGCTAAATTGTGGAGCATATCGGACTCGAACCGATCACCTACAGACTGCCAGTCTGTCGCTCTAGCCAGATGAGCTAATGCCCCGTCTTGTTAATTCATGTGCAAATATAAGGCTTTTCTTGATATATGCGCTATCTTTGTATAAGAAATTTCAAGAGAAAGGAAAGAAGATGATAGTTTATAATACGACTTTTCATATCCATAAGGATATCGTGGATGAGTGTCTGGAATATTTGAAGAATAGTTATATACCGAAAGCCTCCGAGAGCGGTATCCTTTATAGTCCTTATTTGAGACGGATCTTGGATTCGCGGAATGAGGAAGGTGAAAGTTTTTCCGTACAGTTTCATACGAGGGATATCGATTCGTTGAATGAGTGGGTGCGTAAGGAAGGCGGAGCCTTGCAGCAAGATTTGATAGGACGTTATAAAGAGAAAATCGCAGGATTCTCTACCCTGTTGGAAGATATAGAGCTACCTAAATGATCAAGGACCGTATTATATTAGGCATAGACCCCGGTACGATCGTGATGGGATACGGAATCTTGAAGATCGAGGGGAATAAACCGAAGCTGGAAGCTATGGGAATCCTGCAATTGAATAAATATGAGGATCATTATCTCCGTCTGCGTAAGATATTCGAACGGGTCTTGGCCTTGATCGATCAATACCATCCGGATGAGTTGGCTATCGAGGCGCCTTTCTTCGGGAAGAACGTACAGAGTATGTTGAAACTCGGAAGGGCACAAGGAGTAGCGATGGCGGCGGCCTTGGAGCGGGATATCCCGATCTTCGAGTACGCCCCTCTAAAAATCAAGCTCTCGATCACGGGGAATGGAAATGCGGCGAAAGAACAAGTGGCCGGCATGCTACAACGCTATCTGAAGATACCGGATGAGTCTATGCTTCCGCAATTGGACGCTACGGATGGGTTGGCGGCGGCTGTTTGTCATTATTTCCAAACCAATAATCCGATCTCGGAAAAGAAGTATACGGGATGGAAGGATTTTATCGCTAAGAACCCCGGGAAAGTCCGCTGATATGAGCTTAAAAAACATAGTTATGAAATTCTCAAACCATAACTAAGGTTCAAAGAATTCATAACTATGTTTTTATTTAGCCTAAACTGACCTTATTCTTATACGATACCTTGAGCCATCATAGCTTTCGCTACTTTCATGAAGCCTGCGATATTTGCGCCTTTTACATAATTGATATATTCGCCATCTTTACCGTGAGCTACGCATTGTTCGTGGATTGCGCTCATGATCTGATGTAATTTAGCGTCTACCTCGGCGGCAGTCCATGAGATATGCATAGCGTTCTGGGTCATCTCCAATCCGGAAGTAGCCACACCACCGGCGTTGACAGCCTTACCCGGAGCGAATAATTGCTTATGCTCGATGAACAAGTCTACAGCCTCAGCCGTACAACCCATGTTAGAAACCTCAGCTACGCACAAAGTCTTGTTCTCGATCAACTTACGAGCGTCAGCCTCGTTCAACTCATTCTGGGTAGCGCATGGCAAGGCTATATCTACTTTTTGTTCCCAAGGTTTCTTGCCGGGATAGAAGGTAGAGCCCGGGAATTCGTCTGCGTAAGGAGCTACGATATCATTTCCGGAATTACGCAATTCCAACATATAGTCGATCTTCTCGCCGGAGATACCCGCCGGATCATAGATATATCCGTCAGGACCGGAGATAGTAACCACTTTAGCGCCCAACTCGGTTGCCTTTGTTGCGGCACCCCAAGCCACGTTGCCGAAACCGGAGATGGCGACCGTCTTGTCCTTGATATCGATTCCGTGAGTCTCCAGCATTTGATGTACGAAATAAAGAGCGCCGAAGCCGGTAGCTTCCGGACGAAGGATAGAACCTCCGAACTCCATGCCCTTACCCGTGAACGTACCTGTGTTCTCGCGAGCCAATTTCTTGTACATACCGTACATATAACCAACCTCACGGCCACCTACGCCTATATCGCCAGCCGGAACATCCCTGTCCGGACCAAGATTACGCCATAATTCAAGAATAAACGCTTGGCAGAAACGCATGATCTCGGCGTCGCTCTTTCCTCTCGGAGCGAAATCGGAACCACCTTTGCCACCACCCATCGGAAGGGTTGTCAAAGCGTTTTTAAATGTTTGCTCGAATCCTAAGAATTTCAAGATAGACAAGTTAACGGACGGGTGGAAACGGATACCTCCCTTGTACGGGCCGATCGCGTTGTTGAACTGAACACGGTATCCCAAGTTAACTTGTATCTCACCTTTATCATCTACCCAAGGCACACGGAAAGTGAAAATACGTTCCGGCTCAACTAGGCGTTCAATGATTTTCGCTTTCTCAAATTCCGGATGTTGGTTGTACACTTCCTCAATTGATAAAAGCACTTCTTTTACTGCTTGCAAATACTCCTTTTCTCCCGGATGTTTTGCCTCTAGCGCTGATAAAATAACTTCAGTCTTCATAGCATTTATATTCTTTAAAAGGATAACATTCTGTTGGCAAATGTAGGTAATTCTTTGGAATGGCCAAGAGTTTCGCTTACTTTTTATCAGTGAAAACCTAAAAATCTTCAGTTAGAGTCAGAATGCGTACTTTCATGTTTCAATAGTTATTATTTTTCCTTACATTTGACTCGAATAATTCTATCAGAATCTATTATGAGCGGTATACCGAACTTAAAAGACTTGGTGTTCAGAGACACCCCGTTTGCCAATCTAATGAATAAGCGTATATATAATGTATTGCTTATCGCTACGAAATATGATTCCTTCATGCTGGAAGATGACGGGCGTGTAGATGAGCAGATATTTAACGAATATACTTCCTTAAGCCTCCGTTACCCACCCCGGTTTACGCAGGTGACTACCGAGGAGGAGGCTTTGAATGAGTTGAAGAACCGGAACTTCGAATTGATCATTTGCATGCCGAATATGGATAACCGGGATATATTCGCTGCGGCGAGCGAGATAAAGGTGCATTATCCGAATATCCCGATCGTTGTATTGACTCCTTTCTCGAAAGAGGTGTCTAAGCGGATCGCCAACGAGGATCTGAGCGCTATCGATTATGTGTTCAGCTGGTTGGGTAACTCGGAGTTGTTACTGGCGATTATCAAGTTGATCGAGGATAAGATGAACGCTCCGGACGATACGGCCAGCGTGGGCGTACAGATCATCTTGTTGGTGGAGGATTCCATTCGTTTCTATTCGTCCGCTTTGCCTCATTTATATAAGTTCGTGCTGGAGCAGAGCCAAATGTTCGCGAAGGAGGCGTTGAACGATCACCAGCGTACGTTGCGTATGCGGGGTCGTCCGAAGATCAAATTGGCCCGGAATTACGAGGAGGCGGTACGTATTTTTGATCAGTATCGGGATAATATGTTGGGTATTATCTCGGATATGAGTTTTATGCACAATGGCGTGAAAGATCCGTATGCCGGTTATAAGTTCGGACAGTATGTACGGAAAACGGGTTTGATCATTCCTTTCGTGCTGGAATCTTCGGAGGCCAGCAACCATGTGTACGCGAAGGAACTGAACGCCTCGTTTATCGATAAGAATTCCAAGAGTTATCCGCAGGATTTGAAAAAGAAGATCATGCAGCGTTTCGGTTTCGGCGATTTCGTGATCTTGAATCCGCATACGAAAGAGGAGATCATGCGCATCAAGGATTTGAAAGACCTTCAAAAGAAAGTCTTTCAGATTCCCGACGACTCGCTGGTTTACCATCTCTCCCGGAATCATTTCTCCCGTTTCTTTTATTCCCGTGCCATGTTTCCGCCCGCCGAGGTTTTGAAGCATGTGGACGTGAGTGACTATAAGGATATGGATGAGGCCCGGAAATTGATTTTCGACTTGATCGTGCAATATCGCCGGATGAAGAACACGGGTGTCGTGGCGGTTTATCAGAAGGATCGTTTTGATGAGTATAGTAATTTTGCCCGTATCGGCGACGGTTCGCTGGGAGGTAAGGGTAGAGGTCTTGCCTTTATCGGTGCGATGGTGAAGCGATACCCTAAGCTGGAGAGTGATAATTTTGCCGTGAATATCCCGAAGACGGTCGTGATCTGTACCGATATCTTCGACGAGTTCATGGAGACGAACGAGTTGTATCCGGTAGCGCTGGGCGATGCGGACGACGAGACGATCCTCCGGTATTTCTTGCGGGCCAGCTTGCCCTCCCGTTTAATCGAGGACTTGATGGCTTTCTTCGATGTGGTGAAAAGCCCGATCGCCGTGCGTTCCTCCAGCCTGCTGGAAGATTCGCATTATCAACCTTTCGCCGGGATCTATTCTACGTATATGGTACCTAAGATCGAGGAGAAATACGATATGCTCCGTACGGTGAGCGACGCTATCAAGGCGGTGTATGCTTCTGTCTTTTATAAGGATAGTAAGGCGTATATGACGGCTACCTCGAACTTGATCGATCAGGAGAAGATGGCTATCGTCTTGCAAGAAGTGGTGGGCTCCCGTTATAATGATCATTTCTATCCGACGATGTCGGGCGTGGCCCGTTCCTTGAATTTCTATCCGATCGGTAACGAGAAGGCGGAAGATGGGATCGCGAATATCGCCTTGGGATTGGGTAAGTATATCGTCGATGGCGGGCAAACCTTGCGTTTCTCTCCCCGACATCCCCATAGCATCTTGCAGATGAGTACGATGGATTTCGCTCTTAGGGAAACGCAGACTCGTTTCTATGCCTTGGATTTGAAGAATATGGCGGAAGCCTTCTCGGTGGATGATGCCTTTAACTTGGTGAAGCTGGGCTTGAAGGAGGCGGACGCTGAGGGTTCCTTGAAATATATTGTCTCTACATACGATCCGTACGATCAGATTATCCGTGACGGTTATTATCCGGGCGGTCGTAAGATCCTTTCTTTCGTGAATATCCTACAGCATGATGTGTTCCCGCTGGCGGATACGTTGGATCAGATCTTACGGATCGGGCAGCAGGAAATGGGCCGTCCGGTAGAGATTGAGTTCGCTGTCAACATGGACCCGTCGGATCATACAAGGGCGACTTTCTATCTGTTGCAAATCCGTCCGATCGTAGATAATAAAGAGATTATGGACGAGGATCTGAGCTTGGTGAAGAACGAGGAAACCATCCTTTCTTCTACCAGTGTTTTGGGGCATGGTATCGTTGGCGACGTACAGGATATTATCTATGTGAAGACGGGCGCTTTTAATTCATCCAATAATCAGTTGATCGCTTATGAGATCGAGAAGATGAACCGTTCGTTTACCGATCAGGAGAAAGGATACGTATTAGTCGGCCCCGGTCGATGGGGGAGCAGCGACTCTTGGTTGGGTATCCCGGTGAAATGGCCGCATATCAGTAACGCACGGGTGATCGTGGAATGCGGATTGGAGAATTATCGGGTAGACCCGAGTCAAGGTACCCATTTCTTCCAGAACCTGACTTCGTTCGGAGTGGGCTATTTTACGGTTAATCCATTTAAGGGAGATGGTTGGTTCGATGAGGCGTTCTTGAATGCGCAACCTGCCGTAGAGGAGACGGAATATCTTCGTCATGTACGTTTTGATGCTCCGATTACGATTAAGATGGATGGGAAGAAAAGTCTTGGCGTGGTATTGAAACCATAAAAAGATAGCGTTTCAAGAGAAGATAGTTGTTTGTGGATTTGCGAGACGAGCCGGTAAGACGGGTCTCGCGAATCCATTTTTTATTTCAAGTGGAAAGTGGCAAGAACTGCTTTGTGGTCGGTAGGCCAGATTTCAAGGGGAGTCATGATCGGGTCGGAGGTCTCTTCCGTCTCTCTTTGCCCACGGAGGATGTCACCTTTCGGACCGATGATACATACATCTGTAAGCGTTAATCCCTCGAATGGAGCGTAATGGATGAAATCGATGCGATCTCTATCGTCCGCTTTCGGCGACCAAACCAATTTCTCTAAAGCGATATCCTTACAGTCTGCCGGGCAGGTAAGTCCCGGATGAGTTACAGGGTTCGGGAAGATCTCACGGTACGTATCTTTGAAGCCGTCTTTCTCCAGCATGACGGATACGTGCCAAGGAACAACCAATCCTTGGTGGTCTCTCATGTCTTTGGTCGCCTCGGTCCAGTCCAGATGGGAAGGCTCGTTAAAGTCTCCTCCGAGGATAACGATCCGTCCGGCTTCCCGATCCTTTTTCGCCTCTTTCAGGAAGCAAGCGATAGCGTCGTCACGGACAGATTGCTCGTTCAACCATAGGAGTGTGTCCAGATTGGTGACAGGAGGTTCCTCGTCCCATGTATTTCCGTCGTATCCACGGGCATCGTAATAAGCGCAATTGCGATAATCCAGATGGGCGGTGTAAAGAGCTACCTCGGTATCGCCGATGTGGGTAATGGCCTTGTACATACTACCCCTGTCATCGTTCAAGGGATAGACGGTCGTGCTATCCGTGATCGGGTAGCGGCTTAACAGACCGGAATCCTCGGTGTAGAAAGAATAGTACGTTTGTCCTCTTTGCTGCAACGCTTCCACGATCCGGTCGCAAAAACGGGTCTGATGATAATTACGTACCTCGCTTAACGTAACGAAATCGGCGTTACTTCTTACGATCTCGTCAGCGATAGCGTCAAAGCCTCCTTTTACGACAGCGCCTTCCTGCCAGATGTTGAATTGAAGAACCTTGAAAGTCTTCTCTTGCTGGCAAGAGCTGAGGCCCAGCGCGATCAACAAGAGTAAGTAGATAAAACTAGTTTTTTTCATGTGTGAAATATTTTGTTAGATGTTTTGTCGTAGCCATTCCTCGGCGGCGGCCAAGGTTTCCGGCTTGCCGATATCCAATAGTTTTAGGTTATCCGCCATATAAGCCCTGATATCGGTTTTGGCGCAAATAGCCAGATAGAAGTTAATGATAGAGAACTTTCCGGTCCATTCTTCCATCAGCTCCAATATCTTGGGCGAGAGTACGTGGATTCCGCTAAAGGCGTACTCGTTGTGTTGATCCGGGTCAAAATAGGGATAGTAAGATTTTACCTCGCCGGTCTCATGATTACGCCAACCACACAGTCTATTCTCCTTATTAAATAATAGATAACGTGAGGTATTGCGCTGGCTGACGAGTAAGGTAGCCAACGGGTTCGTTTGTACATGGGTATCGTATAGTTTCTTGAGATCCACGTTCGATAAGATATCGACATTATGTATCAAGAAAGGCTCGTTCCCGCATAAAAGAGAAGTGGCCTTCTTGATTCCTCCTCCCGTATCCAGCAGATAATCGCTCTCGTCCGAGATTTCGATCCGGACACCGAAGTTGTTGTTCGCCTCCAGAAAATCCACGATCTGGTTGCCTAAATGGTGGATATTGATCACGATCTGGTCGAAACCGGAGGATTTCAGTTTCAGTATGACGTGTTCTAGCATCGGTTTGCCCCCGATAGGTATAAGCGCTTTTGGCGTGTGATCGGTTAACGGCTTCAGTCTGGAACCAGTACCGGCCGCGAAAATCATAGCTTTCATAATGTAGGGTTAAAGAGTTGTTCTATATTTTGTTCTCTATGTACTAAATGTACTTTTACTCCGAACTTGGTGTTAAGATGTTCCGCCAGATGCTGTGCGGAATAGACCGAACGGTGCTGTCCTCCCGTACATCCGAAACAAATCATCAAATTGGTGAATCCACGATCCATATATCGTTTTACCGAGGCGTCTACGATATGGTAGACATGCTCGAGGAAGTTCGTGATCTCCCCGTCATCCTCCAAGAACTGGATCACTGGCTCATCCAAACCGGTGAAATGGTTGTAACGCTCGTATTTACCGGGGTTATTTATCGCACGGCAATCGAATACGAATCCACCTCCGTTCCCGCTAGGGTCGTTCGGGATTCCTTTTTTATAGGCGAAGCTCATGACCTTTACTTCCAGCATATGTTTCTGGATATCGTCCGTGAATTGTTTCAACCCGGTAAGCTCACGAAGGACGGAGCATAAATAGGGATATTCCGGATAGTCATTCTTCAATAACTGCCGCAGGTTCTCGATTGCGAACGGGACGCTTTGGATGAAATGGGGTTTTTTCTCGAAATATCCCCGGAAACCATAAGCCCCCAATACCTGCAAGGTCCTAAACAGGACGAAATGGCGCAGCTGGCTATGGAAGTAAGCTTCGTCTACCGGGATATATTTACGTAGGGCCGTGATATAATCCGATAGTAATTCATTCCTCAGATCCTCCGGATATTTCGCTTTCGCCTGCCAAAGGAAGGAAGCCACGTCGTAATAAACCGGGCCTTTTCGTCCACCTTGAAAATCAATAAACCAAGGCTCTCCATCCTTTACCATAACATTGCGTGACTGGAAATCACGGTACAGGAACGTGGCGGAGGAACTGCGTAACAATACGTCGCTCATCTTCAAGAAATCATCTTCCAGACGATTTTCCTGAAACTCCATCCCGGTAGCCTTTAAGAAACAGTACTTGAAATAATTCAAGTCCCAAAGGATAGACCGTTGGTTGAACTCGGCTTGCGGATGGCAATACGAGAAATCGAAACCGTCGGACCCCAAGAACTGGATGTCGGGGAGTTTGGTGATCGTCTTGTGTAATAAACGGCGTTCCTCCTCGTCGAATACACTGCTTTTACGGCCTTTCTCGATGGCGTTGAAAAGAAGCGTATCTCCTAAATCTTCTTGGATATAAAATGAATGGTCGTCCGAGCTGGCATATACTTGCGGTACGGGTAAGCCCTTCTCCCGGAAATGTTTTGCCATATAGATAAAAGCCTCGTTCTCCTCAGTAGAAGTGCCACTAACTCCAATCAACGTCTCAGGACCTTTTATCCTGAAATACCGGCGGTTAGAGCCGGATGACGGTAACTCTGTTATTTCCTCTGCCGGTGATCCGGTATATGATTGGTATAGCTTCCTAAGTTCTTCTGTTATCATACTTATCGATTTACGGCACTAAGATACCGCTTTTTAATTGAAAATTAAGAATTGAAAATTGAAAATTGGGACTTCGTCGGAAATAAGAAAGGGGAATAGCCTCTCAAAGCCTATCCCCCTCGCTTATATGATCATCAATCTCTCCTCTCTAACTAATTTTCAATTCTCAATTTTCAATTACCTAGAGTATTCCTTGTGCCATCATAGCCTTAGCTACCTTCATGAAGCCGGCTACGTTGGCGCCTTTCACGTAGTTTACGTAACCATCCTCTTGCTTTCCGTATTTTACGCATTGCTCGTGGATGTTTTCCATGATGCTCTGAAGTTTCTGGTCTACTTCCTCGCTGCTCCAGCTTAACTTCTGTGCGTTCTGAGTCATCTCAAGACCGGAAACGGATACACCACCTGCGTTAGCGGCCTTACCCGGAGCGTAAAGGATCTTGGCCTCAAGGAATGCGTCGATAGCTTCTGGCGTAGAAGGCATGTTAGCGCCTTCGGATACGGCGAAGCAACCGTTGGCCAATAAAGTCTTGGCATCGTCGCCGTTCAACTCATTCTGGGTTGCGCTCGGCATAGCGATGTCGCATTTCTCTCCCCAAGGACGAGCGCCTTGTACATATTTGCATCCGTATTGCTCCGCGTATTCACGGATACGGCCACGATACAAGTTCTTCAACTCCATGATATAATCCAGTTTCTCACGGTCGATACCATCCGGATCATAGATATAACCGTCGGAATCAGACATCGTGACAACTTTCGCTCCAAGACTGATTAATTTCTCTACCGTATATTGAGCCACGTTTCCGGAACCTGATACACAAACTACCTTGTCCTTGATATCAATGTTGCGGGTTTTCAGCATCTGCAACAAGAAATATACGTTTCCGTAACCTGTAGCTTCCGGACGGATCAAGGAACCTCCGAACTCGATACCCTTACCCGTGAATGTACCCGTATTCTCACGAGCCAATTTCTTGTACATTCCATACATATAAGCGACCTCACGTCCGCCTACACCGATATCGCCGGCGGGAACATCCGTGTCCGGACCGATATGGCGCCATAACTCAAGGATGAAGGCTTGGCAGAAACGCATGATCTCAGCGTTTGACTTTCCTCTCGGGCTAAAGTCGGAACCTCCTTTACCACCACCCATCGGCAATGTAGTCAGTGAATTTTTAAACGTTTGCTCAAAAGCCAAGAACTTAAGGATCGATTGGTTTACGGAAGCGTGGAAACGGATACCGCCTTTGTACGGGCCGATAGCGTTGTTGTGCTGGATACGGTAACCCATGTTCGTCTGGATTTGTCCTTTATCGTCCATCCAAGTTACACGGAAAGAGAAAATGCGATCGGGGATACAAAGGCGCTCGATCAAGTTGCTTTTCTCAAATTCCGGATGCTCGTTGTAAGCTTCCTCGATAGTCCCTAAAACCTCTGATACTGCTTGATGATATTCCGGTTCGTTCGGAAATCTTCTTTTCAAGTTGTCTAAAACTTCACTTGCCTTCATGACTGAATTTTATATTTAGAATGTTATACCATTTTGTTATCCGTACGCCGTTTGTTTAACGACGTGGCAAAGGTAAGCTAATTTTTGACACTAGCAAATAATTGAAAGAGAAAATGCATAAAAAATATCATTTAGATATATTAAGTTTAAAAAAACGACGAAATGTTATTCGTCTCTATGCTTGAAATTCTTATAGATCGGAACGAACACAATGATAGCGGAGGCTACAAGGGCAAATATGACGTCGAAATTGATCGTTTCGCTGTATACAAGCAGCATGTAGCATAAGACACCCCATAGTAAGGTGATACATACGGCTTGACTATTTGTTATCTTTCTGCGTGCCATTGATTACATTTGTTTAGTTTGATGAAATAAGCGATCCGAAGTAAATCACCAAAGCCAAAAAGACAGCTATGATGACGAATAGGATCATGATTTGTTTCTCTAAGGGATATTTTCGTAGAAAAGGGATATGACGTGCGAATCCGGCGACTTGTTCTACCGGTTCCGCTTGCTCGTCTTCCCGGGGTAGGTCGTAACCGCCTTCCTCCATGATCTTCATGGCTCGGGGAACGTCGCTTTCCAGAATCTCCACCCGTGCGCCGCCTACGTCTACGTAACCGGCCATGATCTGGCTGCTTAACTCATTGCGGAGATAACATTCTATCCCTTCCGACCTCAACAGGGCCATCAGCGGTTGGGCATCCGCCGGATAGGTGAACCGGGCTATTTCTACGATCTTGTCCATGGTATTTGTTTTTCTGCAAATGTAAGTAGACAATCACGAATTAACCGTGTTTTTTATTGTAATTTACTTTTTTTATACGTGAAAATATGAAACAGTATGATTTAGCGGAGGGTATGCGGATGTATATAGCCCGATTGAGAGAGCAAGGACGTTATTCGTCCGCCAAGAGTTATCAAGATGCCTTGAATTCATTCCTGCGTTTTTGTGGGCAGGAGGTGATTCCTTATACCCGTATCGACCGGGAAATGCTTTTGAGGTATCAAGACTATTTGCGGGACCGGGAATGCTCGTGGAATACGGTGTCTACCTATATGCGTAGGATTCGCCGTGTGTATGGGTTGGCGATGGAGAATGGGGAGGCTCCTTTTTCCCGTTATTTGTTCAAGGGGATTTTCATGGGAGTGAAAAGCAAACAGAAGAAGGCGTTGCCTACGGAATCCTTGCGTTTGTTGATGACCGCTCCGTTGGATGATTCGGGGCTGCGGAAAACACAGCGGGCATTGTGTTTGATGTTCTTGTTTTGCGGTATGGCGTTTGTCGATTTCGCTCATTTGAAAAAGAGTGATATCCGGAGTGGTGTCTTGAGGTATAACCGCCAGAAGACGGGTACGCCGATGTTGGTCGAGATACAGCCTGTGGCCAAGGAGTTGTTGGCTGCGTTAATGACCGACACGCTTAGGGATTCTCCTTATCTATTCACTTTCTTGAGTGGGACGAAAACGGGTGAAGAGGCCTTCCGGGAATATACCTCTGCCTTGGCTGATTTCAACAGTTCCTTGAAGGAACTGGCAAATGCCTGTGGTGTGACGGAAATGGTTACCTCGTACTCAATCCGTCACTCTTTCGCCACGACCTTGAAGGAACAGGGTGTACCGATCGAGATGATCAGCGAATTGCTGGGACACCAATCGATCAAGACGACGCAAATCTATTTGAAGAGCTTCTCTTTGGATAAGATGTCTGCGGTGAACAAGGCTTGCTTCGAGAGCATATATAATAATGTATCAAAGGTGGGGTAGGCGATCGGCTACTTGGGAAGTAGCGTAATCTTCCACGCCGCAAATTTAGTAAAAAACACCGAATAACAAACAATTTTTAGGCTTTGTGTAGGCTTTGTTTGTTTTCTGAATTTATCTTTCCTCAATTTTTCGTTTCTATTCGTGGTGTATGGGCACGACAATGGAGACGAAACGACCTCATATTTCCTGCATCATCACGTCTCCCAAAAAAATCGTACGAACATCGTGTAGAGACGGGGCGTGCCCCGTCTCATCCCCTCAAATGGGTATTTTAAATTACTGCCAGACGGTGGGAGACGGAGCACGCTCCGTCTCTACAACTGGGTAATAATCATTTCCTATCTTTTACGCTACTTCCCAAGTAGCCGATCTTCCACGTCCCGATAGAAGAGATATTGACATGGTTTCTATTGCTTTAAAATTTTCGGGAATA
Source organism: Parabacteroides sp. AF27-14 (assembly GCF_003635425.1). NCBI lineage: Bacteria > Pseudomonadati > Bacteroidota > Bacteroidia > Bacteroidales > Tannerellaceae > Parabacteroides > Parabacteroides sp. AF27-14. The sequence continues at coordinate 297,653 of NZ_QTLZ01000004.1, forward strand.
GAAAAGAATGTTTGATTTAAGTATTAGATTATCAGCGTATTAATAGAATGTGCTGATATGGCATTGAAGTATCTATGGGTCATGATCTTCCCCCTTTACCATTGCGTGATGTCCACACCGTAAGATGGTATGTGTTATCTCTTCCCGCTTGTCACAAAGGTCCAGCCAAGGGTTTGCGGAAGGAGTTAGATCGCAGGGTGCGTTTGGGCGAGCCTACGTTCGATTTTTTCGCCCCCTCTTTCGTGGAGATGCATCGCCGTGAGGGGCGTTTGGTGGAGACTCACCGTCCGTTGCTCTACAATTATGTGTTTATCCGCTCTTCTGTGTATGAGATCTTCCGTTTGAAACGAGATTTTCCCTTGTATAATTTCCTGCCTAGCGTGGATGGCCGTGGCTCATATCCTTTTGTCTCCGATCGTGAGATGGAAAACTTGCGTTGGGTGGCTCGTTCTTACTCGGATGAGCTTCCGGTGTATGTGCCGGAAGCGGGTTATTTGCGTAAAGGTGACCGGATACGCATTACGGATGGTCGTTTCAAAGGTGTTGAGGCAAGTGTAGTAATACAGCCCGGTGTTGGCGAGCGGGAGGTAATGGTATGCGTGGACAACTGGATGTGGGTTCCTTTATTGCGTGTTCAGCCGGGCGAGTATGAGGTGATCAGCTTGGCCGAGGAAGGCAAGCATGTATATACCCGTTTGGACAATTCCCGGATACAAAATGGTCTTCATGAGGCGTTGGGCCGTCATTGGGGGGATGGTGGCGTTACGGCTATAGACCGTGAGCTGGCGACCGAGACCTTGCGTGCCTATGGGGAGTTGCAGCTGGATTCTGCCGTGATGCGGTGCAAGCTCTATTCCCTCTTGTTGCCCGCCTATACGATACTAGGGGACGAGGAGCGGCAAAAGTCGTTGATCGGAACGATCGTCTCGTTCTTACCCTTGATCCGTGCGGAGCAGTCGTTGGCATTATTACTACTTACGCTTTATGGTTGTACGGATAGCAGTATCTATTATTATCGTGCGCACGAGTTGATTGATCCGTGGAGTCGGGAATCCTCCCCGAAGAAGAGTAAATTATCCTTGATCCGTCGGTTAGCCGACTACGACCGCTGGCTAAAACACGTGGGTATTGAAAATTAAAAATTCAAAACATGCCTTCTCTTCCTTCTGGCATACGCTTGGTTACGTTACTAAACGAGCATCTGAACGAGATCATGGATCGTGAGCGCATGAACCGTACCTCGATCCATTTATATTGTACGGGTCCTTATTGGGTGGCTTTCGAGCGTTCTGCCTATCAGTTGTGTCTCACCTTCCCGGATAGCGAGATCACGCCGCTGCGCCTGTTCGCCTACCCGTTCCCGATCGTGATGGTGTCCGTGACGGATCGCTCGTTGCGTTCGTACGCCCGTAAACATATTTTGAGGCGGGACGAGACGGATTACGTGGTGCTGACCGTCCCCGAATCCTCCTTGACTGACTACCGAAGATGGCATGCCGGTGAGGTGGAGGGCTTGCCCCAGCTTACATGAACCCCAAATTTTATTCATGATGAACCTTTTTTCTAAACTCTCAACGTGGTATTTCTCAAGGAAAGCGTTGCCGTATTGGAGTATTATCCTGCTGGATTGCTTGGTGATCCTGTTTTCAGGCTTGCTGGTATATGCCTTGAATAACGGGATCTTCGCCACGATGGGCATCTTTTGGCACCTGTCGCTCACGTGGGGTGTTTGCCTAGTGCCTTATCTGGTGGGCTTTAGGCTGTTCCGTACGTATTCGGGCATCATTCGTTACTCTTCCTTCGTGGATTTGCAACGGGTGGGCTTCGCCGTGCTGTTCGGTGTGGTTTGCGTGGTGACCTTCCAAGAGTTTACGGATTTTTCGCCTTACTTGGTGTATATCCGTAAACGAGACCTTGTGCTATCCTCCCTGCTGGCGATGAGCTTGATGTGGGCGATGCGTGTGTTCGTGAAGTATTTCTACGTGACAACCTTCCGTCAGTCGAAGGCTGAGCGTGCCTTTATCTTCGGCGTGAAGCAGGGCGGTATCAGTTTGGCGAAGAGCATCCAGAACCAAGATCCCGCACAGTACGTGCTGGCAGGCTTCGTCTCGGAGGCCGGGAACATGCAGAATCGTATATTGATGGGAGTGCGTGTGTACCCTTTCGATGAGGAGCTGATCGATGCGATGCGCCGGGAGCGGGCGACGATCCTTTTCGTCTCCCCCTTGAAGAGCGACTCCATCCGGGAACAGCCGGATATGGTGGCCCGTTTGGCGGAGGCGGGGATCAAGATCTACGTGACCCCGGCGGCGCAAGAATGGGATGGCAGGAGCGATTTGACGCATACACAACTCCGGAAGGTTGAGATCGAGGATCTGCTTCCCCGGGAAAAGATAGAGATAGACATGGAGGCGGTGGGCCGCTTGCTTCGTGGTCAACGCATCCTGATAACGGGAGCCGCCGGCAGCATCGGTGGCGAGATGGTGCGCCAGATCGCCTCGTTCACTCCGGATCGCTTGATCTTGGTAGATCAGGCGGAGACCCCCTTGCACGACATCCGCTTGATGATGGCGAGGGATTGGCGGGATATCAACGCCTATACCTTGGTGGCGGACATCGCTAACAAGTCTCGCATGGAGGAGATCTTCTCGGAGCATCGCCCCGCCTATGTATTCCATGCGGCGGCCTATAAGCACGTTCCGATGATGGAGGATAATCCTTGCGAGAGTGTGGGTAACAACGTGGACGGTACCCGTGTGATCGCCGACTTGGCCGTGAAGTATGGCACGAGGAAGTTCGTGATGATCTCCACGGACAAGGCGGTGAATCCTACGAATGTGATGGGTTGCTCGAAGCGCATCTGCGAGATTTACGTGCAGAGCCTCGACAAGGCGATCAAGGAGGGCCATGTGGAAGGCGTGACGCAGTTCGTTACGACCCGCTTCGGCAACGTGCTGGGTTCTAACGGCTCCGTGATCCCATTGTTCCGTGAACAGATTGCCAAGGGCGGTCCCGTGACAGTGACGCATCCGGATATCATCCGTTTCTTCATGCTGATCCCGGAGGCCTGCCGGTTGGTATTGGAGGCGGGTACGATGGGTAACGGTGGGGAGATCTTCGTCTTCGACATGGGCAAGCCCGTGCGTATCATCGACTTGGCGAAACGTATGATTCAGCTTTCGGGCGCCAAGAACGTAGAGGTCCGGTTTACGGGTCTTCGTGCCGGCGAGAAGCTGTACGAGGAGGTACTGAACGACGAGGAGATCACGTTGCCTACCTTCCATCCGAAGATCAAGATCGCCAAGGTACGGGAGTACGATTATGATACGGTTTGCCAAGATATAGATGAACTCGTCGGCCTAGGCCGCTCGAGGGACGATATGGCCATCGTGGGCAAGATGAAGGCGATCGTCCCCGAGTTCAAAAGCCGGCACTCTAAGTACGAGGTCTTGGATGGATAGCTTGTCGTTACTTTTCTCTTGAAAGAAAAGTAACCAAAAGTTCAAGGCTTAACCGGACGGGCTACTCCGAGACCTACGCTCGCTGTCGCATCCCAACTCGCTTCGCTCAGACAGGGACGCTCCTGCCGCTAGCTTCGGTCTCTCCGCTTTACGCCCGTCCGCTTAGGCCGGATGTAGAGCCTTCCGGCTCTGTGAGGAGGTCTCACATCCCCCTCTTTTGTAAGTATTATATTATGTATATGATATGCGCACATGTACTTAAATGTAAAGAGGGATGTGAAGAGTGAGAGCCAACTTTAAACTAGAGCATCTGGCAGGCTTGTAGTCCGAATGCTCCGGCGATTGTGGTGGCCACGGCAATGATGACTTTTAAGATAATGCTCCAAACGCTCTTCTTAGAGGTTTCCGGAGCAGGATAGGTTTGTGTGATCATGATGGTTGAATTTTTGATTTATAATTTATGAATTGAGAATTGAGAATTGAGAATTAAAATACCACGGAGGATATAAGAGGAAAGCGACGCTTTCCTTTCGCACGGCCTTAGCTGGCGGGCGTGAAGCGAAGAGACCGTAGCGAGCGTCCGGAGCATCCCTGTCTGAGCGAAGCGAGTTGGGATGCGACAGCGAGCGCAGGTCTCGTAGTAGCCCGTCAGCGTCAGCCTTGACCTTTTGGTTACTTTTGGGTCAAGCCAAAAGTAACACGCCAATTGGCTGCCAAGCCAAAAGTAACACTAAATCTCGTCAGGCGACTCGGAGTCCGAGGAGCCGTTCTTACCGGAGATATCCACTGTTGTCTTACCGGCCTTCTGGGCCTTGATGACGGCGGCTTGGGCGGCCCGGGTGGGGACGAGGTTGAACTTGAGGCCTTGGAAGATGACTTGAAGTTCCTCGCCGGGGACGAACTGGATGTTCACCCCCTTGATATAGTCGGAGGTGAACAGGTCGGCACTTGGCGCTCCCCCGGAATTGATCTGGAGGCGGAAGGCACCCAGATCGCCGAAATTCACCTGCTTACCGGCTTTCAGACCTTCCAGCATGCACTCGGTGGTGGCGATGAGCACGGCCGAAACGTCGGCTTGGTGCACCGTGCATTTACTCGCTATCAGGGTAGATAGCTCTTTTAGACTGAGCTCGCCGTTGGTTTGCGCCTTGGCGTAGGCTTTCTTGGGTTCCTCTTTTTTCAACGGGTTGCCCATCATGGCAATGGAATAGTTTAATGACATAATCGTAAGATATTTTAAGTGATACATAAAGAACTTGGGGGATGATGAGTTGAGTCCTCACGCTTGATGACTTGGCTTTTCGTGCTCCTTGATTTAAGTCTTCGGTTTGAAAGACTTAAGTCAATTAGGTGACTTTTCTTTATCGATAACCTGACAGCGAAGGTTGCCGGGTACGTAAGAGATATGGATCCATCGGGCGCCGGGCTCTAGAATGAGCTGAGTGAACTCGAGTCCGCACAGCTCGTGCGTCTCTTGTATCAGTCGGAACAAGAGGCGATGATCATCTGGAGAGCCGGCTATCAGGTCGGCGGCGCAACCGAGGAGATGGTGACTGTGCTTGGCTCCCCCTATAAGGATGTTCAATTCGGGGCAGCGATAGCCGCTACTGATGACGATGGGTCTGCCCCAGACCCGCCGTAGCGGGTCTAGTAGCATTTCCACAAGGATCGTGACCATCCTCCGGGCCACTGGGGTGAGGCTGTTGTCGATCCCGTCTCGCCGGGCCGTGGCGGAGTCTTCAAACTCTTGATAATTAAAGTAGCGCATAGGAGACAAGGTTGATGTTTTTGTTTCTGTAGCAAAGATACGATAGGCGGAAAGCCCGGATATACCATTTGTTTCCACCTATTCGCTCTAGGAGAAGAATTTTAGGGTTCCCCTAAAAAATCATAGAATATCTGTACTTGCTTCGGCGTGATGGAGCGGTCTTTCGAATGATAACCATGACGGATAAGGGCCTCTTTCAGTCCTTTCACGTCACGGATATATCGGTTCAACTTATGCAAAGCGTTCGAAGGGGTGCCTGTCAGGCAATATTGACGGGCGAGATCTATTTTTTTCATCTGTATTGAATTTTAAAATGACTATAGGAGGGTTTCAAGTTTCAAGGTTTCATGAACCCTCTTTCCTCACACACACGTACGTACATTATAAGGGTTTCAAGTAAATCCCTTTATGCTCGCCATGCAGGAGGGCTCCGGAGTCGCATAGTCGGCGTAGCCATGTCTTGGCGGTGTTCTTGGGGATGTTGGCATGCTCGGCGGCCTCCATCCATTGGACGGTGGTGAACTCGTCCGGCATGGAGCTGAGCAGACTGTCCTTTTCCGAGAGGCCTCGGCTGGTGATCTCGCCGGTAGGCAGGAATGAGAGGATATGGGTGGCGTGGAGGTAGAGCGGCTCCGCCATTGTCAGAAGGGCGGCGAAGTCATCGTCGGTGATATGGAGTTCCCAGCCTCCGATGATCTTGTCCTTTAGGTTGTCGCTGTTGATGCCTTGGGCCGGCAGCAATAGTTCCGGTTGTTCCAAGGCACGAAGCATGGCTACCACCTCCATGAAACGTACGAGGTTGATGGCGAGGCGTACCACGGAACTGTTCATCTCCTGCCCGTTGGATTGCCGGGCACGCAGGAAAAGACGTACGAAGCTGTCGTTGAAAGCGGCTTGTTGCCGCTCGTCGAGGCGCAAGGTAATGGTACCCCGGCACTTGAGCTGATCGATCGTGGCCTTCCACTCGTAGCCCATCCGGTGGAATTCCTTCTCGGCGTCTACCTCGTCGACGGAGAATTGGTCGATCCATTCCCGGATCTGCGATTTGTAGTAGAAGACCTCACGGCTGAAGAGCCCGTTCTCGCCCGAGGGGATAAGCGGCGCTACCTGTCCGGGCGTACCCGAGAGCACCATTGAGAGGAAGGTGGAGTCGCATTCCCGGTATTCGTTATCGGTCCGTCGGTTGAACGAGAGCCCGGCATGGTCGAAAGCGTTACGGAGCGTATCGCTCCAATGCCCGTAATCACCCCCGATAGCGGTGGTGATGGTATCCGCCTCGGTCTCGAAAATGATACCGGTGCCGTCCGAATCGATGATATTTTGCAAGATACCCGTCCCGGTATTGTTGCCGGAGATGATAAACATACTGTTTTTAGGCATCTGGGGCATCTCCATCTTGGCTTTCTCCTTGCCTAAGGCATGATAGGCCGCCAAATCTTGGCGGTACTGTTTCATCGCTAGGTCCACTTGTTGGCGGATCTCCCGGTGGATAGGCTCGATAAACTTACGCAGCCACGCCATGATGCCCTTACCCGATGCGGGCGGAGCGATCACGAAGAGCTGGATACAGGGATAGATCCAATGCATCCCATAGAGGCAACGTACTGTCTTGCCCAAGGTGGCGCCTAGGGCGGTGAGAGCCGTGAGCAAAAGGATATCCCGCTGTTCGGCATTATCGGCGAAACCGAGGATGTCCCGTAGCAACGAGGGCCATGGATAGCCGGGTACCAGCCGTGGCAGGGAGGTGTAAGGCTCGCTGCCGATGTGGAGTGGGGCGTCGTTTGCCTCGGTTTCCCGATCGCTGGTCTCGTGGGCTTGATCTACCGTATTGGCTGTATTATATGTACTCACACGTGTGTGTGAGGAAAAGGGTTTCGTGAAACCTTGAAACTTGAAACCTATTTCCACGCCCGCCAGCTTGGCCAAGTGGAAAGCGGTGCCCAGATGGACATTCTGGTTTCCGGTGCGCAAGGCACTGGAGAAAAGCATGTTGGCGTGTAGGGCGTTGAACTTGGGCGATGGCTCGCAGAGACTGATGAAGTCGCTACGTCCTGCCTCCCCGCAATCGGTGGCGATAGCGAAAGCCAATTGTACATACTCGGCGTAAGTGGGGGCGATGTCGGCATGGGCCGTCCGTACCGCTTCTACTAGTTTGGAAAGATCGTTGTTCATGGTATGAATATTTTAGCGTTAGAATCGTGAGACAAGAAACAGCAGCGGGCGATATCCTTGCCACAGGTATCCACCTCACCCTTGAAGGTGTCGGCATACAGGAGCTGTATGTAACTCATGGCCCATCGAACGGTCTCGTCTCCGGGTATGAAAAGCTTCACTCCCAGTCCTCCGGGGCTGACAAAGGCGAGTCGGGTCCCGAGATAGGGGTCCGCAAAGAGGCGGTCTCGGAGCTGTTCGGCCTCTTCGAGAGAAGCGAGATGGTCGATATCGACCACTACCAACCCCGAGGCGGAGATGAGAGCGTCGCTCTTACGACGGGAAAAAACGCCGTGGGGCGTTACGAACGGCAGTTGTCGCTGTTTGAGTTGGCGGTATTCCGCTATCCGGCCTTCCCGGATGAAGGCGCGTAATTCGTTGGTAACCGTCTCGAGAGATTTATCCTCGGTGATCCATCGGTACACTTCCCGTAGTGTACAGTTCCCGGTAGGAAGCGTGTTGGTGATGGGAGGAAGGAAGTAAGACATTTGTTGGTCCATATCAATAGGATTTCAGATTAATTTTCTAAAGCTATTGCTAATAATTGATTCTGCGTTTCAGCCTATAGGCTGAAATATCGAATGATTGTTTAATGAAAATTAGCATAGTATGAAGGAAAATTTAGATTTGAACCAGATTTTATTTGATGAGTTAGTGGAATTTCCACGTAAGCGGTTAGGAATCTCCATCCGTGAGTTTTGTGCGGAGGCCCACGTAGGCACCGCCACCTACAGCAAAGCGAAAAAAAAAGAGTATCAATCCCCAGAGTCTGACCCGCTTGGTACAAGAACTATGCGTAGAGATGGATGAACCGGAGTTCATGGGGTATGGGGCCGGGGCGCTCAAGGAGGTGTATAGGGCGATGAGGCGTGGAATGGAAAAATAGAGGGTTGAAAATTGATCGTTTAGGGAAATAACGTTATATTTGTCTTGACGAACCAATAAACAGAGACGAAGATGGAAGGGCGGCGATTATATCCGATAGGAATACAGACATTCTCCAAATTGAGAGAGGGGAATTATGTGTATGTAGATAAGACGGAATTGGTCTACCGAATGACACACGGTGCGTCTGGTTATATATTCTTGAGCCGTCCCCGCCGCTTCGGGAAGTCGTTGCTTACTTCTACGCTCCATAGTTATTTTGAGGGGCGAAAGGAATTGTTCGAGGACTTGGCCATCGAGCGCCTGGAGAAGGAGTGGACAAGGTATCCGGTGCTTCATTTCGACATGAGCACGGCGAAGCATATGGACAAGGATCGGCTTCTGAGTGAGCTGGAGAGGAAATTGTATGGTTACGAGCAGATATACGGACGTGATGAGAGCGCTATTTATACGAACCAACGTCTGGAAAGTCTCATCAAACGTGCCTACGCCCAGACCGGTCAAAAGGTGGTTGTCTTGATCGACGAGTACGACGCTCCCTTGCTGGACGTGGTGCATGAGGAGAAGGAGCTGCCGAAGCTTCGCGACGTGATGCGTAACTTCTATAGTCCGCTGAAAGCCTGCGATCCTTATTTGCGTTTTGTTTTCTTGACCGGAATTACCAAGTTCTCCCAATTGAGCATCTTCAGTGAGTTGAACAATATAAAGAACATCAGCATGCTCCCGGAGTACGCCGCCCTCTGTGGCATCACGGAGGAGGAAATGCGTGAGCAGATGGGCGAGGATATCGGTCGTTTGGCCGACAACCTCGGCGTTACTCCGGAGGGTGCCTTGGGTGCCTTGAAATCGAATTATGACGGTTACCATTTCACGTGGCCCTCGCCCGATATATACAACCCGTTTAGCCTGTTGAACGCCTTGGCCGACAGTAAACTAAATTCCTATTGGTTCGGTAGCGGTACGCCCACCTATTTGATCGAGATGCTGAACAAGTATCACGTGAAACCCCAGCAAATAGGCGCACGCAAGGTTTTGGCAGAGTCGTTTGACGCACCCACGGAACGGATGGTCGATATTACGCCATTGCTCTATCAGAGCGGTTACATCACAATAAAGGATTATTCCTCGCTCACGAATTTGTACACGCTCGACATCCCAAACAAGGAGGTACGTATGGGATTGATGAAGAGTTTATTGCCCAATTATTTGCATCAATACACAGCGGATGGACTTACTACGGTAGCCCTTCTTTTCGAGGCGATCGCTGGAGAGCGGATGGACGATGCCCTGCGTCTGTTGCAGACCTTCCTGTCCACCATCCCCCAATGTGACAATACGGATTACGAGGGCCATTACCAGTCCTTGCTTTACACGATCTTCAGCCTGCTAGGAATGTATGTGAACGTGGAAGTCCGTACCCCGAAAGGCCGTGTGGATATGGTGATGCGCACACCGACAACACTCTATGTCGTGGAATTGAAGTTAAACAAGACCGCGGATATAGCCCTTGAGCAAATCAATTTGCGCAATTACCCGGAGCGCTTCGCCCTTTGTGGGTTGCCGATCGTAAAGGTTGGGATTAATTTTGATAGTGAGCGGCATACGTTGGGGGATTGGGTTATCGAATAAGGAACCTAAACGTAATTTTTTTACCAAACTCAGTTAGGACACTTCAAAAGTGTCCTAATTAAGAAGTATATCCTAATTTGAACACTTACTTCCTGTCCCTCCCGATATAAAACAAATGACTTAACTGTGAATCCTGTTGTATCTTCCCCGAAAAAAGTCTTCCAGTCTAGTACAAATGCTAAGCTTTGGGATAAGCAGGCCGGAGTTTGGGAGGAGTAGGTTGATAAATACTTCATCTTTTTTGAAAATCAGAAAGATGAGAAATGTTTGGTGCTAACGAAAAAACAATCAAATGAATAAAGAAATCAAGATAGCCGTAGCCGGAACTGGTTATGTAGGACTAAGTATTGCCACTTTGTTGGCACAACATCATCAGGTAATAGCAGTGGATGTCATTCCAGAAAAGGTAGAGATGCTTAACCGTAAGCAATCTCCCATACAGGATGAATACATAGAAAAATACTTGGCAGAGAAGGAGCTAAATCTTACGGCAACGTTAGATGGAGCCTCCGCATACCGGGAGGCAAACTTCATTGTCATCGCAGCTCCTACGAACTACGATCCGGTGAAGAATTACTTTGATACGCATCATATAGAGGATGTGATAGACTTAGTGCTAAGTGTTAATCCGGAGGCCATAATGGTCATTAAATCGACTATTCCTGTGGGCTATTGCCGGAGTCTTTACTTAAAATATGCCAATAGGGGAGTTTCGAAATTGAATCTACTATTCTCGCCCGAATTCTTACGTGAAAGCAAGGCGTTATACGACAACTTATATCCAAGCCGAATTATCGTGGGAACGCCGAAGCTGATAGCTGATGAACAATTCAACGCTGAGAACGAGGCGATAAGTAAGATTGCTGATATTCCGGCATTGGAAGAGGCGGCCCGAATATTTGCAGCCTTGTTACAAGAAGGAGCCATCAAGCAGGATATACCTACCCTGTTCATGGGAATGAAAGAGGCAGAGGCTGTGAAATTATTCGCTAATACTTATCTAGCTTTGCGAGTAAGCTATTTCAACGAGTTGGATACCTATGCGGAGGTGAAGGGATTGGATTCGCAAGCGATCATTCAAGGTGTAGGTTTGGATCCACGAATCGGTACGCACTATAACAACCCCAGTTTTGGATATGGAGGTTATTGCCTGCCTAAAGATACCAAGCAGCTATTGGCTAATTATCAAGATGTACCTCAGAACATGATGAGTGCCATCGTGGAGAGCAACCGAACTCGTAAGGACTTCATTGCAGATCAGGTATTGCGCAAGGCCGGCTATTACGGTTACAGCGACCGGAACAGTTTCCGGCAGGTAGAGGAGAAGGAGTGTGTGATCGGAGTCTATCGCTTGACGATGAAATCGAATAGTGATAATTTCCGTCAATCCTCTATCCAAGGTGTGATGAAGCGTATCAAGGCGAAAGGGGCGGCAATTATCATCTATGAGCCAACTTTGGAAGATGGAATTTCCTTCTTTGGCAGTATGGTCGTGAATGACTTAGCCCGATTTAAGGAGATGAGCCATGCTATCATAGCTAATCGTTATAACAATTGTTTGGATGATGTAGCGGGGAAGGTTTATACAAGGGATATTTTTTTCAGGGATTAGCCCGTATTTAATAAGATGGTATTTTTTCAAGACAAACTAAGTAGGAATAAAACCGTATTAGCGAATTTTTCGTACCTAAGTATATTGCAGGTATTTACGATCCTATTCCCCTTGTTGACCTATCCTTATTTGTTGCGTGTTATAGGGTTGGAATTGTATGGTGTGATCGTATTTGCTCAAGCTATTATAAACTATGTCTCGTTGGTGATAAACTTCGGATTCAATATGTCTGGGGCGAGGAAAGTGGCGGTTTATAAGGAGGATAAAGTGCTTTTATCTAGAATTGTATCATCTACTTACTTATGTAAATTGATATTATGGCTTATTTGCCTTGTCGTATATTTATTGATTATAAGTTTAGTTCCGTTTTTCAAGGATTATTATTGGGTCTATGTTCTCTCTTTCTTATTGACATTTAATGAGCTTCTTCTACCCATCTGGTTTTTCCAAGGGATCGAGAAGATGAAGTATATCACTATCGTGAACCTGTCTGCCCGTTTGCTGTTCGTGGTCGCTATATTCTTATTTGTTCGTGAGCGGGAGGATTATTTATGGGTTCCATTGTTGAATGGTATCGGAGCTATGTTGGCGGGTTGTTTGTCATTGTATATCGTTTTGGGAAAGGAGAGGATAAACTTATCGGTAATACCAATAAGGGATTTAAAATTAGCTTATAAGGAGAGTGCTCCTTTGTTTGTGTCAATCGTGTCTACCCAGATTTATGTGAACGTAAACAAATTGCTGATTGGTTCCTTCTTGGGAATGTCCGAGGTTTCTATTTATGATATGGCGGATAAAATGTTATATTTGATGAAGTTACCTATTTCCATGATGGCGCAAGCAGTTTTCCCGAAGATTTCTCGTGAACGTAATGTTAGTTTTGTTAATCGTGTGATGTTTTTGGTGGCAGGGGTTGTTACGTTGGCTTATGTCGCTTTGTTTGCCGGAAGTGAATGGATCGTACGCTTTTTCTCTGGTGAATATATAAAGGAGTCGTCTGTCATTATGCGATTATTGGGCGTATCTGCGATTTTTGTCTCTTTTAATATTTTTATGGGAGGTAATCGCCTTGTCCCATTTGGATATTCATCGGTTTATATGCGGGTAATGGTCAGTAATTGTTTGTTTTTCTTGGCAGGAATAGGCTTGTTGTGGGTGATAGAAAATATTAATATGTACACAGTGACGGTGATGGCTGTGGCAGTGGAAGTTTTTTGCTTTATATCGTTGATTTATAGAAATAAACGGTTTGGTTTACTAGGGATAAAAAGATAAATAGGTATCGGTCTATTAATTTATTAAGTTTCATTGCGTTGTCTGGAATCATATGTAATGGAATATATTTTGTTTCTTTTGTTTGTCATTTTGTAGGCATTGAAAATAGTACTTATTGGTAGAATAAAAATTATGAAAAAATATACTTCACAACATATATTGTCGCAGTGTAGTGTTCTGTTTGCGTTTATTGTTATTTTTCAATCATGTTATCCATGGTTTTTGTGGGGGGATATACTGGTTGGTAACATCTCTATTATGTTGTTCCTTGTTTGTCGTATTTTGTTAAGGAGCAAGATTTCAAATCGTTATAGACTGCCAGCCTTTTTTCTGTTTTTATTTTACTTATGGATGGGGATTTATCAAGCAGAACAGCTTCAAACTCCTGTTGTTCAGCTTATCAAGCGTATTCTTCCGTTATTCTTTATTGTTTCGATGCAAAAGGAAGAAAAAGTACGTCTCAAGGATCTTACTATCAATATTATTTCGTTGATTCTTTTTATTTCTTTTGTAGCATATGTCTTTATCATCTTTTTGGAATTCCCTTTACAGCCAATGGAGATTAGGCATCCAATCAATACATGGTATCCTCCATTTCTTAACTATTACTTTTTTATAACGGCATATGGTGATTTTCTACGTTTCCATAGTATTTTTACTGAACCAGGACATTTGGGGATGTTTTGTGCTCTGTTGCTTTATATTAATAGATATAGCATGAAGGATTTCCGGAACGTAATTATGTTAATTTCGTTAATTTTTAGTTTTTCTTTAGCTGCTTATGTTTTATTGGTAGCAGGGTGGTTCATATATGAGTTGATACCAGAGATTTCTTTTCGCAAAATTAGTAAGATGAGTTTAGTGATCGTTTTGTTTGTTTGTGTAGGTTGGTGCTATCTCTCCTATAGTCCAGATGGAATTATCCAGAATTTGATTATAAATCGATTGGCCTATGATGAAGAAAAAGGTGTACAGGGCAATAACAGAAATACTTACGATTTTATGCAGACATATGACAAATTGAGTACTTCTGAGTATCTTGTAGGAAAAGGAAGTACTTTTATGAATGAAAAATTTGCGAATACGGCTAACAGCTCTTACCGAAATTTCATTATGGCTAATGGGTTTATTGGTCTGTCTCTTTTATTTTTGTTCTTCTTGTCTGTGATTTATGCTTTTCCTTCACGATTAGCATTTGGAATGTTTCTTCTTTTTATTATGTCGTTTTGGCAACGTCCTTATTGGCTTTTAGAAATAGAATCATGGGTGTTTTTGTGTGCGGTATCTATATTTTATTATGACAAAAATATATAGTATGAATTTTATCTATTCTTCCAATATTTTTGATCAATCTAAAGTTAATATGATAAGTGTTTGTCATTCTGTTGGTAACGCTTTTTTATCTATTGAATTATAAGGTAAAAGGCAATTTAATAAATATATTGTAATGGTTCCTATAGCATCTATTGTAATCCCCGTATTCAATAAAGGGGAATTGTTACAAACGATGATAAATAGCATCCTAGCTCAAGATTATCAAGATTGGGAATTACTATTGGTTGATGATGGCTCTGATGAGAAAACGCTCACTTTATTGCAGCACATTCAAAAATCAGATAAGCGAATTCGTTTTTTTAAGCGAAATCGTTTGCCAAAGGGTGCCCAGACTTGTCGAAATATAGGTTTCGAACAAGCGAAAGGTTGTTATATTCTTTTTTTTGATTCGGACGATTATATAGCTCCATATTGTCTTTCTCAGCGGATTTGTTTTATGGAAGCTCATTCCGAATTAGATTTTTCTATATTTCCAGCAGCTACTTTTCAGAGGGAGTACAATGATGGAACGATTCGTTATGGTTTACCACCTAAGACTAAAGATGATTTGTTGCTATTTTTACTGCCTCATCTTCCTTTTGTAGTATGGAATAATATATATCGGAGTGATTCCTTACGAAAATATGGTATAGAGTGGGATGAACGGTTAAAATCTCTACAAGATTCTGATTTTAATATCCAAAGTATTATGTTGGGATTAAAGTATGATTATGCTTCTTCTTATGAAAAGGTAAAGCCTGATTATTATTATCGTGTGTTGGCCGATATAAGTTCAATAAGTAAATGTATTACCGATATATCACACTTTGAATCTCATCTTTATTTCTATCAAAAGAATATAGATGAAGTGCGAACCTATTGTGGCAAATCCTATGAACATGTGTTGAAGAATCGTTCTATTTTCTTTTTTAGAAAGATTATAGTAGGTGGTAATGATGCTCTCCCTTATTTACGGAGATTAGAGGAGATTGTTCAAGGATTTAAAGGGGGGCATATGCTGATTATTCGTTTTCGATTTTATGCTTTTTTATGTAGAAAATATGGGATTAGAAACAAATTACTCGATTTTTGTTTTTTTCCCGTCTTGTTTCGTTATTATTTTTTCTATAGAAAATAGAATGCTAAATATAAAAGAAATAACAGTATCATTACTTGTAAATATGGGGCGATGTTTATCTTATGTTTGTAATTATAGTATTATTTTTCGTCTCATTCCATTTCTCTGGAGATGTTTTTATACGGGAGTAATGAAGAGATTTTTTAAATCATTTGGCTCGGGAAGTCTTATTAATCCTAAATTTTGTTATTTAAAAGGTGCCCAATATATCTCTATCGGAAAGAATACTTTCTTAGATAAGAATATGGAGCTCACAGCATACAATTCTTATCGAGTACAAAAGAATTTTTATCCTTTTATTACAATAGGCGATAATTGTCATATTGGGATGAATGCTAAAATTACAGCTATTTATTCCATCAAAATCGGAAATGGGGTACTTATGGGACGTAATGTTTTGATTACAGACAATGCACATGGTAGATCTGTAGCTGATGATATACCGCCGGCAGATCGACTTTTAATTTACAAAGAAGGTACAGTAATTGAAGATAATGTATGGTTAGGCGATAATGTTTCTATCCTTCCTGGAGTACGTATAGGGAAAGGATGTATTGTCGGTGTTAACTCGGTGGTGACAAAAGATATACCACCTTATAGTGTAGTAGGAGGTATACCTGCAAAAGTATTGAAAACTATGAAATAATGAGGATGTTTGCTTTGGTTATAAGGAAAAGATAGTGGAGGAGCGAATGAAAATTGTCTTTACGAGTTGGAAGAGTGGTTCTAGATAAGGTATATAGCTTCTTAACCTTTTTATTGTTGAATGAGATTGTATTTATATCTTTGGATATGATGTGTATTTATTTTTAGCGTTTATGCATGTTTTTCATGTTCTTATTTTTTTATAAAAACAAATTATTATGATTGCAATTCTAATGTCCACTTATAATGGCTCATTATTTATTAAAGAGCAAATAGAATCTATATTGAAACAAACAAATAAAGAGTGGTTACTATATATCAGAGATGATGGATCTACAGATGATACAAGGATGATTTTGCAAGAATATGCAAAGAAAAATCCGAATAAGATTCATCTTTTACGTGATGAGTTTATGAATATGGGAGCTGGACGTTCATTTATGTATTTATTAAAAGTCGTAGATGCTGATTATTATATGTTCTGTGATCAAGATGATGTATGGATGGAAAATAAAATAGAGCGAACCTATTCATATCTTAGAGAATTGGAGCAAAAATATGGTGAAAATACAGCTATTGGAGTCTTTACGGACTTGACTGTTGTTGACGCTGATTTAACCGTATTGATGCCATCACTTTGGAAAGGGGATAATCGTAATCCTGATTTTGTATATGATTTTTACAAACAATGGACAAATAGACATGCCTCGTATGGCTGTACACAGATGTTCAATCTTGCGGCTAAGAAATTACTCCTTCCTTACCGACAATTTGAAGGTACTATGGGAGCTCATGATAATTGGGTTGAATATATTCTCATTAAGAAGGGTGTATATGACTATATAGATGAGAGCACGATTTTATATCGTCAACACGGAACCAATGTAGTAGGTGCAAATTTTAGTCATAGTTATAAAGATGATATTCATAAAATATTCCATGATCCTAGCTTGCTTTGGGGAAAAATAGTAAAAGATTATAAGCGAATGAAAATCATGCCGTTCCATGTGTCGTTATCAAAGGTCTTGTGGTATCGATTTTATCAAAGTATTGAAGCATTTATAAAGAAATCGTTATGAGCCAATATCAGAGATATAGGGACTATGAGCTCTCTGAGGGAGTCACCGTACGTCAATTGCAGTTAAAGCTTTTGGAAATCTTCTTGTATTTCAAAAAAATATGCGAGGAGAATAATCTTACATACTGGTGTGGTGGTGGGACTATGCTGGGCGCTGTACGTCATAAAGGATTTATACCTTGGGATGACGATTTGGATGTCTTTTTACCAAGAAAAGATTACGAACGATTGTATGAGATTTGGGATCAAGTAGCAGATACCAGCCATTATGTACTTGTCCGTACAGATGAAAAAGTTAATTATCATCATGCAGCAATGAATTTAGTTGATGTACGGACTACTTATGTTAACAGACATTCAGTGAATGAAGATATATATCATGGAATTTATATAGATGTGATTCCTTTTGAAGGATGTCCGAGCTCTAAAGTAGAGAGAGCCTTACAAATATATCACTCTATAATGTTTTCTGTGTTTAATGTTCAAAGACTTCCTGATAATCAAGGCTCTTTTTTGCGATTGCCTACTAAAATTCTATTATCTCTTGTTAGATCTTCACAAAACCGTTATAAGATTTGGAAGAAACATCAAGATAAAATGACTCAATATGATTTCTTTACAGCTAAATATGTGAAAGAAACTGTATCATCATTTAAGGGATTATTCCGATTGTATGATAGAGATATTTTTAATACTGTAGATGCGGTATTTGAAGGGCATATGGTTAAAATTCCAGCAGGATATGATTATTATATGAAGTGTATTTATGGAGACTATATGTCACTTCCTAAAGATATATCAATAGATATGTCTTCAAGATATGAAGTTATAAAATTTATTGATTTAAATGAGTCTTATACAAAATATAGAGGAATATATTATCTAGTAGATGTAAACGAATGACTATGAATGTTGCTATTATTTTTGCGGGTGGTTCGGGGAAAAGAATGAACACTATATCTCGTCCCAAACAGTTCCTTGAACTACGAGGAAAACCGGTTATTATTTATACCCTTGAATTATTTGATACTCATCCTGATATAGATGCGATTTGTGTGGTTTGTATTAAAGCTTGGATTCCTTTCTTAGAAAAGCAACTGAGGAAATTTGAGATCACAAAAGTCGTAAGTATTGTGCCAGGAGGTGAAACTGGACAAGATAGTATTTATAATGGTCTTTGTGCTGCCGAGAAATATGCAAAAGAACTAAAAGCGAATGATGTTAATGTTTTGATACATGATGGTGTAAGACCTCTTATAACACAGCAGACTATAACAGATAATATCAACATGGTTAACGATAAGGGTAATTGCATAACTTGTATTCCTGCAACTGAGACTTTTATTGTTACGCAAGATGATGGTTCGTTAGATATTCCTTCTCGGGAGCATTCTAAAATTGCCCGTGCTCCTCAAAGCTTTAGATTGAATGATATATTGCAAGCTCATAAGAAAGTATTAGAAAGGAATAGGCATGATTATATAGATTCTTGTACCTTAATGAGTTCTATGGGCTATAAAATGAATACAATAATGGGGCCTATGGAAAATATTAAAATAACAACACCTACTGATTATTTTATATTTAGGGCTATGGTTGAAGTTCATGAAAATCAACAAATATTTGGGTTCTAGTATGAATGTGGTTCTTCAACAGAATATAAGAGATTTTACACAATCATTTGAGCTATCACATAGATTATCTCATTCAAGATTCTTGATTACTGGATGTACAGGATTAATAGGTTCTATCTTAGCTCATTCTTTACTTGCAATAAAACAGGATATTGATATTATAGCACCAGTACGAAATATTAAGAAAGGTGTGGATCTGTTTGATGAGGCTGAATTAAAGAATATTCATTTTATAGAGTGTGATCTAAGTCAGTTTGATTATAGTGAAATTGGTACAATTGACTATATAGTTCATTGCGCAGCCCCAACATCTAGCCAATTTTTTGTAGAGCATCCGGTAGAAACTTTTGATATTATTTATCAAGCAACTCGTAATCTTTTGGAATTTTCTAGAAAGTCAGAAGTTAAGAGTTTCGTATATTTATCTTCTTTAGAAGTGTATGGGACTATTACGGATGATTCTATACTTGTAACTGAAGATATTCAAGGCTATTTAGAACCAATGGCTGTACGTAGTAGTTACCCTATGGCAAAAAGAGCTACGGAAAATCTTTGCTGTTTGTATGCTTCGGAATATGGCGTAAATGTAAAAGTAGCAAGATTAACTCAAACAACAGGAGCTGGAGTGTCTAATGATGATAATCGTGTAATAGTTCAATTCTGTAGATTGGCTGTTCAAGATAAAGATATTATTTTGCATTCTTCAGGAAATGCAGCTAGGCCATATTGTTATACTATGGACGCAATAAGTGCCATTCTGTATATTCTTCTTAATGGAAATAACGGTCAAGCTTATAATGTTGCAAATGAAGATAGTTATATTTCTGCAAAAGATTTGGCATTATATATACAAAAAAAAATCAATCCAAATATTAAAGTTAAGTTGGAGATTAACAACGAGATGGGATATGCTCCAGAAACTAAACTGAGGTTGTCTACTAATAAATTATGTGCTCTTGGTTGGAAGCCAAAATACTCTATTTGTCAGATTTTAGATAATCTAAAAAAATCGATTTTATTAGAAGATTAGGGGTTTAATCTGTAGATTCTTTACATATGTAACCAAGGAAATTTCAAAATATTTAATTGTACCATACTTATGAAATATTTAATAGTAGCAGCACATCCTGATGATGAAGTTTTAGGTGCAGGTGGGGCCATTTACAAATGGACTAGAGAGGGACATATAGTGGATGTATGTCTAATGTGTACAGAAGCTAGAGCGAGGGCTTTCCGTCCAGAGGATAAGGAATTAAACAATAACTTGAATGCGTCTTCCAAATTTCTTGGAATAAACAAAATATATGAAGGAGTATTCCCTAATATAGAGATGAATACGGTGCCGCATTTGAAATTGGTGCAGTTTATTGAAAGTGCTATCAAAGAGAGTCTGCCAGATATTGTCATTACTCATCATCCCGCTGATACAAACAATGATCATTTGCAGACTTCTATGGCTTGTCAGGAAGCTATCCGTTTGTTCCAACGTAGGCCCGAGGTGAAACGAGTGAATGAATTTTGGTATATGGAGGTGCCAAGTTGCACGGAATGGGCTATTAATAACGCTATGAATCTGTTCCGTCCTAATTGTTACGTGGAAGTTGGTAAAGAAGGAGTGAATGCCAAGATTATGGCATTGGGAATGTACAGAGGTGTGATGCGCCCTTATCCGCATCCTCGTAGTGTCGAATATATTACAGGTCTTGCCACTGTTAGGGGTAGCCAGTGGGGAACGAATTATGCGGAAGCTTTTGAATGTACTTTGAGGAGAATTTAGTGTTAATACCATTATTTATGTATAAGAACTTTTTTAAGCCACTGATTGGAATATTACTTTCGTTTTTTGGATTGATGGTTTGCTGTATCCCTATGATTATTATTGCTATTACAATTAAATTAGACAGCAAAGGCCCCATTATGTTTCGCCAAGTAAGACTTGGTAAAGGACAAAGACCTTTTAGGATTTATAAGTTTCGTACTATGTGTGATGGTGCTTTTGAGAAAGGTGGAGTTGTAACTAGTGCGGATGATACTCGTATTACAAAAGTTGGTGCTGTATTGAGAAGAACAAGTTTGGATGAGCTTCCTCAGATGTTTAACATTTTACTTGGTCAGATGGCTATTATCGGCCCGAGACCGATTTTAGATTTTGAGTTCAATCCATATAAGAACAATGCTAGATTCTGCAAACGTTATGATGTTATGCCTGGCATGTTTTGTACTGTTGATGTCTATGACAGAGCGGCAGAGCGTGATGTTCAAATGGTGCTTGATGCTGATTATGCGGAGCAACAGAGCTTTTGGTTGGACTTCAAGACCTTCTTCGGAGTTATTAAGGTTGTAGTTACAGGAGAAGGTGTTTATAAAAATGAAAGTAAATATAGAAATAAATAATTGTAATAATGAATAATAGCTATAATGGGCATTTGGTTATTGTGTTTGCGTTGGAGCATTACAATCCTTTGAATATGATCCGTGCTTTTGGCGAACAAGGAATTAATCCTGTATATATTTCTGTAAAACGTAGATATGAGGTGGCTACAAAAAGTAAATACATCTCGGAGCTTCACCGTGTAGATTCGGTTAAAGATGGTTTTCTGCTATTGATAAATCAATATGGAAGACTATCTGAAGAAACAGGAAAAAAACCTTATATCCTGTTTTCGGATGATAAGTCTGTAGGCTATTTTGATTTGCACTTTGAGGAGTGGAAAGATAAGTTTATCACTTACAATGCAGGACGTAACGGACGTATTAATGAATTCATGGATAAGTATGAAATTCAACAGTGTGCAAAACGACATGGATTTAATGTACTTGATTCGTATGTTATTAAAAAGGGAGATCCTGTACCAGATGGGCTTTGGTATCCTATTATAACTAAAGATATTTCTCCAAATTTGGGTAGTTGGAAATCTGATGTGTTTATTTGTCAGAATAAGCAGGAACTTGTGGAGGCTTTAGAAAAGATAACGTGTCCACTCGTTATGTTACAACATTTTGTCGATAAGCAAAATGAAATGGCACTTGAGGGTTATACCATCAAAAATGGTAAAGAAATGCAGATTATTACACAGATGAAGTGGAAATATCTGATTCAAGGATATTATAGTCCGTTTCATGATGTCTGTATGTTTACTGATAAAGATATGGAAATCAGGCTGCAAGCCATGTTTGAAGAGATTGGTTTTGAAGGAGTATTTGAAGTGGAATTCTTGATTGATAAGGATGGAACCTATTATTTCATGGAAACAAACTTCCGCGCATCGGCATGGAATCCTACTTGTAAATTTGCAGGAATGCCATTACCTTATCTTTGGGTGAAAGGTATGATGAACGGATATATTGATCCGAATGATCGTAAAGAGTTCGAGCCTTTTACTTCCATGAGTGAAATTATCGATTATAGTAAGCGTGTAGAAGGTGGTTTATGTTCTATAGCTGAATGGTTGCGTGATTTTAAAGATGCAAAGTGTGTGTATATATATGACAAGGAGGATAGAGGACCATGGGATGCTGTTATAAGAGATTGGGAGAGTTTCAAATGATATAAGAGTAATGAAAAGAGTGCTGATAACAGGAGCCGGTAGCTATATTGGGACAAATATAGAAAACTGGTTAAACCGATTCCCCTCAAAATACCAAGTTGCTTCTATTGGAACAATAAATAATGAATGGAAGAAAACAGATTTCTCTTCTTTTGATGTAGTGATAGATGTCGCTGGTATTGCTCATATAAAAATTACGGAAGACTTAAGGGATTTGTTCTATTCGATTAATCGGGATATGACGATTGATATATGCCAAACAGCAAGAGAGTCAGGAGTGAAGCAATTCATTTTCTTGTCGTCAATGAACGTTTATGGAGATGATTGTGGTATTGTCACAGATAAGAATAATGAGAATCCTTCTAGCTTTTACGGAGATAGTAAACTGCAGGCGGATAAAGTTATTCAATCCATGAATGACGATTCGTTTGCGGTATGCAGTGTTCGTCCACCAGCGATATATGGTAAAGGTTGCAAAGGGAATTATCCTTTACTAGTGAAATACGGGCAAAAGTTGCCTGTGTTTCCTGATTATCCGCAGAGAAAGAGCTTGATTTTTATTGATAATCTATGTGAATTTATCAGACTGTTGATTGATAATAATTCTAAGGGGATTTTTTGTCCGCAGAATATAGAGTACGCTTCCACTTCTGTTATGGTAAATGCTATAGCGAAATATAGTGGTCATAAAATATGGTTGACTACATTATTAAATCCTTTCGTATGGCTAGGTATAAAACTGATTCGTTTTGTACAACGTGCTTTTGATGATGATGCTTATGATTTGTCATTAAGTAATGATTTTGATGGAAAATATAATGTGGTTTCTTTTGAGGAATCTATAAAAAGATCTGTATAGTTTTATATTCGAGGCTAAGGATGGAATATATATAGGGGGATTCGTTTACTAGAAGAGACGTATTATAGCTCTTGCTCTGTAGGCTGTCGAAGACTAAGAATAATGTTATCGGGAGAGTTGGTATAAGAACCGGCTCTCCCGTTTTTTATTTCTATTGAATGCTTGCGCTTAAAAGGCGATCGCCACCTCCGCACCAATCTGGAAGGGCTTACCCAGTTGGATAAACGGATTCCCGAATGACTCGAAATAAAATGCAGAGTAATGGGTGTTCGTTATATTACGGCTCCATAGGTTTACGTTGACGATACCTTTGCGTACGCCTACCTTTGCGTTCACCGTTCCGTAGAATTTCTGGTAGATGTCGTTTCGCTCGGTCCAGAAGATCTTTCCGACACCGCTGAATTGGGCGGAGGCGGAGAATTGGTCTATCCATGCGTTACGGAACAGGCGGGTGTATTGCAGTCCGACGTTGAGGGTATGACGTGGGGTATATGGGATGAAGTTGTTCTTGAAATCCTCTTTCCCGTTGTTGTAATCCCGGAACGTAGCATGGGTGAAACCGTAATTAACGTCGGCGGTTAGCCCATCGATGATGCGGGCACGCAAGGAGGCCTCTATACCGTAGCTTTTTGCTTTCCCGGCGTTGGTGAGGATACGGCCGTTTCCGCTATTTACGAATTTGGTCAGCTGCACGTCTTTAATGTCCATATAGAAACCTGTCAATTCTGCGCTTAGGCGTTGGAATAGCAACTCGCTACGGATACCGATCTCGTAGTTCCAGCTTTTCTCCGGTTTGTAGGCGGCTACTTCCTCGATGGGGGTAGGTTCTTTGACCTCGATCGGCATCATGTCCTTGAAAGCGCTCATCATATCGTATTGCATCTGGCTTTGCATCACGTCTGCCGACATTTGTACGTTGTAGCCCCCGGTCTTATAACCTTTCGCTACCGATACATAGGTGAACGTGTTTGGCGAGCATTCGTACTTTAAAGATATTTTCGGAAGTACTTGCCAGAAGTCTTGGGAGACACTGGCGTCCATCACGGTGGTTGGGATCGGGAAAAGTTTCTCGATGTCGATAACCGGTCCGTTTTCTACGAAGCCGAAACCCATTCTCATCTTAGCCTCAGAATTGTAATCCATCTTTTGCTTCTCGTAATCCAAGCGGATACCGGCGGTAATTGACAGACCTTCCGTGAACAAGTTGTTATAAGTGGATTGGTGATACAATGCAAGGCCGTAAGAAGGGGTGTCGAAAGAACCCGGAATATAAAGATGATCGTCCAGTATTTTTAGATAGGGCATCTTAGGGTGATCTTTCTTCAATTGATCGAATACGGGCTGGAGAACGGTCTTAATCCCATCTTCTTTGAAATCGACCGGGCCGTCCGTATGTAGATCATCGTAGAAACCGTAGAGTCCGAAGGACCATTGGTAATTATTCCTCGTGTTGCTCTTGATCGCCAATTCCTCGCTGAAAGCGTTTTGCTTTTGCTTTTGGTTGAGGGTGAAGATCGAGAGAGGGGAGAAGTCTTGATCCATCTTCATGTCATCCTTGAAATATTGATGACCGGTGGTGCTGCTCAGTATCACGTGCTCATTTCGGTATTCGAGGGACAGGTTATTGGCGATAACAGTCCGTTTATAAGAGCTGGGATCGTTGATATTGATAGGATTTACATACTTGTGATCGGTATTTCCGGTTCCGATGAACATGCCATATGGAAACGCTCCTTGATCCGTATAATCTACGGAAAGGGAGTAGGAGGCACGGAAGTTCGGATTGAAGCGACCTTCTAACTTGAATCGGCCGCCTACATTGTCTTCCTTATCGATCTTTTTCCCATCGTAGGCATTGGTGTAGAAGCCGTCGCTATGGTCATAGTAAGCAGCGGCGGTGAATCCGATGGTCTCGCTCAACTTAGCATAATGGGAGGCCTTGACTTTATATTGCCCGTAGCTTCCGGCCGATAGGGAGAGTTTCTTTCCTTGGTAATCGAACGGGGAGATGGTATAGATATTTACGATGCCCCCCATGGCGTTACGACCATACAAGGTTCCTTGCGGCCCTCGTAATACCTCGATGCGTTGGATATCGGTCAGCTCGAAATCGAAGGTGCTTTTATCCAGATAAGGCACGTTGTCTACATATAAGCCCACGGATTGTCCGCTACTTCTGGCTCCGATACCGCGGATATAGATGGCCGAGGTTAGTTTTGCCCCATAATCCGGCATGTATAGGTTCGGGACGAAAGAACTTATATCCTTTAGTGCGTCGATCTGCCTGCCGGAGATCATTTGTGGGGAAAGGATCGATACGGAACCGGGTAACGTGCGGAGATTATTTGTCTCCTTCGTGGATGAGGTCACGATTACCTCACCCATGTTATAGGTTTTTATCGTGTCGTTCTCGTTAGCCTTGATGTCCTCGGCGTATACATTTTGCAGCCCCAACGCACCTAGGGCGATGATACCTAAGTAGTGTCTCTTCATCGAATTTCTTTTGTTAGTATATTTTTTCAATCGCGAAGAAACGGTAAAGAAACAGGATGGTCAATCACTAGATGTAGTGATTTTGAAAGCTGGTTTGTTGGCTTCGCTATAGTTCGATATCGTCGCCGGAGATGATCCCGTTCATGATGGCGTAGAAGGTGAGGCCGGATACGGTCTTGATGCCCAGCTTGGCGGTGATGTTCTTACGATGGGTAAGGACGGTGTTCAGGCTGATGTTCAGCTTATCGGCGATCTCTTTATTCGTGATGCCTTTTACGATCAGTTGAAGTACGTCTACCTCACGGCTGGATAGGTCCTTGTTGTTTTCGGTAGTGGTGTTGCCGGAGCTGTCGCTCGTAAATAATTGTTGCAATTGCTCGATAATGGTCTCTTGGGAGGAACGTAACGTGATACGGTTCGTAGACGAGAGCGCCCCGTGTTCTTCGCTGCTGTCGATGAGGAGGGCGGTCTTGTTTCTTCTCGGGAGGAAGAAATCTGCGTTGAGCACAAGGGTATCTGAATCGGTGAAATAGTAATCGTAGGTGTCGCTTCCTGTGGAGGAAAGCATCTCGAAATTTGGAAAATAGCAAACCTCTACCGGGGGGAAGTAGTCGGTCAGCAAGCTTTGCAGCCCAATACTTCTTAGGGTATCAGACAGTATGATCGCTATTTGTTTGTTTCGATGCATTTCAGATCGTTAGATACATAATTTTTCCATGGCCGAGACCATGGGGGTAAGGATTCGATACCGGATCCGGTTGTGTTGTTTGATATCTTTCTCCAGACTACAGATGGAGAAGAGGACGGCATAACATAAATTCTCGTCGTAATCTCCCGAAAGATGCTTGACCATGATACTTTTTAAGTCGGCTAAAAGGGCCTCGATGGTATCTTCCGTACGTTGCTCGGAGGTGATTTGCAATCCATCGATCGTTCCCGCCGGTTCTTTTCCCAGCTTTTTACTTAACGACATGCAGTAGGGGAACCATATCTTATCATCTTTCTCAATGCGGGCGATGAGTTCTTCCTTGAACGAGGAGAAGAAGCGTCCTATCAATCCAAGAGTAGGATTACCGGGCGTACTCATCGAGATAAAGGAACCTAGATGGCGTTCTATATTGGGAAGCTGATAACGTAAATAGTATTGGTTCGTCTTTGTCAGGTAATCAATGATCTGCGATGTATGGAAAGTTTGTAACTTCTTCTCCGGAAAATACTCCTCGTTGAGGAAGGTATTGATCACTGTCAATAAAAAGTCCGTATCCAGCGAATGTTCTTCACAGAGCGTCTTCACCGATTTGTCGCCAAGCCCGAGACGAATCCCAAACCGGTTGATTACGGGAATGAGTGAGGGGTGTTCTTCCACCACCTCACTCAATTGCATATTTGGATATACTAAAGGCATCTTACCAAGCTTGTTCCCATTGTTCACGTAATAACTTGACGGCGGCGGGGACTACCACGTTACGGTCTCCCTGACATCCGCACTCGAAACTTACGTAGTTGTTATAACCAATCATTTTCAATCCCTTGAAGCCATTGATATAGTTATCGGCATCTCCATCCTCACCCGGCATGCTGCGACGTTTGCGGCTGGCCACGTGTACGTGTTGGAGATACTCTCCACCGGAGATAAAGGCTCCCATATCAGAGGTCTCTTCCCATGTCATATGCCAGAAGTCGCCCATGCAACGTACACCCGGATTATTGATATCCCGGCATAAAGAGGCGGCGTCGGCTACTTGACGTAGATAAAAACACTCTTTTCGGTTCAAAGGTTCAAAGATGACGCTAGTCCCATGCTGGGCGGCGAAAGTTCCCATCTCGTTGAATTGCTCGCAAAGGAAATCCCGTG
This sequence comes from Parabacteroides sp. AF27-14, assembly GCF_003635425.1. NCBI lineage: Bacteria > Pseudomonadati > Bacteroidota > Bacteroidia > Bacteroidales > Tannerellaceae > Parabacteroides > Parabacteroides sp. AF27-14. The sequence goes on from NZ_QTLZ01000004.1 coordinate 325,058, forward strand.
TCTCCATCGTATGAGGCAAGGCGGGGACTTGACCATTAAAGGCAGGAACGATAATCACGCCCGTAGAACCTAATTCACTGGCTGCGGCGATGATCTCTTTCATCGTATCCATGCATTCCTTGCGGATGGCTGGATCGGTAGAAAGAATAAAGCCTTTGAAGCCGGCGCAAATGGCACTCACTTTGATATTACGTCCGTTTAAGGCCTGCTTGATCTCGTTTACCCGGCTGGCTAATCCTCCGCCACCCGGCTCAAAACCTACAACGCCCAACTTCTCCATAAAATCAAGTTTCTCGTTCAAACTTTCACCCGGGGCGATTCCCTCTTGGAAAGAAAGCTTTAATTCAAGGTCCTTGCCGGGCTTGTCGCTCCCTTTTTCTCCTTTGGCAGTGTTTGCCGGCTTGGAAGAGCAGGAGGCCAAGGCTGTACTTCCTACCGCTAAAGCAGCGCCGGATAAGGAGGTTCTTAAAAAGTTTCTTCTATTTAATGTCATAAACAGTCTGGATTATTTCTTGTCGATTGGTTTACCCGGAACAGGAACGATGAAGCCGCTCATATCCATCTTTCCTAAGTTCAAATCTTTCGGAGTGTAATCCAATGCAGAGGCAGTCATGGCATCCCAAGTGGTCTCGGTACCCGTGTAAGCGGACTCACGACCCATGATTGCGGCCATATTGGAGATAGCAGTCTCAGAAGCTTGCTCGATTTGTTTACCACCACGGATGCAGTTGATCCAGTTTACATGCTCTAATGTATACGGGTCAGTTTGCTTGAAGTTCGCTTTTTCGGCCTCGCTATCATATTTCCAGATAACGTTTCCTGCCAAATCCTTGATCTCCATCGTGTCACTGCTCCATGATCCCTTGGTTCCTTGGATGAATTCGCTTACATTATTTGCACAACCATCTATCTGGCGGCACATACTATGCATATGGATACCATTTTCCATTGTGAAATCAACGCTGAAGTTATCATATTGGTCGCCAGTGATACGACGGTGGCGAGAACCGAAACCTACAGCCTTGACTGGTTTCAATCCGCTGAACCAAGTGAATACATCTATATTATGTACGTGTTGCTCTACGATATGGTCGCCGGAAAGCCATTTCCAGTTTACCCAGTCCTTGATCATATATTCGCAATCGTTCCATCCCGGTTGACGATCCCGATACCAAAGCATATTCTGATTCCAGTAAACCGTACCGCCCGTGATCTCACCGATCAATCCTTCCATGATCTTCTTGTAAGACTCGACATAACTGCGTTGGTGATGGCGTTGAGTACCGGTTACGACACATAAGTTCTTTGCCGCAGCTTGTTTTGCGGTAGCCATAATGGTACGGTAACCAACCGGATCAACACAGATAGGTTTCTCTAAGAAGGAATGTTTGCCCTTTTCTGTGGCGTATTGGAAATGAACTGGACGGAATACGGGAGGAGTGGCGACGATCACTACATCTACGCCGCTATCAATCACTTGTTTGTACGCATCCAAGCCGACGAAACGTTTATCAGCCGGTACATCAATTCCTTTCTCATCTTTTAATTTCTTTGCCAAATCATCGACACGTTCTTGGAACGTATCGCCTAAAGCCACGATCGTAACGCCGTTCGCAGCGTTCAAGAAGTTAAAAGCGGCTCCGGAACCACGTCCGCCACAACCGATTACACCAGCTTTTAGTTCTTTTCCATCAGTTGCCAGATCTGGTAATTCGGGCACGTAATAAGTACCGGGTTCTTTCAAAGGCTTTATTGCGTTCGCACTTTCACCTCCACCACAAGAAGTTAATACACCAACTGTACTACCTGTTCCAATTGCTCCAAGCGCACCCGCTAGGGCTGAACTTTTCAGAAATGATCTTCTGCTAATGCTGTTCTCTTTTTTCATTGTATAATAATTTATCGTTATAAATTTGCATAAACATTCAACATCA
>NZ_QTLZ01000040.1:0-16865 GCF_003635425.1 Parabacteroides sp. AF27-14
TGGGTCCCCTTGTTCGAGGTGAGAGCTGGGGAGTACGAGTTGATCGAGCTGAATACCAAGGGTAAGCACGTCTATACCCATTTGGACAACGACCGTCTGTCGGAAGGCTTGCACGATGCCTTGGGCCGTTACCACGCCTCCGGCGTCGTAGTGGATGAGGATGCCCGTCTGGCCCGTGAGGTCCTGCGTGGCTACGCCTCTCTCCGTGGTGAGACCGACGTGATCCGTTGCAAGCTTTACTCTTTGCTCCTTCCTGCCTATAAGCTTTTGGGCGAGTCGGATGAGTTCGATCGTTTGCGCTCCACGATGCGCAGCATGCTCCCGGTGATAAAAGCGGGGCAATCCCGTGCCTTGCTGCTGGTCACGCTGTACGGCTGTACGGACAGCAGCCTCTACCAGCGCATGGCGCACGAGCTGGTTGACCCTTGGATGGAGGAGGCCTTGCCCAAGAGGAGCAAGACTGTGTTGATACGTCGTTTACGTGATTACGACCGTTGGTTCGGGCACGGGAACGGCGATAAATAAAAGATATGAGAGAAGAGAGAGAGAGATGCGGCGTCCCTTCGGGCATCCGGCTGATGAACCTGTTGCGTGAGCATTTGACAGAGATCATGGATCGTGAGCGTGCGAACCAAAACTCAATACACCTGTATTGCACGGGTCCCTACTGGGTAGCGTTCGAGCGTTCGGCCTACCAGCTGCATCGTGCGTTCCCGGATAGCGAGACCACTCCGTTGCGCCTGTTCGCCTACCCGTTCCCGATCGTGATGGTGTCCGTTACGGATCGCTCGCTCCGCTCGTACGCCCGCAAACATATCTTGAGAAGAGACGAGTCGGATTACAAGCAATTGACCGTCCCCGGATTTTCCTTGGCAGACTACCGTGAATGGCACGTCGGCGAGGTGGAGGGATTGCCTTTATTAAGTGAGAGAGTATGAGTGCTGAAAAAAAGAAAATTACACCATTAGGAAAAAGTGAGGGAGCGGAACCGGAGCGATTCATCCCGGATGGGATGGGTATGTTCCAACGTAATGTAAAACGTATAGGGGATTGTGCGCTGGCGTTTTTGGCCTTGATCGTATTCTCCCCGCTGTTTTTACTTTGTTATATCGCCGTAAAACGGGAGGATGGAGGCCCGGCGATCTTTAGGCAAGAGCGTATCGGTCGTTTCGGTCGCCCGTTCAACATCTATAAGTTCCGTAGTATGCGTTTGGATGCGGAGAAGTTCGGTCCGGCCCTTTACAAGGGTGGGGCAGATCCCCGGATGACCCGTGTCGGAAAATTCCTCCGGGTACATCACTTGGACGAGCTGCCCCAGTTATGGAATGTCTTCGTGGGCGACATGTCCTTTATCGGTCCCCGTCCCGAGCGTAAGTTCTACATCGACCAGATCATGGAGCGTGATCCCCGTTACCGTTACCTCTACCAGATCCGTCCGGGCGTTACCTCTTACGCCACGCTCTACAATGGGTATACGGACACGGTCGATAAGATGCTCCGCCGCTTGCGTTACGACCTGTTCTATCTGGAACATCGCTCTTGGCTGTTCGATTTCAAGATATTGGTGAAGACCTTCTTGAATATAGCCTTTGGTAAGAAATTCTAATGCTAGATCTCCCCGTATTCCTCCCTTGCGTCAAAGCAGGGGCAAGCCTTACGGATATAGGGGCTAAGTTGGTAATGTCCTAGGATGCGTGCCTCCGGGTAATCCCTTCGTAATTGCCGTAGCAGATCCATCAAGGTACAGCGCTGGGCGTAGGTCCGGGTATCGGCCGGACGGCCTTGTTCGTCGAGTCCTCCCTCGTAACATATACCGATACTTTTGTCGTTCCATCCGGCTGCGTGCGCCCCGATCTGGTTGACCGGCCGGCAGCGGTGCAGTTCCCCGTCCCGTGTGATATAGAAATGATACCCGATATCGGCGAATCCCCGTGCCTTGTGCGAGGAACGGAGCGCCTCGACGGGAAAATCCCTGTCATATCGTGTAGCCGAGCAATGAATTACAAGGAGGCGAACCTCCCTGTAATTCTGGTAGAAACAATAAGCCTTACCCATGATAATTGAAAATTGATAATTGAAATTGAAAATTAGAGAATACAGGATTGGATGCCAAGTGCCCCTGCGATGGCGGTAGCTACGGCGATGATCACTTTGATAATAGTACTCCATACGGACTTTTTCATGATAATTAATAATTAATAGTGAATAATGAATTGAATAATGATATCCCGGCTGATATAAGAGGAAAGCTTCGCTTTCCTTCGGACGGCCTCAGCGGACGGGCGTCAAGCGAAGAGACCGTAGCGAGCGTGAGGAGCATCCCTGTCTGAGCGAAGCGAGTTGGGATGCGACAGCGAGCGTAGGTCTCGAAGTAGCCCGTCAGCGTCAGCCTTGACCTTTTGGTTACTTTTGGGTCAAGCCAAAAGTGACATACCGATTTGGGTCAAGCCAAAAGTGACACGTTAGATCTCATCAGGCGACTCCGAATCCCCACCCCCAGCAGCCGGCTTCTTCGAGATATCCACGGTAGTCTCCCCAGCCTTCTCCGCACGGAGCACCGCTTGCTGAGCCTTGCGAGTAGCCACAGGTTGGAACTCTAGCCCGGCGAAGACATTCTTCAAGTCCTCGCCCGGTATATACTGGATACTAACCCCGGTGATGTTTGTAGATGTGAATTTCTCAAGACTCTCCGCACCCTCGTTGAGGATATGGAGCCGGAATTTACCCAGTTCGCCGAAATCCACCTGTTTCCCCTCTTGGAGGGCATCGAGCAGGTTCTCGACAGTGGAGATCAATACCGCCACCACATCCGCCCGGCTGACGGTGGTTTGCATGGATACCCGGCGGCTCAGCTGCTTGAGCGATAGCTCACCATTGATCTGTGCCGTGGCGTACGCTTTCGCCGGCTCGTCTTTCTTGATAGGGTTGGTCCGAAGGGACACGCTGTAATTTAAAGCCATAGATTTGATAATTAAAAATTGATAATTGAAAATTGAAAATGAAATCGATTTGTTTTCGATAACGAATGTACGACATTCGGTTTCCTCTGAAATGAATACCGCTGACAGCGGATGAATAAGGGAGATAAAAGAGGAGATATGCTGAAAAATAAACATCCGTATAGTTGTTCGTGTCGTATGTTTTAAGTATCTTTATACCAATAAGATAAATCTTAAAAATGCGAACGATATGCGAACAGGATATACACAAATCGACGAGTGGCCCGTGCGGCCCTATTCCAAGCGGGAGCTGGCCATGGCCTACGCCCCCGAGATCAGCCCCGTCTCGGCCCTGAATCGGCTGGCGGAATGGATGCGGTATAACGATCGGCTGACCCGGGAGCTTGGTGATACGGGCTACCGCCCGAGGCAACGGGTCTTCACCTCCCTCCAAGTGGAGCTGATCTTCCGTTACTTGGGTCGTCCTTGAGAGGAGACACCGCCACCCGTCGGTATAGGCGAGCGGCGATGCCGGTACTGGCATCAGACAACGCCAGTACTGGCGTAGGGCTGCGACGGTAGTGCTTACGGGCGATGACAGTAGTGGCATTTCCTTCATTCCTTCATTCCTTTGGGCGTCTCTCACGCACACACACGTGCGAGGAGAAAGCGTACTCGCCCCGTGCGGTCTTGATCAGTGTTCCCTTCTCCAGCATCCGTTTGAGGGAGGAGTCGAGTGTTTTCTCGGGTATGCCGTTCTTCGCTGCCTCCTCCACGGCCTGCCGACGGCAGAACATCATTGGGAGGGCATTGAATAAAGCCTGTTCAGGAGAGATCTGGACAGGGACGGCCTCGGAGGTAGGCAGGAAGCCCAGCACATAGCTCGAATGGCGGTAAAGAGGCTCTATGAGCGTGAGTACGGCTTGGAAATCCTCGTCGGTGACCCGTAGGTCCAGCTTGGGGACGATACCATCCTTGATATTCTCGATGGGGATCTCCGGGGCGGGGGAGAGACCGGGGGAATTGAAAATGGAAAATTGAGAATTGAAAATTTTTTGTTGGGGAGGGAGGAATTTCTCCAAGGCTCTCAACAGGGCTACTATGCTCAGGATCCGGCAGGTATTGATGGCGATACGGGCCACGGCGCTTCGCATGGAACCTCCATAGGCGTAACCGGCGTGGGAGAATAACTGGGCGAACCGTTGGTTGAACAGCTCTTTCTGTTTCTCGGATAGCCTTAGCTGGATCGTTTGGACCGATCCGTTGATCAGGTCCAGTACCTGTTTCCATTGTGTTCCCCATGTGGCGAAGCGTAGGCCGTAATCCTCGCTTTCCGAATCGAATTGGTCCATCCACTCATCGATAGGTGGCATGAAATAGAATAACTGGCGAGAGAACAGGCCGTTCTCCGCCGAGGGGATCAGCGGCTTTACTTGCGCCGGGGTTCCACTTAGCAATACGCTGAGATAAGACTCATCGCATTCCCGGTACTCATGATTAGTACGCCGGTTGAAGGCCAGTCGCTCATGGTCGTGGCATTTACGCAAGGTATCGCTCCAATGGCCGTGATCCGCTCCGATGGCGGTACTCACGGTATCAGCCTCGGTCTCGCAGATCAGCCCCACGCCGTCGGCCTCTATGAGGTTCTCTAAGATACCGGTACCCGAGTTATCGCCGGCTATGAGGAACATCTTGAGGGGCGGTTGTTCCGGCTCGGGCGTCTCGGAGCGTTTCTTGCCGAGTGAGTCCCATCGGTTCTTTTCCTCCCGATAATTCTTTAGGCTGTCTTTGTAGCGGGCCATCATCTCCTCGTGAATAGGTTCAGCTAGGCGCCTGACCCATGTCAAGGCTCCTTTTCCGGAGGCGGGAGGCGCTACGATGAAGGTTTGTAGGCATGGGTACATGTATTTTTGTCCGTATAACACCCGTACCCGCTTGTTCAAGGTGCCCCCGAGTACGGTGAATACTCCCAGCAGGAGTATGTCACGCTGGGCGATGGAGTTCCCGCAATCGATCATCTGCTTGATGAACGGGGGCCACGGATAATCCGGGAAAGCGGGTGGCAAGTCCTCACGTGCGTACGTATGTGCGTGTGTGGGTGTGAGAGGGGCTTGAAGGTTTGAAGGATTCTTGTTCTCCCTCGGGTATTGGCGGAAGGTGTCGGCCAGTTGCTTGTCCGTTTTTACGCCGGCAATCTCGGCCCAGTGGAAGACGGAGCCTAATCCGTTGCGCCCGTTGCCCGCTTTGAGGGCGTGGTCGTATAGCTTGTCCGCTTCTTCGTAGACGTATTTCTCGGACAGGCGGCAGATGCGATGAAAGAACGTCCTTCCCGCTTCCTCGCAATCGTTGGCGGTGGCGAAGGCGATCGGCATATACTCTTGGTAAGTGGGAGCGATGTTCGCCCCTTGGTGTTCGATGGCGGCGACAAGCCGCTCTAAATCTGATAATGGATTCATTTGATTTATAAGTTATAATTTATGATTTAAACTGTCTACTGTCATTTGTCAACAATCAACTCTCCCGCAGCTTAGCGGAGGGATCATGGCAGAGGAAACACGCCCGTGAGAGATCGGCGTTTGAGGCATCCGCATTCAATCCGTATTTCCATTTCAGGTATTCCCATGCCGATAGCCGTGCCTTATCAAAAGATTCCTCTATGGAAGCCTTGGGTGAGAGCCGGTAGGGGACGAGCAGTTTCACGCCTGTGGTGCTTGGGCTGACGAAAGCTAGGTCCGGTCTCAGTTTATTATCGGCGAACAAGGTGTCTCGCCAGTGGAGGGTTTCCTCCGGCGAGGGGAGATGGTCGATATCGATGACAAACTCTCCGGAAAGGAATAACAGGCGGTCTTCCTTGCGATAGGAGAAGACCCCGGCCGGTGTGACGTATGGCAGTAAGTTTTGCTTCAGTTTGCGGAACCGTTTCTCGTCGCTCAAAGCGTCCTGTACGCTGAGCGTTCGTTCTTTCAGCCACTCGTTGGAGGTGATATAGGTATGCAACTGTTTGACACTGGTCACGCCACTCGGCACTTGATTGGAGATGGGGGCGTTGAAAAAGGACATGATACATTCTTTCATTAACTCGTTTGATTTAAAGTTTAGGCTGGTAAAGGAAAGGTAAAAGAGTGAGAAAAAACGGTCCGGTAAGTTATTTGCACCTATCGGTAAGTTATTTGCGCATAAAAGTAATTCGGTGACAGGAAAAAGAAGAAGATATGAGTGAAGAGAAAGCGAGCCCGTGTGTGCTGCACATCCATGGCGAGAACATACAGGTGCTGCCCAACGCCATGTTTGCCATTCAATATATTTGCTTGGACCCGGGAGAAAAGCCGGAGGTCGTTTCGGAAAAGGACGTGAGGCCGGATCCGGAGCCGTGTGATTTATTAGCCTCCTATATCCAAGACGAGGAGGTGCGTCACGACTTCGTGAAGCGAATCGCCCAATGCCCGGATGTGGCCACCCTCTGCCAAACGGTGCTGACCGACCTTTTCAACGAGGTCTTTTGCGACTGCGTGGAACCGGCCAAACTTATCAAGAGCAAGGAATTCATCAACGCCATCATCCCCCTGCTCCCCTTCAAGCAAGGCAAGAGCTTGCGCAATATCCGGCGGGCGATCGTGAAGTATGTGCTGGGGGAGGGGTAGAGAGACTGCATATTTTGATATTTAGAGGAGAAATGTTTGCGATAAAGGAGAAAATGGATATATTTGCCTAATAAAGAAAATGAGTTATGAATGCGACGATCGTTCCTGAAATGAATATTCCGAATATGGATACTTATTGGAGTATCCTTAAAAACTTGAGTTCGGATATGAAGTTAGAGCTAATATCCCGGCTTTCTAAATCATTGTTAAGCAAGGATCAGTCCATAGATGATAATTGGGCCTCGCAATTTGCCGGGGAGTGGAAAGATTCCCGTTCCGCTGAGTCGATCATAGAGGATATCCGAAATTCACGGACTTCAAATCGTGAAATAGAACTGTGATATGAAGAAATACCTTTTGGATACGAGTATTTGTGTTTTTCTGTTCCGTCGTAAATATGGAATCGTATCAAAGAGAACCTTGATTTGATAGATCGATTTATTAGGTTGATAAACATTGTACCTTTTACAGACTCCATCGAGTTCTACGCTCAAGAAAAGAATCGCCTTCGTTCGTTGGGTGTATCCATAGAGGATTTTGATTTGCTCATAGGTTCAGCAGCCTGTAGCGGCAACTTGATCCTAGTTACAGATAATGTAAAGCATTTTGCGAATATAAAGGGATTGGCTATTGAGAATTGGGTAAAGCGATAGTCTTCATTAAGCAGACTGGAACTCATAAGATGCACAATAATGCCATCGAACGAATGTTCCGACACATAGCCATTGGTCGCCGTAACTGGTTGCACAGTGGCAGCCATTTTGCCGCATCGAATATAGGGTTTATGTATTCACTCCTTGAAAGCTGCAAACTTACCTTTGTACCAAGTGAAAAAATAAATGTCATAGAGTTTATGAGAACGGACGTATTAAATCGAATAAAAGAGACCTTGCGTAAGGTTGTACCGGCTGGAGGACATGCTTTTTTTGTATGGCTCGCAGGCTAGGGACGAGGCACGTCCAGATTCGGATTGGGATATATTGATCTTGTTGGACAAGCTAAAAATCGAGGTGGAGGATTATGACAATGTATCTTATCCGTTAGTGGAACTAGGTTGGTCGTTAAACGAGTGCGTCAGCCCGGTGCTTTACACCTTGAAAGATTGGATGAGATACCATTTCTCCCCCTTTGTACACAACGTAAAAGACGAGGGGATACGATTGCTATGAGTTTGAGTGCGGAAGATATAACAGCGGTTGTCGCTTATCGTAAAGAGAAGGCGCATGCTACCTTGATTTTGAGCGTGAGGATGTATTGCCTTTGTTGGAACCCACACGTAAATTGTTAGCCAAACTCGAGAGCTTGATCGTCTACCAATAATATTGTAAATTCGTACTTTACTATTTGTATTATGCTGAGCGATTTGTCTTGGTAATTTATCACGATAAATATAGTTTAAACTCATTTTAAATAAAGACACTCGTTTTTTGTCCTGTGGTTTGTCGGCGGGATGGAAGTGTTTTGTGTACTACCTTTTATGGCAATAAATCAACTTAAAGCGGGAGCTTTTTTATCTTATATTTCTATTGGGCTGAACAATATAGTCGGCTTGCTTTATACTCCATATATGTTACGGATGTTGGGGCAAAATGAGTATGGCTTGTATTCTCTAGTAGCATCCGTAGTCGCTTATCTGACGATATTGGATTTAGGTTTCGCAAACGCGATTGTTCGTTATACCGCTAAATTTAGGGCTGATGGGAAGGTTAAGGAACAATATGAGATGTTTGGAATGTTTCTTGTCCTTTATTCTTTTATTGGGATTGTTGCTTTTTCCATAGGATTAGGAATCTATGCCAATGTAGACCACTTGTTTGATATGTCTATGACAGCGGAGGATTTGGAGAAGATCCGTGTGATGATGCTGTTGATGTGTTTTAATTTGGCTTTTACTTTTCCGATGAGTATTTGGGGAGCCGTTATCACCGCTTATGAGAATTTTGTTTTTCAGAAATTGGTCAATATAGTTCGTATAGTGTTGAATCCCCTAGTGATGGTAGTATTGCTAAGCGTAGGGTATAAAGCTGTTGCAATGGTGGTTGTTACTACTTTGTTCAATGTGCTGACATTAAGCGTGAATGCTTGGTATTGTTTTTATAGGATTAGGATCAAGGTTTGTTTCGGACATTTTCGTTGGGGATTCTTGCGGGAAATATCAGTTTATTCGTTTTGGATTTTTTTGGATTCTATCGTTTCTCATTTTTATAGCAGCGTAGGACAGATCGTGTTGGGTATTTACAGAGGTGCGACAACAGTGGCGATTTATGCGCTGGCCATTCAGTTGAAGTCTCTGTTTACTTCTTTCTCGACGGCATTAAACAGTGTTCTGTTGCCCAAAGTTACTGCGTTGGCTGCACGAGAAGGGACGGAAAATGAGATCTCTGATTTGTTTATTCGGGTGGGGCGTTTGCAATATTTTGTGATGTCATTTATACTTGTTGGTTTTATCATTTTTGGGAAGGAATTCATTATACTTTGGGGAGGAGAAGATTATGTACAAACTTATTACATTACTCTAATCATAATGATACCATTTTTCTTTGATTTGATTAGTAATGTGGGAATTGTAGTGTTGCAGGCGAAAGATAAATTAAAATACAGGTCTGCTCCAATGATTATGATTTCATTAATAGGTTTGATGTTGACTTTTCCATTTGCCAATTATTTTGGAATCTATGGATGTGCATGTGCAATATCTATCTCAATTTTTGTGTCGAATGTTTTAGTTTCTAACTTTGTTTTTTATAAAATAGCTGAAATTGATGTTGTTATGTATTGGAAACAGGTGATGAGGATGTCTTTGTTTCCCTTGTTTGTAATTGCGTTTTGTTTTTGTTTGAAATTTTATATTTCTATTATTTCTGTGTTTGATTTGTGTGTCAGCATATTGGCGTTCTCTGCGATTTATGTATTGATAAATTTTATTATAAATATGAATGATCAAGAAAAGAGTCAAGTTTTTGGTTTGATTCGTAAGGTTAATATAAAATTGTTTTAAATATGTCCAAACATGCGTTTTTAATTATGGCTCATAATGAGTACGATATTTTAAATAAATTGTTATTGCTCCTTGATGATGAACGTAATGATATATTTATCCATTATGATAAAAAAATGTAAATTACCCCCCCCCCATTGAGTTAAAATATTCAAATATATATGTGTTTAAGAAGGTGGATGTAGGCTGGGGAGAGGATAGTCAGATAGAATGTGAAATGTTCTTGTTCAATGAGGCTTATAAAAAGGGGCCGTTTGATTACTATCATTTGTTATCGGGGGTTGATCTCCCTTTGAAATCGAATGATTATATCCATGATTTTTTTGATCAAAACAAGGGAAAAGAGTTTGTTGGAATAATGGATGAGCAATCTTGTTTTATATGCTATAAAAGGGTCTGTTACTATTATTTCTTTGTACGCTACGAGAGACGCAAGTGGGGGCGTTTTATCGTTTGGCTGAATAAAATCTCTGTTAAATTTCAAAAAATGGTAGGAATTAATAGGAATAAGGATGTGATTTTTAAGAAAGGGGCTAATTGGGTGAGTGTTACACAGAGCTTTGTGGAATATATATTAAGTAATCGGGAAATAATAAAGCAAATGTTTTGCTATACCTATTGTGCGGATGAGATGTTTATTCAAACATTACTGTATAATTCTGGATTTAAGGACTGTTTATATATTCCCAAAGAAGCAGGGGAACATAATATGTGTGTGCGTGAAATTGATTGGGATCGGGGCAATCCATATATCTGGGATAATGGAGATTTTGAATATTTGAAAAAGTCTAATAATATATTCGCTAGGAAATTTAATTCGGGTAAATCAGAGATTGTAGATAAAATATATGACTACATTAAAGAAAGTAATAACAGAAGAAAGTAATTATAACCCTAAATTGTCGGTAATAGTACCTGTTTATAAAGTTGAGAAATATTTGGTACGCTGTATAGATAGTATATTGGCGCAAACTTTTGTGGATTTTGAGCTACTGTTAATTGATGATGGGAGTCCAGATAAATCTGGTGATATATGCGATGAATACGCTTGTAAAGACACTCGTATACGTGTTTTTCATAAAGAAAATGGTGGCGTATCGAGTGCTCGTAACCTAGGATTGGAGAATGTTAGAGGTAATATTCTCACGTTTATTGATGCGGATGATTGGATTGATGTGGATTGCTTTGAGAATGGCGTTTGTATTATGGACAGGGATGACCTTGATATTTTACAATATTCTTATAAAATGATCCGTGAACAAGATGGTTGCGTGATTAGTGTGCGCAATTATGAATGTGTTCCCTTGGGATGGAGAGAGTTTGTCCGGACAGACCATTATATCGTGTGTGTGGGGGGGAATTTTATTCGATCTTCAATTGTCAAAACCTATCGATTACGTTTTGATGAGGCTCTTCATCTGGCAGAAGATCAGCTTTTTATTATGAGGGTGATGAGTTTATCTACCCGCATTGCTCAGACAAAAGAAATTTATTATAACTATTTTCAGAATTTGGCTAGTGCTACTCATAATTCTTGTGAGGAGGATATGGTAAAGTCTTCAAGGGCTTTGCTTGAATTCGGAAAACGCAATCGATTGTTTAAGCCACAGGTTGATAGGATGATCACTAATTTTTATGTCGAGTTGTTACTTCTTAACAATGGGCAAGCAGGTATCCTCGATTCTGTTTATCGTGAAGCGAAAGTTGAAATTAGAAATTTGAATATGAACTCTTTACGGATTTTATGCTTCTCATCCTTCTTGGGAATGAGAATGGCCGGTAAAATAGTACTTGCTTATTTAAAGATAAAAAAGTTTTGTATGTTGAGTTAATTTTTAATTGTTTGAATGATGTACAAGAGCTTTTTTGTCAATAATAGTGATAGAGATAGAAAAATCAAATATCTGCTTTTTTTCTTTTGGCCTTTTGGTGCCTTTATTTATTCGTTAAGAAATATTCAGTCAAAAAGTTCTCGGGTAATCTTCTTCTTGATTTGTATAGCTTTTGGCTTGTGTATTGAATGTAAGAATGAAGAGTTGGATATGAGTCGCATTGCGGATAATTTCCTTTCGTATAAAAATATGAGTTTTGTAGAGTTGAAAGGAATAATAATGGATTCTATAAATGGAGTTGGATTTAGAGATTTATACGAACATATTTTATATTGGTGTGTGAATCAGATTTCGTCCAATGAACATGTGTTTTGGATGATAGCTTCGATGATCTATGCGTTTTTTTATTTAAAATCACTGTCTTTTATTCTTGATGATAAGCGTTTTAAATCCTGCTTTATGGGATTTATGATAGTACTAATGTTTACAATGCCTCAACCTATATTTTCGGTGACAGGTTTAAGATTTTGGACAGCAGGATGGCTTGCTATTTTTTGTTCCTTGCAAATATTTATTCACAATAATTATAAGTATTTCTTGATATTGCTATTGACCCCTTTCATTCATGTAACATACTGGATTTATGTGTTTTTAGTAACACTAACTTTTGTCGCTAGATTGAGTGAAAAACTGCTTGTGATAATATTTTTTCTGTCTTATCCTTTTTCTTATTTGTCGATGTCTTTTGTCTCAGATGTGATTGGAATGGATATACTTCCTACATCCTTAGAGAGGGTCGCTCTGTCTTATATGGGCGAGGATCATATAGAGGAGTTTAATCGACAAGGAACAGGTTGGTTTTGGTTGTCTGAAATGTTTGATATAATTCTGAATACTTATTATTTAGTGATGACTTGTTGGATTATAAAGCACAAGTATATGATATTAGAGAGACAGGACAGATATTTGCTTGCTTTCATATTAGTAGTGTATTCATTTGCTAATTTTACACTGGTTGTTCCGCATTTAGGAATTCGTTATCTAGGTTTTGTTGAAATCTTATTACCGTTGTTATGGTTTAGAGTTTTTGGATTATATAAATATAAGTCGTTTATATATATGTATTTAATTGTCGCATCTTTTTATTTGCTGTGGAAACGTCTTGTAATGCATTATTCGAATGTCTTAGATTTTGATTTTTTGTATGATAGTTCTATTGTTATGTTAATTGATAAATTGTTATATTAAATATATGAATATATTACAAATACATATGGCATTGAGAAGTGGGGGAATAGAAGCTGTTGTAGTGGGGCTTTCTAATGAGATGGTAAAGAGACATAAGGTGTCTTTTTGCTCCATTTATGAACCTCGTGAGGAAGATATCTTTTTTCATCGTTTAGATAGTCGTGTATTAACTTGTTCCACTCATAAAAAATCGCCTGGAGTAAATTTGAAATATTTATGGAAAGTTTATCGTGTAATAGTAAAAGGTAATTATGATGTAGTAAACATGCATGGTTATTTATATTATTATCTGATAGCGATCTGTTTATTACATAATAAGACTAGATTCTTTTACACGGTTCATTCTGATGCAAGGATGGAGAATGGGCGTTGGGATAGGAAACTTTTTAAACTGAAGCGTTATTTTTTTAAAAAGGGATGGATTAAACCTATTACGATTTCAAAAGAGTCTCAAAGATCTTTTACTGATCTTTATGGAGTACCTAGTAATTTGATTTATAATGGTACTTCAAAGCCGAGTGTCAAGCCTTTTTCTATGGATAAATATCGTATTACATCGAATACGAAAATCTTATTTCATCCTGGGCGAATAACAGAAGCAAAAAATCAACAGATGCTTTGTAATGTATGCTATCGATTACAACAGGAGGGATATGATATCGTGTTGTTATTAGCTGGAGAGAAACAAAAAGAGACGATATATACAGATTTACAAAGATATTTTAGTGATAGGATAAAGTATTTAGGAGAGAGAAATGATGTGCTTGATCTCTTAAGTGCAAGTGATATTTTTTGCCTGTCTTCGATTTGGGAGGGAATGCCTATGTCTTTATTGGAATCTTTGTCGGTTGGATGCATCCCTGTATGTACTCCGGTTGGAGGTATTCCAGAAGCTGTGACAGATGGGGTAAATGGTTTTTTATCTAGAACATGTAATGAAGAGGATTATTATATAGCATTGAAAAGATCATTGGAAATTGATGATGAAACCATTCATCGTATGAGACAAAAGTGTATGGAGACATTTAAACAATTTGATATCTTTCATACATCGTTACTGTATGAAAGATATTATTTAGAATAAAAGAATTGATATCTTTATATATGGTGAAATAGAAATATCTTGTAAATTTCCAACAGCGTAATTTGCGTATTATTAATTACAATTCGATGTGATTTTTGTAAATTAATTTTATTCTACTATAAATAATTTCTTTTATTTTTGTTAATAGTGAATTTATAAATATATATGAAAGTATTAGTAGTTGTGACTGACTATCCAAATTTGCAAGGAGGTTTGGCTTTGGCTTATGTGCGAACAAGGAATGTCTATTATAAAGAACGTGGTATGGAGGTTGAAGTACTTAATTTTTCAGCAAATGAAGATTATAGTATTGATGGTATTCATGTCTTTTGCTTGAAAAATTTTGATAAAATAATAAATGAAAATAAGTATGATTTACTTATTTGTCATGCTCCTAATATTAGAAATCACTATTTTTTTATTGAAAAATATGATTGTTACTTTAAAAAGATCATCCTTTTCTTTCATGGGCATGAAGTGTTGAAGGTTAATAAGGTTTATTCTGTGCCTTATCCGTTTGTAAAACGTAATAAATTGTTAGAGAATGTTCGGGATTTGTATGATGAATGCAAATTTTTTGTATGGCGTAGATATATAGAGAAAAATTATAAGAAATTAGCATTTGTTTTTGTGAGTAGATGGATGAAGGAGGAGTTTCTCTATTGGGTGCACCCAAGTATAAAGTGTTTGGAGGGTCGTAACTTTGTAACATACAATTGTGTTGGGAGTATGTTTGAGAAAGGAGAATATGATGTTTCTTCTCAAAAGCAATATGATTTTGTGACAATTAGGGCTAATTTGGATGGATCGAAATATTGTGTGGATATTGTAAATGAATTAGCAAAACGGAATCCTGATTTGAGTTTTTTGTTAATAGGAAAAGGTGAATTTTTTAAATACTATGAAAAAGCAGATAATCTGACATGGTTGGATTGTAGATTGAATCATGAAGAAATGATAGCAATACTTAATTCTGCTAAATGTGCATTGATGCCAACCCGGACTGACGCACAAGGGGTTATGATGTGTGAAATGGTTGCTTTTGGGATGCCGTTGATCACTTCGGATATACCTGTATGTCATGAGGTTTTTGATAATGTTGATGGAGTGGGTTTTATTTCAAATGAAGAACTAGATTCGTTTTGTTTGAAAGATATATATGAAAATATAAAAAAAAGTGCAGGTAAAAGTGATAGGTACTTTATGAAGAATACAGGAGAACATGAAGTGATAATTTTATCAAATTTGTGTATCAATGTTAATAAATGACTTAGGAAATTTGTTCTCTATCAAGAAATGAAATAGAAAATTGAGGAGAATATTTGCAAACATTTCTTTCGGTTTTCTAGCCTTGTTGCATATTACCAGAACTATACTTCTTTTTATTCTTATCGGTCTGAATCTTGAAATGACCGAATCTCGAAAATAACACATAATCATATTAACACATATTTCTTATGAAAGCATGTTTCATGGGGTTGGGCTATATTGGCCTGCCCACGGCTATTATTGCCGCAAAGCACGGGGTGGAGATCGCCGGCGTGGATATTAACGCTCAAGTGGTGGAGGTTACCAACCAGGGGAAATTGCATATCATCGAGCCGGGTATGGAGGAGATGTTGCGGGAGGTACTGGCCTCCGGACATTTCAAGGCGTACACCGAGCCTCGGGTGAGCGACGCTTATTTCATGGTGGTACCCACTCCTTTCAAGGGGGATCATGAGCCGGACGTATCGTTCGTGGAGTCGGCTACCCGTATGGTGCTTCCTTTGTTGAAGGAGGGGGATTTGTACGTGATCGAGTCTACCTCGCCGGTGGGGACGACCGAACGGATGGCTAGGTTGATTTTCTCGGAACGGCCGGAGCTGGAGGGCAAGATCTATATCGCTTATTGCCCGGAGCGGGTGCTTCCGGGTAACGTGATCTATGAGTTGGTGCATAACGACCGGGTCATCGGCGGCATGGATGAGGCCTCTACCCGTAAGGCGATGGAGTTCTACGGCCAGTTCGTGAAGGGTACGCTTCACCCAACGAATAGCAAGACGGCCGAGATGTGTAAATTGACCGAGAACTCAAGCCGGGACGTGCAGATCGCTTTCGCCAATGAATTGTCGTTTATCTGCGATAAAGCGGGAATCAATGTGTGGGAGCTGATCGATTTGGCGAACAGGCATCCCCGTGTGAATATCTTACAGCCGGGTTGCGGTGTTGGTGGTCATTGCATAGCGGTGGACCCTTACTTCATCACGGCGGAGTTTCCGATGGAGAGCCGTATGATCTCGACGGCCCGTGAGACGAATAATTACAAGGCTTTCTGGTGCGCTGAGAAAGTGAGGAACGCCATGCTACGGTTTGAGTTGAAGCATGGGCGTAAGCCGGCGGTGGCAATGATGGGCTTGGCTTTCAAGCCTGATATCGATGACTTGCGCGAGTCTCCGGCCAAGGGAATAACGACGAAGGTGTTGCAATCGTGCAACAACGCTGATATCATGGTGGTGGAGCCGAACGTTTCGGAGCATAAGTTGTTTAAGTAGACCCCTTATAAGGAGGCATACGAGAAGGCGGATATAGTGGTCTTCTTGGTGAATCATAGGGAGTTTTCGGGGTTGAATTATCGGGATGACGTGGAGGTGCTGGACTTTTGCGGGACATTCAAGAAATAATCGTTCGCTAAATAGAAGAATACGCAGTAATGAGAAAAATAATGTTAGTATTCGGGACCCGTCCCGAGGCGATCAAGATGGCTCCGCTGGTGAAGGAGTTCCAAAAACATCCGGAGTCGTTCGAGACCATCGTGTGCGTTACCGGACAGCATCGGGAAATGCTGGATCAAGTGTTAAAATTGTTCGAGATCACGCCGGATTATGATTTGAATATCATGAGGCAGGGTCAGGACTTATATGACGTGACCGCCCGTGTCCTTACCGGTATGCGTGACGTATTACGTGAGGCGACACCCGATGTCGTGCTGGTGCATGGGGATACCACCACGAGCACGGCGGCCGCCTTGGCCGCATTCTACCAACAGATACCTGTAGGTCATATAGAGGCCGGCCTTCGTACCCACAATATCTATAGCCCATGGCCGGAGGAGATGAACCGGCAGGTCACGGGGCGTATCGC
>NZ_QTLZ01000041.1:0-15412 GCF_003635425.1 Parabacteroides sp. AF27-14
AGATTGGCTCCTTTTTTTGGTATATACACCAGCCGTTGTAGAGATGTGGCGTGCCGCATCTCGTATCGTCTGACGATATTCTAAGTTACCATTTGAAGGGATGAGACGCTGCACGCTACGTCTCTACAATTGGGTGAGATTTCATTGTTTGCTGAATCGGGAACAATAAAGTTCGTATCTTGCCGTTATATTAAGAATTCACCGAATGATTCTGATTTATGAGCAGCATATATGATTCTCGTCAAAGATGGAAATTAGGCTTTATTTTTGCCGCTGTATTGATCGCTATGGCTTCTGTGGTAGTCTCGGATCTCTTGATTAAAGATCTGGCCCGAGAAGAGCGTCAGAAGATCGAGGTTTGGAGTGAGGCAACCCGGGTCATGACCAGTGAGAATCCAAGCCTTAATATGAATCTTATCCTAAAAATCATCCAAGGGAATACTTCTATTCCTGTTATATTATGCAGCGAGACGGATAGCGTGGTTTCTTACAATAATATAGAGATTCCGGAAAAGAATGTAGCGCAGTTCATGACGAATAAGGTTAAGGAACTGAGAACCAAAAATCCTCCGATCGTAATTGACATGGAGGATGGTACTTACCAATATTTATATTACGATGATTCGATTATCTTAAAGCGACTGCTTGTTTATCCCTATGCGCAATTATCAGTTGTATTTGTTTTTATATTAATCGCTTTTTTAGCCTTGGCTAGTACAAAGAAGGCAGAACAGAATAAAGTGTGGGTGGGGTTATCGAAAGAGACGGCTCACCAATTAGGAACGCCTATATCCTCGCTAATCGCTTGGGTTGAATATTTGCGAACGAAAGATATAGATCCTTCTCTATTGACAGAGATGGATAAGGATGTGAAACGCTTACAAACGATAGCGGAGCGTTTCTCTAAAATCGGTTCAGATCCAGATCCGGTTCCGACAAATATCGTGGAATCCATCCGTGCGGCTTTGGGATATATGGAGACCCGTATTTCCTCGAAGGTGAAAATTAATACGTATTTGCCGGAGCGGCCGATATTGGTCTTAATGAATGATTCCCTGTTCGCTTGGGTAATCGAGAACCTGACGAAAAATGCGGTGGACGCCATGGAGGGGCAGGGTGAGATTTCGCTAAAAGTAGAGGAAAGAGAGAAGTTCGTGCTGATCGATTTGTCTGATACCGGAAAAGGTATCCCAAAATCAAAATTCAAGACGGTTTTCAATCCGGGGTATACGACCAAGAAACGTGGCTGGGGACTAGGCTTGTCCTTGGTTAAGCGTATTATCGAGTCCTTCCAAGGAGGAAAGATTTTCGTGAAGAGTTCGGAGTTGGGGAAAGGGACGACTTTTCGTATAAAATTGAAGAAATATAAGGGTTAAATCGTATTATAGGAAAAAATAAGCATAAAGGTATTGTTTTTGTATTTAGTTTTTTCGTACCTTTGCAAGGTTTTTACACTAAAAGGCTTTGGGGAAATTTAAATTATATAATGTAGATTTGAAAAATCTCTCTCCGGGAGTACACGAATTCGAGTATCTTTTGGAGAACAAGTTTTTTGTGGACATTGACGGAACCGAGGTCCAGAAGGGCAAAGTGAAGGTTCATCTTACCGTAAAACGGTCGTCAATGATGTTTGAGATGAACTTTCAGATAGAAGGGGTTGTTGTTGTTCCATGCGATAGATGCTTGGACGATATGGAAATTCCTATTGATACCCACAATCGTCTGGTGGTAAAATTCGGCAAGGAATATGCCGAGGAGAGTGATGAGGTTGTCGTGATACCGGAAGAGGAGGGCGCTATTAATTTGGCGTGGTTCCTGTATGAGTTTATCGCTTTGGCGGTTCCCATGAAGCATGTACATGCGCCGGGTAAATGTAATAAGGCAATGTCGTCTAAATTGAAGAAACATACCGCCAGAAGTTCGGATGAGACCGAAGACGATTTTGAGGATGACATGGGAGGTGATGATTTGGCGTTGGAAGATGACGGAAACGCTAGTCCTGCCGATCCTCGTTGGGATGCTCTGAAAGGTTTGCTAGAGAATGATAACAATTAAATAAATAAAACAATGGCACATCCTAAAAGAAGACAAGGTAAGACAAGAACAGCCAAGAGAAGAACTCATGACAAGGCTGTAGCTCCAACAATGGCAATTTGCCCGAACTGTGGCGCATGGCACATCTATCACACTGTATGTGGTGAGTGCGGTTATTACAGAGGTAAATTAGCGATTGAAAAAGAAGCTGCTGTGTAAGTTTGTCAACTTATATGGTTTGATGAACAAAAGAAATAGCCCTAAAAGTTTTTTTAGGGCTTTTTTTTAATTGGGATAAGTAGTCCTTTTATTTTTAAAGTTATGGATAAGATAAATGCGGTTATCACAGGAGTGGGTGGATACGTTCCTGAAGATGTATTGACGAATGAGGATATTTCCAAGATGGTCGATACGACGGATGAGTGGATCATGACTCGTGTGGGTATTAAGGAGCGCAGGATATTGAAAGGGGAGGGCGTAGGACTCTCTTACATGGGTATACGGGCCGTGAAGCAATTGCTCGAGAAAACGAACCTGAATCCGGAAGAAGTAGAGGTTGTCTTGACCGCTACGACTACCCCGGATCATCATTTCCCGACAACTTCTTCTATCATCGCTTATCATACAGGTTGTAAGAACGCGATGACTTTTGATATGCAAGGTGCGTGCGCAGGCTTCTTGTATGCTTTGGAGACGGGCGCTAATTATATTCGCTCGGGGCGTTATAAGAAGGTGGTTGTCGTATCGGGTGATAAGATGACATCTATTACAGATTATCAAGATCGTTCTACTTGTCCTTTGTTCGGGGATGCTTGCGGAGCGGTCTTGTTGGAGCCAACTACCGAGGAGTTTGGTATCTTGGATACAATTTTACGGACAGACGGCGTAGGCTATCCGCATCTGATCATGAAATCGGGCGGCTCGGCTTATCCTCCTTCTCACGAGACGGTGGACAACCGTGAGCATTTCGTTTATCAAGATGGACGTGTGGTGTTCAAGTACGCGGTTTCTTATATGGCGGACGTGGCCGCTGAGATCGCGGAGAAGAATGGCTTGACGCATGATGATATCGCGTGGATCGTTCCTCATCAAGCGAACCTGCGGATTATCGACGCTACGGCGAAACGCTTGGGCGTAGATATGGATAAGGTGATGATCAATATCCAGAAATATGGCAACACAAGCGCCGGTACGATTCCTATTTGTCTATGGGAATGGGAGAATCAATTGAAAAAAGGAGATAACCTGATCCTTGCCGCTTTTGGAGCGGGCTTTACGTGGGGAGCGGTTTATCTGAAATGGGGGTATGATGGAAAAAAAGCATAAATCGGGTTTTGTCAATATCGTTGGAAACCCAAACGTAGGTAAGTCTACGTTGATGAATCGTTTGGTCGGGGAGCGGATCTCTATTATCACCTCGAAGGCGCAAACGACAAGGCATCGTATTATGGGTATCGTGAATACCGACGATATGCAAATCGTGTATTCTGACACGCCGGGAGTCTTGCGGCCGAATTATAAGTTGCAGGAATCCATGCTTAATTTCTCTCAATCCGCCTTAGGCGATGCCGACGTGCTGTTGTACGTGACGGATGTCGTCGAGACGATTGATAAAAATAACGAGTTCCTAGCACGGGTACAGAGCATAGAGTGTCCGGTTCTCTTGTTGATCAATAAGATCGACCAGACCAATCAGCCGGAGCTGGAGAAGCTCGTGGCCCAGTGGAAGGAATTGCTTCCGAAGGCCGAGATCATCCCGATCTCCGCGCTTTCGAATTTCAATATAGATTACGTGAAGCGTCGGGTGGAGGAGTTGATGCCTGATTCCCCGCCTTATTTCGAGAAAGACGCCTTGACCGATAAACCGGCCCGTTTCTTCGTGACAGAGATCATTCGTGAGAAAATCTTGTTATATTATCAGAAGGAAATACCTTACGCGGTAGAAGTGGTCGTCGAGTTGTTCAAGGAGGATGATGAGCTGATCCATATCAAGGCACTGATCATCGTGGAGCGTGATACCCAGAAGGGGATTATCATCGGGCATCAAGGGCAAGCATTGAAGAAAGTAGGTGCTATGGCCCGGAAGGATATCGAACGTTTCTTCGGAAAGAAGGTGTTTTTGGAAATGTTTGTCAAAGTGGAAAAAGACTGGCGTAACCGTGACAACATATTGAAGAACTTCGGTTATCAGCTGGACTAATAATAGCATACGAAAGGAGAATTTATGGGAAATATAGTAGCGATAGTGGGGAGACCCAATGTAGGTAAGTCCACCCTTTTCAACCGGTTGACGGGTACCCGTCAGGCGATCGTGAACGAGGAGGCTGGTACTACCCGTGACCGTCAGTACGGCAAGGTGGAGTGGACCGGCAAGGAGTTTTCGCTGATTGACACAGGCGGATGGGTGGTTAACTCGGAGGATGTTTTCGAGGAGGAGATCAACAAGCAGGTAAAAGTGGCTATCGAGGAGGCGGACGTGATCTTGTTCGTCGTCGATGTATTGAATGGCATCACGGATCTGGACATGGAGGTGGCGCAGATCTTGCGCCGTTGCAAGCGGCCGGTGATCGTGGTGGCGAACAAGGCGGATAATTACGAATTGCATCCGGCCTCGGCGGAGTTTTACTCGTTTGGCTTGGGAGATCCTTTCTGCATCTCGGCCATCAATGGTTCTTATACCGGGGATTTGCTGGATAAGATCGTGGCGACGTTGCCCGAGGAGAAGGTGGAGATACTGGAGGAGGAGTTGCCCCGTATCGCGATTATAGGACGCCCGAACGCAGGAAAGTCTTCTCTTATCAATGCTTTTATTGGCGAGGATCGGCATATCGTTACCGATATCGCGGGCACGACCCGTGATTCCATCTACACGAAATATAATAAATTCGGCTTGAACTTCTATTTGGTGGATACGGCGGGTATCCGTAAGAAGGGGAAGGTGAACGAGGACTTGGAGTATTACTCGGTGATCCGTTCGATCCGCGCGATCGAGAACTCGGATGTCTGCGTGCTGATGTTGGACGCTACGAGGGGCATCGAGAGCCAGGATATGAATATCTTCTCGCTGGTGCAGAAGAATAAGAAGGGATTGGTGGTTTGCGTGAATAAGTGGGACTTGGTCGAGGATAAGAGCCAGAAGGTGATCGACTCGTACACGACCGCTATCCGCGAGCGTCTGGCTCCGTTTACCGACTTCCCGATCTTGTTTATCTCGGCCATGACGAAACAACGTATCCTGAAGGTGCTGGAGACCGCCAAGGAGGTTTACGAGAATCGCTCCAAGCGTGTCCCTACGGCCAAGCTGAACGAGGTGATGCTCCCGATCATCGAGAATTATCCTCCCCCAGCCTGGAAGGGTAAATATATCAAGATCAAATATATCACCCAGCTTCCGGCGGGCAGCGTGCCTTCTTTCGTGTTCTTCTGTAACTTGCCGCAATGGATCAAGGACCCGTACAAACGTTTCCTTGAGAACAAGATCCGCGAGAACTGGGATTTTACCGGTACGCCGATTAATATATTTATCCGGGAAAAGTAAATACTAGATACAAAAAAGCCGCTTCCTGTAATGGGGAGGCGGCTTTTTCTATTTAGAATAGGTCGGAATGCGTTCCGGTATCGGTGAAAAGCAAGATTAGCTCCGTGTCGTCTTGGCTCCATATCAGCAGCCAGTCTCCTTGGATATGACATTCCCACAATCCCGCGTATTTCCCGGATAGCTTATGCGGGTGGTATTGGGAGGGAAGGGAACCGGTTGTTTCAAGCAAGTTGGATACTTGCTCGAATAAGTTCATATCATATCCTCTTTTTTGGCATAGCCTCAAGTTCTTCTTGAACTTTTTGGTATAGTTGATGGAATATTTCATCAGCCTAGGATTTGTTTCATCAAATCCTTTGTGCTTTCCGCATGATAAATCCTTCCTGCCTTCACGTCCTCCAAGGCCTCGTCCAATCCGGATTTCTTCTGTGCCTTCACCTTGCCTTCCAGCGAGGTGATGAATTTCTTCAAGATGTCGGCGTATTTCTCGGGGATGGTTACCTCGAATGTCTTTAATGATGTCGTTGTCTCCATATCGCTCTGTTTTAGGAATTTCCTTCGCAAATATACGGAATAAAAAGAGAAGGGGAGTTGTTTTCCTTCTCTTTTTATTTCCCGCTTCCGCGTCGGGGGGAGGGACGTGACGGTTAGATCTCGTCCGGGCTCTCGGAGTCTCCGCCGGGCGTAGGCTCGGGTGTAGGCTCGGGAGCGGGCGCCGGTTTCTTGGCGGAGGCCATGCGCTGGTTGTAGGCGGCGGTGGTCTCGGCGATCAGCTGGTTGAGGGCGGCGATGAAGGCGGTCGCTTTCTCGGACGGCTTCGCTACGCTATGGGACTGGGCCAGCAGGGTGAGGTCGTCGTAATAGACGTCGATCCGCTTGCGCAGGTTGGCGCCGCTTTCCTTTTTGGAGGTGGTCCGGTTTTGGACGCGTTGCTGCGACAGGCGGTCGTAGGCGTTATTCTCTTTCTCCAGTTCGGCGAGGTAAGCGTCGAGGCCGAGCGTGGTGACGTACGGCTTGTTCTCGTCCTTGCGCAAATCCAGCAAGAGGCCCTTTATCTTGGCGGTCTCCTGCGCCATGGGGAGGCGGGCGATGCCGTTATAGGGTTTGATGACCTTGTATAGGTACTTGCCCGCGTCACGCTCGGCCTCCAGCGGGAGGGTACCGGCCCGTGAGATGCGGGTGATGATATAGATGGCGAGGTTGTCGCGGTTGGTATCGTGCAAGGTCATTTGCTCGGTCTCCTGCGAGGTGCGGCTCTCGTCCACCACGTCGGCCATGGCGAGGAGGTCTGCCTCGTAGGTCTCGAGGAATTCTTTGGTGAGGCCCAGCTCGGGGATGCCGTCGCTGCCGGTCAGCAGGGAGATCTCGTCGGGGGACTCGGAATCGCCGCCACCGCTGTTTCCGTTGGCTAGGTCGAGGACGTGGTTCATGAAGGAGAGGTACTCGGCGTTGTTGAAAAGAGAGAGCGGAAGTGTCTTGATTTTTGTGTAAGTACTCATGGTAAATTTGATTTAGAGTTTAAAAACTTCTCTAAGTTAGGGATATTTGCTGAATAAGGGCTTCTTAGGTCTAAAAAATGGGAACTGAATGGAGCGAATAATCATTTTAGGCCTAAAAAATGACTTTTCAAGGGTGAAAATAGGCTTTTTAGGCCTAAGAAATGGTTTCGCGGCCTTGAAAGGCCCTTCCTATGCCAAGGAAATCACTTTTCACGGTTGAAAAACTATCTTTTAGCCCTAAGAAGTCATTTTTCACCCTTCGAGGGCATTTCTTAGGGCTAAGAGACATTAAGAATCTGATTGTTTTGCGAATGTTTTAAAAAAACACGATCTTTGCGATGTATTGGAAAAATAACGTAGAAGCGTTTCGATATTATCTTGTACTGGAATCTGGACAATTTCATTACCCAAGATAATAGGAAAATGGCTCCTGCGCTTTATCTGTTATATACCTACCCATTCATGGATAGATTATATACCTGCATAAGGCGTGGGATCATTGTCTTATTATTGGGTAAGGGCAGTCCAGAGCCTCAGTACAGTGATAGACAATGGTCTCCACGCTTCTTTTATTTGTTAACCGACGACCGGAGGAGGCACGGGAGGGGATAATTTTTTATTATAATGGTGAAATATTTGTGGGTGTTTTTCTTTTTTGTGTTTTGTGTTTCTTGTGGAGAGCAAGAGGATATAGTAGAAAATGAGGAGCCATTATTACCTTCCGCAGGAACTCCGTGGGATTACCAGTTTGAGAAGATTCTCCCTTTCTTAAAGGATACGGCGGGATTTGATAAGGAGTCTTTCTGTAAAGAGGGGACATGGCTAGCTTATGTTAAAAACGAGAAGCTGTGGATGGGGCTGTTTGGCAATGATTTCACGGGGTTAATCGGGGAATGGAATTCTTCTTTTGAATTGCCAAAGGAAACCAAAGGACTTAAGATTTGTCATATTGTCAAGGTGAATACAGGATATATTTTCTTTGTTCATGTTTATAATACGAGGGAAGTATCTCAAACATCAGGCATAACAAGTTTTTTGCTCTATTTAATAGATGGTTCTATTGAATTGATCCATCATTTTAAAGATGACTTTGATAAAGCTAGTGTTTTTGATTTTAGATGGGAAACTTATGGAGATAAACTTTTATTTACATTCTATGATAATCCGGGAGGAAAGCAATATGGCTATTTGTACTTCAATGGGGGAGTAAAGGCATCGCAGGCTACGGTCGTAAAAGATAAAAACTCTTATTTCTTTACTGGATTGAAAGATAAAAAACTGAAAATATATGTATGTGATGAGGAGAGTGGGATAACTGATTCTTGGAGTGGTGATACTTCGATCGACTTGAACCTTACGATCCATGAAGGCTATGGAGGATATAAGACGTATGAGGTTGACCTTGTTCGTTTGGAGGATATATTGACTATGCGTTGGGGCTATGTAGCCAATTTAGCTTTTCTATCAAGAAATCAAGAGATAAAAAAAGATGTGTTGATATTGAACGATCAAAATGGCATAAATAGATATGAGGAGACGGACTCTGATCCATACTCAGATATTCGTTTTTATAAGTGGTATGATGAGTCAATTCTATTTTATAATACGTATACGGACTCTTGTTTGGTAGTTTCTTCGACAGGAAAGGATATAAAGGAATTTTATAGTTCACGCTTATATGAAAAATTGGCTTCGGTAAATTATGAATCGATCTCCTATGAGGAAGCAATTTTTCTTAGCCGCGATTGGGATTTATCTCGTTTTGATTTAAGCAGATCGGAGTCTAAGTGGATTTCTCCTATTCGGATTTTGAAGGAAAATATGCAAAGGAATGCACAATTGACGGTTTCTATAGAAAATAAAAGCGGAAATCTTTGGGAATATAAATGTGATATACTTTATTATGAAGGCAATAAGAAACAGGTGAGGTTTTCCGTTGATATAGAAACAGGCGAAGTCTTTCCTTGAATGCCCTATATAGTCCGAAAACCTTCTCCATTGAATCTTATCGTATGAAATGGAGAAGGTTTTATAGTTCCATATATTTTATTTTTCCAATATCCCTATCATGCCCCCCTTCAGCACCGGGATATGGTTCATGATAAGCGTCCAAAGAAAATCGGGAGTCACGCTATCTCTCTTTTAAATGGGTCTTAGGGAATTTTCATCACGAATATATGGAATAAAAAAGATAAGGGTACGAGTTCGCCTCTCTTTTTTGTCTTTCTTTCATCCACATTTCCTTGAAACCCTTGGAATCCCCATTTATAATCGTACCTTTATGTCTCTTTACCTTAAAAATTAAAAATAATCATGTTTACGCCATCAATGACAAACGAGGAAATAGAGGCAGTGGCCTATAAGGACTTTCTGGAGATCCGGGGAAGAGTGGAAATCGCGAAGGATAAATTCGTACAAAGGGTGAGATGCACGCCCCCGGGATTTTGGGCCTTGCATTCCTTGCAGGAGACACATACCCTTCAAACCCGCTCCAAGAATACATGGACTGTATATTTCTATTATTTGTACACGACACCGGCCGGTGCCGTGAAAGTCTCATCTATGATCTACACCTCCCTGCCGGGAGATGAAGGCACGGATTACCTGTTTATGAATAATCTCGACCGCTTCCGGCTGGAGAGGGTGAGCTCGCGTTTCTCGCGACAATACGAGGAACGCTATATCGACCCGAACCAGATCCAACTGAACGGCCTTCTGCCCGCTATCTATTTCATGAGGACTGCCGGCGACCGGAAGATCGCTCCCTACACTCCCGATACATGGACCGAGGAGGAGAAAAAGGACAAATATCTCTTCGTGTCGGAGCAAGGGACCATGGAGGCGAAGCTGGAGGGGCGTGTGGAGACCTACCTTACTTTCTTAGAGCCGGAACAGCCGGGTGATTAATAAGTAGAGGGCGAGGTTGATACCCCGCCCTCCCGATAACTAGGTAGATACCTCCGGGCCTATCTTTTCAGAAGATCGATCCTCTCGCCGGGCAACAGTACCGCATGAACCTTCTCCGTTACCCGCCCCTTCACGTTGAAGGAATCCCTTAGGCGGATGTCGGCGGCGGAGGAACCGATCTGCGCCTCATATTTACCGGACTCTACGACCCAATGACTGGCGCTCTCGTCGAAGGAGGCCGGATCCGTATCTTTCACCTTGAAGATGATCTCACGGCTCTCCCCCGGCTGGAGGAGTTGGGTCTTGACGAAACCTCTCAACTCTTTCGCCGGCTTATCCATGCTCTTGCCGGGGGCGGAGATATATAGCTGGACCACTTCCTTCCCGGCTACCGGGCCATTGTTCGTGATCGTGCAACTGATGCTGTAGTCCGTATCACCCATGAACACTTTCAAGCTCGAATAATTGAAAGTCGTATACGACTGTCCGTAGCCAAACGGATAGGAGACGGGCACGCCGAACGTATCGAAGTAACGGTAGCCCACGTAGATACCCTCCTCGTAGTTGGTATAGTCAATATTCTTACGATCCGTATGCTCCGGGCCTCCTCCCATGAAACCGGCTAACATTTCTTTCAGGTCGATACCCGAAGCGTCCGGGAAATTCTTCGTGGAGGCTACGTCGGCGATGCTCACGGGGAAAGTCATCGGGAGCTTACCGGAAGGATTCACCTTTCCGGACAGGATATCGGCTACCGTGTTACCCCCTTCCTGCCCGGCTTGCCAAGCCAATAGGATGGCGTCCGGTTCCGATTTCCAGCTGGCGGTCTCGATCACGCCCCCGATATTCAAGATTACGACCACCTTCTTCCCTTCCTTATGGAAAGCGTCGGAAACCGATTGGATCAACGCTCGCTCATTCTCCGTCAGGTTGAAATCTCCCTCGATCTTCCGGTCTTGGAACTCTCCCGAGCTACGGCCTATCGTAACGAAGGCGATATCCGCCTCTTTCGCCTTAGCGGCCAGCCCTGCGGCATCCGGTACGAACTCCGGGATACGAGGGTGGTTGAAGAAAGCGGCGGCGGGACTCGTGTCTTTCGGCTGTTTCGCCTTTTCCTCGGTACTGTATTTCTCGTATAAGGCTTTCACTTCGGCGTCCATGGTATAACCGGCGTTCTCCAGACCTTCCACGAGGGATACGGTATAAGCCTCGTTCACGTCGCCACTGCCGGTGCCTCCGGCGATAAAATCGTACGAGGTGGTACCGTAAGCCGCTATCTTCTTGATACCCGGGGCCAGCGGCAAGGCATTATTCGTATTCTTTAATAAAACCATACCTTCGGAAGCGGACGCACGGGTTACCTCGGCGTGAGCTTTTAGGTCCGGTTTGTCGGAATAGGCGTATTGGGCAAAGCGGGGGGATTGAAGGATCAGTCGTAATACACGGGTTACGTCCGTATCCACGTTTTCGATAGAGAGAGAACCGTCCTCAAGCGCTTTTAGGAGGGCCTCTTTCTGGTCCGGCCGTCCGGGCATCAGCAGATCGTTTCCGGCGTGGATCTGGGCGGGGGCGTTCTTGCCGCCAAACCAGTCGGTCATGACAAGGCCGCTAAAACCCCATTCTTCACGGAGGATGGTCGTTAATAAATCACGGCTTTCGGAGGCATATTCACCATTTATCTTATTGTAGGAAGACATGACCGTCCACGGGCTTGCCTCTTTTACGACCATCTCGAAACCTCTTAGGTAAATCTCCCGCAAGGCACGAGGGGTGAGGCGGGCATCCGTTCCCGTCCGGTTGGTCTCTTGATTATTGACGGCGAAATGCTTGATGGAGGTTCCCACGCCATTGCTTTGGATACCGTTTACCATCGCTGTCGCTATCCGGCCCGTCAAGTAGGGATCTTCGGAATAATACTCGAAGTTACGTCCGCAGAGAGGGCTTCGGTGGATATTCAGCGCGGGGGCCAAGAGTACGTCGCAACCGTATTCTTTCACCTCGTCGCCCATGGCGTTGCCTACGTTTTTGACCAATGCGGTGTTCCATGTGGAGGCTAGCAAGGTAGCGACCGGGAATGCCGTGCAATAATAGGTCGCCTCGTTCCCCTCGCGAGTCGGGGAGATACGTAATCCGGCGGGACCGTCGGCCACTACGATAGCGGGGATTCCCAGACGTTCGATCGGGAAGGTCGTTCCGGCGGCTCCCGGCACTATATTTTGCGTGCTGCCGACTACGGCTGATTGGCCGCCGAACCCGGGCATTCCGGTTCCGACTAACAGGGATACTTTCTCTTCGGCAGTCATGGCGGCTACGATTTTCTCGATAGGATCTTTACCCAATTGCGGCAAGGTTTGGGAGTGCCCTACTTGCATGGCCATCGTAAGGCATGCGCCCATTAATAGTTTGTTCATATAGAATGGTTTTTGTGTTTTTCAGTGCCCCAAAAGTAGGCGAAGGAATCGAGGCGGACAAAGAAAAAGAAAGGTATCGGAGGTAAGGATTTCGTTTTTTGATGAATATCAAACATTGTAGGGGGTTGATGATATATTTAGGGGACGCCGACTGCGCAGTCGGCGTCCGGTACTATTTATAATGTATTCAGAAGTTTATGAATCTCATTAACCATCTGCGTAGCGGATTCTTGTGTCTCGGATAAACCTTCCGGAGTGATCTTGGCAACCGTCTTGTTCAACTTCTCGAGTTTGCCTTTAGCTCCTTTCGTTGTCAGCTCTTCCCGGAGGATGCGGATCTTCTCGCAATCTTGTATACCCTCGACCAAACGCTCGAAGCGGATGCTACTGCGTGGACCGGGATAAATACTGTATGTATCGCCTGCCGCCCAAGTGCGGAAACGCGAGTCACGCAGAGGATCGGCGGTCCAGCTATTAACTGCCCAACGTAGATAACCGTCGTAACCACCGGCTACGGCGTGCAAGACCGTCCATGCCGCTTCCGCCGGGTCGGAGAAGGTGAAGGTATTCGGGAACGCTTCCGCGCAACAGGTATAAACGGTACTGATCTGTCCCGCTTTATCACGGGCAGCCTTTACGTCTTCTGGGAATTTATGCCCATAGGGAATACTTAAATAGTATAAGTCCGATTGAATTTCCGGATGATAATTTCCGGCCAGCGTGATCTTGAACTCCGGATCGGCTTGCTTGATAACCTTGATCGCCTCACGCATCGCCTCCATCGGACGCTCGTCCATAGAGATGGCGGTTTTCTCGAACCAGCCTTTCTCGCGAAGGTGGCGGGAGAAATCTTTTAGGAAAGTACCCCAATAGTCTGCGTAAGCGGCGTCACCCGGTTTCGTGTTGAGAAATTGTACACGATTTGTCGCCTCGTCGTAATAATCGAAAGATAAAGCCCAAGGGATCATGGTGTAGCAACTGATCATATCATCGATACCGATCTCGTTCATCATGAATTCCACCCATTTGTCGAAGACGGCGTAATCATATGCCCAAGTGCCGTCTATCTTCTTGATCCGGGTGATCATGCTGTCGAAATGATCCTCTGTCTGTCCGGCCCAAGGTTTATGCATGATACTGGTGGTGATAGCGCGCTGTCCGGCGTTCGCCAACATCTTCATGATCGGGCGCATAGCGTCGAAATGCTCTTTACTCCAAAGAGGAACTTGGTAGTAACGGGCCACGGAATACGGGTTCTGCCATAAGTCCAGATGGAAAGCCCAGTCCTTCGGGGCGGGAAGTGTGCGGTTCAATACGTCCACTTCTATTTGTAATTCCATGGGGGAGGCATTTTTTCCCGTGACGGTCAATGTCCCTTTATATTTACCGGCTTTCGCGGATTGAGGTACCCAGATATTCATCCAGATCGGCTGGGTGGTGCGTGCCTTGATATCACGGATCTTTACGATATCCAATACATCGGCTACGACGGAGGAATCCCATTCCGCCTTATTCTCTCGGTGGCCGCAACCGCCTTTACGGTCTTTATTCAACTCATCGGTCATGACGTAACGGACAAAGTTCGTCGTGATAGCGGAGGATGGGATGATGGAAGAACCGCTCTTTAAGTCGCTCACGGTGATAGAGGCATCCTCGAGTCCCACCTTGGTCCATAACACGGCTTGTGCGTTTACCCGTTCCCCTTTCCATGCTTTCGTCTGCCAGCGATTGCTTTTCTTGACATCGGGAATACTGAGTTTCGGATATCGTATATCGGTCGTGCCCCAGCTTAATTGGGTTGGGGCCGATAACTTGTCCCAGATCTCGTCGCTGTCATGCGGTTTCGTGTCGGTCAATTCCGTATAGTCGCCTAGCGGGTATTTCTCGGATTGCTGGGCTACGGTAAAAGAACTTAGTGCCAGAAAGGCACAAAGGATGAAAGTGTTTTTCATATGATTGCTTATTTTAGAATATTAACTAGGGCAAAGATAGGAATTAGTTGACAGTTGTCAACTGTCAACTAGCCTTTTATAGTGGCATACGAGCAGATTCCCCTCATCATCGTATAAGTGCATCCCGTTGCCTTCGCAATAACGGAACATCTTACAATCCGCGCATTCCCCTTTTTTAGCCCACTGGCGGTTACGATACGGTTTAAACTCATTATTCCAGATATCAATGAAATCGTCTTTATAGATGTTCCCTTGGTGGAAGTTCGCCCGTATACTGGGACAACCGGAGATAGCGCCATCAGCGAGGACAGAGGCCGTATTGATACCGGCGTTGCATTGGAAAATCGAGTCTCTCACCTCTGCCTCATAATTCCCGAGGAAGCCCTCACAGCCGTAGCTAACGTGTATCTTACCCTCTTTCCGGCAGAAGCGGATGAAGTTCATGAGCCATGTGAACTGCTCGTTCGTCAGTTGCAAATCGGTCTCAGTCGCGGCACGTCCAACTGGGAAGATCGTAAAGATACGCCACCGTTTTACGCCCATCTCGATCAAAAAATCCTTGAAGAGCATCAAATCCTTGAAGTTGTGTTGGTTTACGCAAGTCACCACATCCCAGATGATCTCCTTTTCCTCGGCCAACATACAGATGGCATTCAGTGCCTTCTCGAAACTTTTAGGATTACGGCGAAGCCAGTTATGCGCTTCCTCGAAACCATCCAAGCTGATAGTTGCCGAGTGCAATCCGGAAGCCAAGAGCGAGTCGAGCCGTTCCCGGGTCATCAGATAACCATTGGAGACGATCCCCCAAGGATATCCCCTGCGATACAGTTCCAACCCGCATTTCTCGATATCCTTACGAACCAGCGCCTCGCCTCCGGTAAAGATGACGAGCACTTTGTTCGGCTCGACGTAAGGCGTGATATCGTCTATGACTTTCAGGAAGTCTTCGACAGGCATATCCGGGACAGAGGCCGAGACATGGCAATCGCTTCCGCAATGACGGCAGGATACATTACAACGAAGAAGGTGTCTGAAAAGGATACCTTCTTTTTTGTTATGCTGCCCGTTCAT
>NZ_QTLZ01000042.1:0-397 GCF_003635425.1 Parabacteroides sp. AF27-14
ATGTCGAGGCGAGGAAGGTGGGCGGCAAGATGGTCAACACGAAACGGCCCCTGTTGTACAACTACGTGTTCGTCCACGCCTCGGAGGACGAGATCTTCCGCCTGAAGCGTACGCTTCCCCTGTATAATTTCCTCCCCCGGGTTTCCTCCGGCGGGCGGTCTTATTTCCCGTACCTCTCGGATCGTGAGATGGATACCTTGCGTTGGGTCGCGGCTTCTTACTCCAACGAGCTTCCGGTGTACGTGCCAGATAGCGGCCGCTTGTTGAAAGGCGACCGTGTGCGTATCACCTCCGGCCCTTTTACCGACATGGAGGCGGAGGTGGTGGTGCAGCCGGGCGGTGGGCATAAGGACGTGATGGTGCGTATCCTCGACTGCCTGTGGGTCCCCTTGTTCGA
>NZ_QTLZ01000042.1:407-14250 GCF_003635425.1 Parabacteroides sp. AF27-14
GTGATGGTGCGTATCCTCGACTGTCTGTGGGTCCCCTTGTTCGAGGTGAGAGCGGGGGAGTACGAGTTGATCGAGCTGAACACGGGGGGCAAGCACGTGTATACCCATTTGGACAACGACCGTCTGTCGGAGGGCTTGCACGGGGCCTTGGGCCGTTACCACGCCTCTGGCGTGGTAGTGGATGAGGATGCTCGTTTGGCCCGTGAGGTCCTGCGTGGCTACGCCTCTCTCCGTGGTGAGACCGACGTGATCCGTTGCAAGCTTTACTCGTTGCTCCTTCCTGCCTATAAGCTTTTGGGCGATGAGGATGAGTTCGATCGTTTGCATGCCACGATGCGCAGTATGCTCCCGGTGATAAAGGCGGCGCAATCCCGTGCCTTGCTGCTGGTCACGCTGTACGGCTGTACGGACAGCAGCCTCTATCAGCGCATGGCGCACGAGCTGGTTGACCCTTGGCAGGAGGAGGCCTCGCCCAAGAAGAGCAAGTTCGTGTTGATACGTCGTTTACGTGATTACGACCGATGGCTGAAACACGATAGAGTTGACTAGTAATAGTTGGCAGTTGACAAGTGACAGTTTAAATCCTAAATCAAAACATGTCTTCCCTTCCTTCGGGTATCCGGTTGATGAGCTTGTTGCGTGAGCATTTGGATGAGATCATGGGGCGTGAGCGTACGAACTTGACCTCCATTCATTTGTATTGTACGGGGCTTTACTGGGTGGCTTTCGAGCGTTCGGCTTACCAGCTGTATCGTGCGTTCCCGGATAGCGAGATCATGCCGATGCGCTTGTACGCCTACCCGTTCCCGATCGTGATGGTGTCCGTTACGGATCGCTTGCTCCGCTCGTACGCCCGCAAGCATATCTTGAAAAGAGACGAGTCGGATTACAAACTGTTGACCGTCCCCGAGCTTCCCATGGCGGATTACCGTACATGGCACGCCGGCGAGGTGGAGAGGTTACCTTTATTGAATGAAAAAGTATGAGTATGACGCAAATACCGTTGTTGTTATTACTGTGCGGATTGTTGATCTCTGTGTTTTTAGGCATGGTCATTATCCCGAGGATCTTGGTGATCTCGCATAAGAAACGGCTGTATGATATCCCGGACTCCCGTAAGATACATACGACCCATGTCCCCCGTTTGGGCAGCTTGTCATTCTTTCCGGTTATCCTAATATTTGCTTGGACCCGGTAAAAAAGCCGGAGGTCGTTTCGGAAAAAGACGTGAGGCCGGATCCGTGTGATTTATTAGCCTCCTATATCCAAGACGAGGAGGTGCGTCACGACTTCGTGAAGCGAATCTCCCAATGCCCGGATGTAGCCACCCTCTGCTAAACGGTGCTGACCGACCTTTTCAACGAGGTCTTTTGCGACTGCGTAGAACCGGCCAAACTTATCAAGAGCAAGGAATTCATTAACGCCATCATCCCCCTGCTCCCCTTCAAACAAGGCAAGAGCTTGCGCAATATCCGGCGGGCGATCGTGAAGTATGTGCTGAGGGAGGGATGAGGGATATTTTTCAGTAGTAATTGGTTCTATATTCAATAAAATAATGTTTTTCGCTGAAAAGCTGATGAGGAATAAGACAGTATTGGTCAATTTCTCCTATTTGAGCATATTACAGATATTTACGATCGTATTTCCGTTACTTACATATCCTTATTTATTGCGTATTATAGGGTTGGAGTTATATGGGGTACTCGTGTTTGCTCAGGCCATTATATCTTATGTGTCGTTGGTGATAAATTTCGGCTTTAATATGTCCGGAGCGAGAAGTGTGGCTGTTTATAAAGGAGATAAGGAGAGATTGTCCCAAATAGTCTCCTCCATTTATTTGTGTAAATTTATCCTTTGGTTTATTTGCCTTATCGTGTATTTATCGGTAATAAGTATATTCCCTTTTTTTAAGAATTATTATTGGGTTTATGTTCTTTCTTTCTTATTGACATTCAATGAACTCTTATTACCTATCTGGTTCTTTCAAGGGATCGAGAGGATGAAGTATATCACGATTGTGAACTTGTCATCTCGTCTGTTATTTGTGGTCGCTATATTCTTGTTTGTCCATGATCATGAAGATTTTCTGTTGGTACCGCTTTTGAATGGAATCGGTGCGATATTGGCGGGTTGCTTGTCTTTCTATATCGTGTTAGGGAAGGAGAAGATTAATTTGTCTTTGATTCCTATGAAAGAGTTGATTTCTGCTTATAAGGAGAGTCTATCTTTGTTCGTTTCTCTTCTTTCTACCCAGATCTATGTGAATGTGAACAAGTTGGTTATTGGTTCCTTCTTGGGTATGTCGGAGGTTTCTATCTATGATATGGCAGAGAAGGTTTCGCTTTTGATTAAGCTTCCTGTTTCCATGATGGGACAAGCAGTTTTCCCGAAGATTTCCCGTGAACGTAATGTATGTTTTGTTAACCGGGTGATGTTCTTGGTGGCGGGGATCGTTTCACTGGCTTATGTCGTTTTATTTGTTTATAGCGGATGGATTGTGTATCTTTTCACAGGAGAATACATAGAAGTGGCGTCTCTAATTATTCGTCTGTTGGGGGTGTCTGCAATCTTAGTGTCCTTTAATAACTTCTTGGGAGGGAATCGTCTTATTCCGTTTGGCTACTCATCCGTTTATATGCGAGTGATGGTGGCCAATTGCTTGTTCTTCTTAGCAAGTACTGGGCTGCTGTGGATGACGGAGAATATAAATATATATACGGTGACAGTGATGACGGTAGCGGTGGAGGGATTCTGTTTGGTAACATTGCTTTATAAAGATTGGCGTTTGAATTTACTCAAGTTATAGCAATGAATGCTATTTATTAAAAAGGTCGAATATATAGAGAAGCTTTCGTTTATTTCAATTATTGATTCTATATTACACTTATGCAACTATCAATTATTATCCCAGTATTCAGCGTGAAGGATTATATCCGTAAATGTTTAGAGTCTGTACTTTCTATTACAGATTTGAGTTATGAGGTCATCCTTGTACAAGATATATATGCGGATGATTCATTGGAAGATATTTCTGATTTATTGGATAATCCATTTGTACGTATATGTAATCAAAAGAATGCAGGCCTATCTGCTGCAAGGAATGCGGGTTTACTTTTAGCGAAAGGTGAGTATGTCTATTTTATGGATAGTGATGATTATATAGATTCGATTATTTTTTCAGATCTTTTTGTTCGTTATTATCGTTTAAATCCAGATATATTGATTGGAGCTTTTAAGTATGTAGATGAAAATGGTAAAGATCTAGAGCAACGAAACAACCAACTTGTTTTTACTGCACAAGGGATATTTAAGGGGGAGGATTATTTATTACGATATTTGTCTTTTCCTATGGTCTGGCTGAATATTTATAAACGAGCTTTTTGGCTAGAAAATCAACTTGAGTTTAAAACTGGAATTTATTTCGAAGATAATGAATTAACTCCACGTGCATTGTACTTGGCTCAAAAGGTTTGTGTGACGGATGTTCCCTTCTATTTCTATCGAATTCGATCAGGTTCATTAGCGCAACAGATATTTGGAAATAAAAAATTGAAAGATAGTCTGTTTGTCGCTAATTCCTTATTGGATTTCTTTGATTGTAGGGTAAAGGAGGAGAGAATGCGGAGTTATTTTACAAAAAGAGCACTGTCTGTGTTTTTTGGAGCATTAGGCTTTTATCTTCAAAACCACTTTGTGAATAAAGAACAGGGTGAAGATATCAACCTGTTGTTGAATAGAGTCTCTTTTTTGATAGATTTACCTTTTCATTTTAGGTTGATGTTGCTTTGCCATCGCATGAGTTTGTGGGGAATGTTGTATGTAGTAAAAAGACGGTATAAATATAAATACTTTCAATTATGAAAATTTTAATTACGGGTGGTGCCGGTTTTATAGGTTCCCATCTTTGTGACGCTCTTATGGAAAGAGGTCATAACCTTACGGTGGTAGATAATTTGGTACTGGGAAGGAAAGAAAACATATCTCACCTTTTAGGGAAAGTCGGTTTTGAGTTTATCGAGGAAGACTTGCTTCATACAGAGGCGATGAGAGATATATTTAAGGATAGAAAGTTTGATATGGTATATCATTTAGCGGCTAACTCCGATATTCAAAAAGGAGGAAAAGATCCGCAGGTGGACTATGACCTAACATTTAACACGACTTTCCATGTGCTTCGGTATTTGAAAGAGTTTGGGATAAAAAAGTTCTTTTTTGCATCTACTTCTGCCATTTATGGTGAGACGAGTGATATTTTAAATGAGAATTATGGCCCTTTGTGTCCTGTGTCTAATTATGGTGCGGGTAAGTTGGCGAGCGAGGCATTTATTAGTGCATTTAGCTTCGCCTATCATATTCAGACTTGGATCACTCGTTTCCCTAATGTGGTAGGTGAGCGCTTCACTCATGGTGTGATTTATGATTTTATCCATAAGCTACGGAAGAATCCGGCTGAGTTAGAAGTGTTGGGTAATGGCGAGCAGTATAAGCCTTATGTGTATGTGAAAGACTTGGTGGAAGGTATTCTTTACGTGATAGACCATGCCTCTGATGCTTATAACGTATATATGTTGGGATCTGATAGCCGGACGAAGGTGAAAGAAATAGCTGCTATGGTGATTGAGGAGATGGGCTTGAACGCTAAGATCAAATATAGCGGAGGTGATCGTGGATGGGTTGGTGACGTGCCCGAGTTCCGTTACGACTTGACCAAAGTAAATACGTTAGGCTGGAAAGCGGCTTATACGTCTAATGAATCTGTAAGATTAGCCATTCAAAAAGCTTTAGGAAAATGAAGGTGGTTGTAATAGCGGGTGGTCAAGGTACTCGTATCGCATCGGTGAATAGTGAAATTCCCAAGGCAATGATTCCTGTCGCAGGTAAGCCTATTTTGGAGTACGAGATTGAGATGGCTAAACGTTATGGTTATACGGACTTCTTGTTTATTATCGGTCACATGGGTGATCAGATAGAGCAGTATTTTGGGGATGGCTGTCAGTGGGGTGTGAGCATTGAGTATTTTATAGAGGAGAGACCTTTGGGTACGGCCGGTGCTTTGGGCTTATTGAGAGATAAGTTAACGGAAGATTTCTTTGTCTTTTATGGAGATACGGTGATGGACTTTGATATGGATGCTATGCTCAATTACCATAAGAGCAAGCGGGCGGATGCTACTCTTTTCCTTCATCCGAATGATCATCCCTATGACTCTGATATTGTTGAACTGGATTCAAGTGGACGTGTGTTACGTTTTTGTAACAAGCCTCATGCTGATGATTTCGTGAGCCATAATATGGTGAATGCCGCACTGTTTGTCTTCTCTCCGAAGGTTTTGGAGCAGATAGAGATAGGAACGAAGTCGCACATAGAGAAGCATGTACTTCCCGCTTGTTTGAATAAAGGGATGAACTTGTTCGGATACGTGTCTTTCGAATACATCAAGGATATGGGTACTCCCGATCGTTATTATTCCGTATGCGATGATGTGACGAGCGGGAAGGTGGGTCGCTTGAATAGGAGATATACACGACCTGCCATATTTCTGGATCGTGATGGGGTTATCTCTAAAGAAATGAACCTGCTTTGTAAACCTGAGCAAGTGGAACTGATAGAAGGAGTTGGAGAAGCCATTCGTTATATTAATGAGAAAGGGTATTTGGCGATTGTCGTGACCAATCAGCCGGTGATAGCCCGTAATCTTTGCAGCTTGGAAGAGTTGGATTATATCCATGCAAAGTTGGAGACCCTATTAGGGCATGAGCAGGCCTATTTAAATGCTATCTATTATTGTCCGCATCATCCTGACGCTGGCTATCCGGAGGAACGGAAGGAGTACAAGATAAAATGCGCTTGTAGGAAACCTGCACCCGGAATGTTGTTGCAGGCAGCTAAGGATTGGAATATAGACATGGGCCAATCCTATATGATAGGTGACCGTTCCAGTGATGTGCAAGCAGGAGAGAACGCGGGTTGTAAAGCCTCTATCCAAATAGAGATGAACAAACCTTACGCCCTGTTAGACGCTTTGAAAACAATTATTTAAATAAACGTATTGTAATGATTATATCGAGGACCCCTTTTCGCATCTCATTTGCGGGTGGAGGCTCTGACCTCCCGTCGTTTTATCATCGAACGACGGGGGCTGTATTGAGTACCTCTATAGACAAATACATGTATATAGCTATCCATCCGTTCTTTGATCAGAAGAAGATTCAATTGAAATATTCTAAGACGGAATTAGTTGATTGTATAGATGATATCCATCATCCTATATTTCGAGAAGTATTGAAAATGTATCAGCTAAGTGGTGTAGACCTAAACTCCATAGCGGATATCCCGTCGGGAACCGGCCTGGGATCTAGCTCTGCTTTTACGGTAGGTCTGTTGAATGCGGTTCGGGCTTATTTGGGAAAAGCGACCAGCGGTGAGAAGTTAGGGCAGCTAGCCTGTGATATGGAGATTCATAAGGTCGGTTCGCCTATCGGAAAGCAGGATCAATATGCGGCTGCTTGTGGAGGTCTTAATTTCATTAGCTTTTATGGGGATGAAACGGTAAACGTGGAGAAGATAATCATGGATCCCGGTAAGAAAAAGGAGCTGGAGGATAATCTGTTAATGGTCTTTGTAGGAGGAGAGCATTCTGCCAATGCTATTCTGAAAAGCCAATCGGCGGCTATTAGTGACGTTAGAAAGTTTGAGACTCAAAAAGAGATGGTTCAATTAGCATATCAACTTCGTTTCTCTTTAGAGAGCAATCAGCTTGATGATTTTGGCCGTATCCTGCATGAGGGATGGTTGATGAAGAAGTCGTTGGCCTCTGGTATCTCAACGGGTGTGGTAGATGAGATGTATGATAGGGGCATTCGTGCCGGAGCCTTGGGCGGTAAGTTGTTGGGTGCCGGAGGTGCGGGCTTTATCCTTTTCTATTGTCCGAAGGAGAGACAGGATGCTTTTAGGGCACGAATGAAGGGAATGAATGAGATGAGTTTTCATTTCGATGATTTTGGATCAAAGATAATTTATGTAGGAGATAAATTCAGTGATTAATATGATGGATTATACGCAAGA
The DNA here is from genome assembly GCF_003635425.1 of Parabacteroides sp. AF27-14. Taxonomy (NCBI): domain Bacteria; kingdom Pseudomonadati; phylum Bacteroidota; class Bacteroidia; order Bacteroidales; family Tannerellaceae; genus Parabacteroides; species Parabacteroides sp. AF27-14. The sequence goes on from NZ_QTLZ01000042.1 coordinate 7,473, forward strand.
GATAACCGCTTATTTCGATAGACTTAAGGTTACGATCGATAAGATTAGTAAATCGGATTTAAGTGACTTGATGAATGTGTTGGTAGATGCCAAAGAGTCAGGGAAACAGATTTTCATAATGGGCAATGGTGGTTCATCTGCTACGGCCTCCCATTATGTGTGTGACTTTAATAAAGGCATTTCAATGAACCAAGATAAGAAGTTCAAGTTCATTTGTTTGAACGATAACATCCCCTCTTTGATGGCCTATGCCAATGATTTGTCTTTTGAGGATATTTTCGTTGAGCAATTGAAGAACTTCTATCAAAAGGGAGATATTGTGATTGGAATTTCTGGGTCGGGTAATTCCATGAATGTGTTGAAAGCGATAGATTATGCGAATGAAAATGGAGGCGTAACAGTGGGCTTGACCGGGTATAGTGGGGGTCAGTTGATAGAAATGGTCCAACACAACGTACATATTCCTATTGATGATATGCAGATAGCGGAGGATTTACACATGGTGCTAGACCATTGTATGATGAAGATTTTGAGTAATAATTGTTGGTAATATAATAAAAATGATCTATTCATGTCTGCGTAGTTTTGCTATAAAAAGATGGACTAGACTTATTCTATATATGCTTGTTTCTCTCTCTCTTTTGGCATTTGTATATTTAAGTGATAATATATCTGATAAGTTATTCTCTTTTTTATATATTGCTGTTTTATTATTATCAATCATATCTATTTGGTTTTATTCTCATAATAAAATAGGAATATTTATTATGTTTATGTTGTCTTTTTCTGTGTTTATAGGAGGACGATTTATTGCAAATGTATTAGGGTATGAAGGAGATGTGTTTTCTCCTACGTCATTTTATGATTATAGTGTTGGATATTTAAGAAAGAGAGATTTGTTTTTATATGTTATTGCTTTTGTTGTTTTTTCTACATTAGGATATTGCTTATATATATGTAGAATGATTAAACCTATGGTAGTCTTAAGTTCTTCTGCTATTTTTAGCTTGAAAATAAGACGTGTATCAAGTTTGTTGTTTCCTTTGTTTTGTATATTGATTTTGAAACATGCTTATTCTACACTAGTTGTCGCTTTGTCTGGTGGGTATTTGTCTCTTTTTATGGATCAAGTAGAAGAGTATTCTCCAGGTGGTAAGTTTATGGATGTGATAATCTATTTTTTTCTTTCTATCTCGATTGTATTTGGAGATGTTTCTTTAAAGAAAAAATATCTAGTTCTTTTTTTTGTAAATTCTCTTGTTGATTTGTTTATAGGAACACGCACTGCTATGGCTTCTTTGTTTTTGTTCCTAATTTGGGTTTATTCATTAGAACATAAGGTGAATATTAAAAAACTTATAGTATATTCTTTTCTATCATTGATTATTTTGTTATATTTATTTTCTTATTCAATAAGAGTAGAGGAGTTTGATTTGTCTTCTTACTCTTTTACTGATGTATTTGATACTGTCGTTTTTTTCTTTTATCAAAATGGAGTTTCTTTAATGGTTTTTGATGCATCTCGTTTAATTGATAGTTATCCAGCAATTGCATATTTTCAGACATTCATTCCTGGAGCTACATGGTTTTGGGGATTGTTTGGAAATAGTATGCTTCCTCAAGATATTTCATTTTCATATCATTTGTGTCATGAGTTGAATCCAAGTCTTTTTAATGAGGGATTTGGGCTTGGATGGACTGTGCTTTCTGATCTTTATTTGTTGTCTTGTCAAGGTAATCCTATATTGTTTGTAATATTGTCTTTATTGGTAGGTGTTATGCTTGCGTTATTAGATAATTTATCTGCAAAGTATTCATTTTATCTTTTTATATCTGTGTTTATATTTATGAAATGTATGATTCTTCCTCGTTCTAGTTTAGCTGCTGTTATACCTCTATTTTGTTATGGTTATGTTCTTTATTTTGTCATGAAACAATTACTTAATAGGCGTATTTGTAAGTCTTTGTTTTCGAATAAAAAATTATTGTAAGTGTATGGATCTATCATTTGTTATCTTAAGAGTATGAAGATATTATATGTGTCATCGGTTGTGAATCATCATCAGGCCTATTTTGTTAAGGAACTTTATGAAATATTTCCAGATAATGTATGGTATGCTGCATTAGAAACTTATGAGCAACGAAGAAAAATGATGTGTTTTCCTGAATTTGAAGAAAAGTGGATTATAGATATTACGAAAAATAGAACTCTTTTTAATTCATTGTTTATAGAAGCGGATATTGTTTTATGTCACGACTATAATTTTTATCCACAGATGAAAGAGCGTTTAGCTAAAGATAAAATAACATTCTATTTTTCGGAACGTTGGTTTAAGCCTCCTTATGGAAAAATTCGTTTGTTAAGACCTTATATGCTGAAATTATGGTATGAGTTCTATCGAATGTCAAAATCTCCCTGTTTTTTTTACTTATCACAAGGGGAATATGCTGCAGCTGATTTTAGAACTATTGGGGTGTGTCCGATGAGAATGTTTAATTTTGGATATGTTACTTCTATACAACAAAATCCGACAACTGAATATTTGTTACCTCAAGGTAAAATCAATATCCTTTGGTGTGGTAGGATGTTGGCTTGGAAAAAAGTGGAAAATTTAGTACAAGCTTTTATTCGAGTATCTAAAATTAGATCAGATATTCATTTAACGCTTGTCGGCAAGGGAGAATGTGAAAAAAAAGTATTGAAACTTATATCTGGTTATGAGGATGTCATAACTCATCAAGATTTTCTTCCAACAAAAAAGGTGCGTTCTTTAATGAATCAAGCTGATGTGTATGTGTTATCTAGTAGTGGAACAGAAGGTTGGGGAGTTGTTGTTAATGAGGCTATGGCTGAAGGTTGTGCTATAATAGGAAGTAATCAAGCCGGTAGTATAAAGACTATGATAAAAGATAAAGTTAACGGCTTGGTTTTATATCGTAATGATGTTGATGAAATAGAAGAGAAACTTTTATATCTTATTGATAATCCAATAGAATTAAAACGCTTAAAATATATGTCGTTGGATAGTATACAAGAATGGTCTCCAGAGAATGTATGCTCTCGTTTTGTTCAGGTCGTGGATGCTATAAACAATAATAAATTATTTGATTTATATCGGGAAGGACCTTTTAAATCTTTATAAATATGATTACTGTTAAGTTGTATCGTATAGGACATTTTTTTCATAAGTGTGGTTTTGTAAAAGTCGCAAAATCTATTTCTTATTTGAATCGTGTCTTATTTGGAGGATGGATTCCTTCATCGGCGGAAATAGGTGAAAATTTTAAATGTGGCTATGGGGGAATAGGAGTAGTTATTCATAATGATACTAAAATAGGTAATAATTGTGTTATTGCGCAAAATGTAACCATAGGGAGAAAATTTCGTGATGAAAAAGTTCCTGTGATAGGAAATGATGTTTATATAGGTGCAAATTCAGTTGTTTTTGGTGAAATTACTATTGGAAATAATGTAATAATAGGTGCAGGTAGTGTTGTTGATAAAGATGTTCCTGATAATTCAACAGTATTTGGAAATCCTATGAGAATAATAGAGTCAGATCGTAGGAAGAGATATTATGAATTGGATGTGAAGCGAAAGTGATAACTCTTTTTTTCTGTATACTCCATGCATATCTTGTTATATTATTCTACTCTTCGGAACTTGAGACCTCGCCAAGTTCGTTATCAAGTCTGGTATAGGCTACGGGCATATATCCGGAAATATATGAATTTTCGATATGCGCTCTTTTTACCAAGAACAGGGTGTCCATTGTCTTTAAACCCATTCATCCCAAAATATCCATCTTTGGATAGTGTTACGGGACGTTTCTCGTTCTTAGGTAAGGAATCCGCCTTCCAAGGATGGAACGATGAGAGTTTTGGCAAATTATGGTCCTATAATCTAAATTATATGGACTACCTTCATCAAGAAACCATATCTTTCGAACAGGCCGTTTGCTGGATCGATAAGTTTGTCGATGAGATAGAGGGGAATAGGAATGGTCTGGAACCTTATCCGATCGCTTTACGAGGTATCAATTGGATCAAGTTCCTGTCGAGATATCATCCTTATATTCCGGCAGAGAATAAGCGAGAATGGGACCACTCCTTGTATGCCCAATATCAAATCTTACTGGATAATCTGGAATATCATCTTTTAGGGAATCACTTATTGGAAGACGCTTTCTCCTTGTTATGGGCCGGGCTTTATTTTAAGGATGAGTCGATCTATCAAAAAGCGAAAGGTTTATTGTTGCGGGAACTGGAAGAGCAACTCCTTCCGGATGGCGCTCATTACGAGCAATCCCCGATGTATCATTGTATATTATTGGATCGGTTGCTGGATTGCTATAATGTCTCTATGAATAATTTGCGGTTTATAGGGCAGGAAGGTCTGAATGAACGCTTACGGGAGAAGGCTAGTAGCATGTTGGGACATTTAGCCTCTGTCGTTTATAAAGATAATACGATACCTCTCCTGAATGATTCCGCTGAGGGAATCGCGCCTTCTCCGACTCAATTGTTTGCATACGCTAAGCGATTGGATATGGATTGGGAAAAGCTTCCGATGGGAGCGTGTGGCTATCGAAAATTGATGGCGGGTCATTGGGAGGCTATCGTGGATGTTGGAGACATAAGGGCCTCTTACCAACCCGGCCATTCGCATGCGGATACGTTCAATTATGAGTTGCGGATAGGGGGTAAGCCTTTCGTTATAGATACCGGAATTTCTACGTATGATAAGACAGCCCGTAGGCAATACGAGCGTGGCACGGCGGCCCATAATACGGTGATGATAGGGGATAAGAACTCTAGCGAGGTATGGGGTGGCTTTCGTGTGGGGAGACGGGCAAGGGTGACGCTTCTCAAAGATTCTCCGAATGAGGTGGAGGCTTGGCATGATGGCTTTGGTTCCTTGGGTAAGCATCATCGAAGATTTATGATCGATAAGGATCGTTTTAGGATAGAGGACTCTGTCTCAACTGGCGTGAAAGCCGTAAGCTTGATCCATCTGGCTCCGGATGTGGAGATCATGTCTTGTTCACGGACTGAGATCGTGACGAATATCGCGGCGATAAGAGTGGCCGGCGCATCCTCTGTCGAGATTGTAGAAGATCAAGTGTCATTTACGTATAACCGTTTTCACCTATCTAAGACAATTCGTATTCATTTTGTGAAGAAACTTTCTTATACAATAGGTTGATTGTTGTTGGACCATTCTTGATCTGCCTAATATCTTACTTAAAAAATAATACATAATTCTTATGAAAGCATGTTTCATGGGTTTGGGCTATATTGGCCTGCCCACGGCTATTATTGCCGCAAAGCACGGGGTGGAGATCGCCGGGGTGGATATCAACGCCCAGGTGGTGGAGGTTACCAACCAAGGGAAATTGCATATCATCGAGCCGGGTATGGAGGAGATGTTGCGGGAGGTACTGGCCTCCGGACATTTCAAGGCGTACACCGAGCCTCGGGTGAGCGACGCTTATTTCATGGTGGTACCCACTCCTTTCAAGGGGGATCATGAGCCGGACGTATCGTTCGTGGAGTCGGCTACCCGTATGGTGCTTCCTTTGTTGAAGGAGGGGGATTTGTACGTGATCGAGTCTACATCGCCGGTGGGGACGACCGAACGGATGGCTAGTTTGATTTTCTCGGAACGGCCGGAGCTGGAGGGCAGGATCTATATCGCTTATTGCCCGGAGCGGGTGCTTCCGGGTAACGTGATCCATGAGTTGGTGCATAACGACCGGGTCATCGGCGGCATGGACGAGGCCTCTACCCGTAAGGCGATGGAGTTCTACGGCCAGTTCGTGAAGGGTACGCTTCACCCAACGAATAGCAAGACGGCCGAGATGTGTAAATTGACCGAGAACTCAAGCCGGGACGTGCAGATCGCTTTCGCCAATGAGCTGTCGTTTATCTGCGATAAAGCGGGAATCAATGTTTGGGAGTTGATCAACTTGGCGAACAGGCATCCCCGTGTGAATATCTTACAGCCGGGTTGCGGTGTTGGTGGTCATTGCATAGCGGTGGACCCTTACTTCATCACGGCGGAGTTTCCGATGGAGAGCCGTATGATCTCGACGGCCCGTGAGACGAATAATTACAAGGCTTTTTGGTGCGCTGAGAAAGTGAGGAACGCCATGCTGCGGTTTGAGCTGAAGCGTGGGCGTAAGCCGGCGGTGGCAATGATGGGCTTGGCTTTCAAGCCTGATATCGATGACTTGCGCGAGTCTCCGGCCAAGGGAATAACGACGAAGGTGTTGCAATCGTGCAACAACGCTGATATCATGGTGGTGGAGCCGAACGTTTCGGAGCATAAGTTGTTTAAGTTGACCCCTTATAAGGAGGCCTATGAGAAAGCCGATATCGTGGTTTTCTTGGTGAATCATAGGGAGTTTTCGGGGTTGAATTATCGGGATGACGTGGAAGTACTGGACTTTTGCGGGACATTCAAGAAATAATCGTTCGCTAAATAGAAGAATACGCTGTAATGAGGAAAATAATGTTAGTCTTCGGGACCCGTCCCGAGGCGATCAAGATGGCTCCGCTGGTGAAGGAGTTCCAAAAACATCCGGAGTCGTTCGAGACCATCGTGTGCGTTACCGGACAGCATCGGGAAATGCTGGATCAAGTGTTAAAATTGTTCGAGATCACGCCGGATTATGATTTGAATATCATGAGGCAGGGTCAGGACTTATATGACGTGACCGCCCGTGTCCTTGTGGGTATGCGTGACGTGTTGCGTGAGGCGACACCCGATGTCGTG
>NZ_QTLZ01000042.1:14260-14460 GCF_003635425.1 Parabacteroides sp. AF27-14
GTGGGTATGCGTGACGTGTTGCGTGAGGCGACACCCGATGTCGTGCTGGTGCATGGGGATACCACCACGAGCACGGCGGCCGCCTTGGCCGCTTTCTACCAACAGATACCTGTAGGTCATATAGAGGCCGGCCTTCGTACCCACAACATCTATAGCCCATGGCCGGAGGAGATGAACCGGCAGGTCACGGGGCGTATCGC
>NZ_QTLZ01000043.1:0-409 GCF_003635425.1 Parabacteroides sp. AF27-14
AGTGGGACTTTTACGCTCCGCTTTAGTTGAAGTTCCACGTATAGGCGGTCATAAGTGACACGCACACGCACGGGTGCTTCCCCGTTTTTTAACAGTTTGCTACGCTTGATGAAGAACAACACGCTGAATCTTTTTCTTTCCATACGGCTCAATTTTTAATGATACAAAGTTAGGAAATCGAACCGAGAACCCTGTTATGTAAAACAGTGCAACGTGCTGTAAAAGAATGAAGTAAATACTTCGCAGTGGAACATTCCGGGCTTTTAAAAACAGTCCCTTGAATAAGGACGTATGGTTTGCTTCAATCCCACTAATTTTGCCTATTCTTGGAAAAGAAAAATCCCCGAACTTCTTTGAAATTCAGGGATTTACATCGTTTTGCCTTCTTAAAAAGTGGTGCCACCAGGAA
>NZ_QTLZ01000043.1:587-12261 GCF_003635425.1 Parabacteroides sp. AF27-14
ACCAACTGAGCTATGGCACCATCATGTCGTTTTGTATATCGTTGTTTCGATTACGGGTGCAAAGATACGGACTTTTTTGATATATGCAATAGGTGGCGGTGGATTTTTTGAAAATATTTGAGGGTAGAGGTGAAATTAGCTGCTATAAGCAGGGTAAATAGGGGGAGCGTGTAGATAAATATGGATTTTTACTTATTTTTGGAAGCGGGTAGAGAATGATTAATAAGCTATAGATATGAAGAAAGTAATTTGGAGTATTGTTTTAAGTTGGGTATGTTTGGCATTTGCTGCTGCTGGGATAGGAACTCGTGATGCGGTGTCTGCCTGTGATGGGAAAGTGTATAAAAAAGGGGATAAGATTATGTTTGGTGTCCCTAAGGTTTCCGGATATTTGTTTGTTAGGACGTTTACAAAGGATGGGAAGATTTCTACGATGCCGAAAGAGAATCTGGCTAGTCAAGAGGCGGTGATCGTTGATATTCCAGATTACGATAAGAAACTCTTTGAGGGTATGGGCGTTTATTCTGAGGAAGAAACGCATCCTCTTGTCGTGGTAGAGCTGGATGGACGGCGTCTTTGTATAAATATTAATGATGCGCTTAGTCAAGGGAATATTGTTTCGGAATATTTTAAAAGCGAAGTTGAGGGTGTGGTCGATTTAACGTCCGATCTCTTATTTGTTTATGCGCTTAAATTAAATAATGTGACAGTTGATGACGATGTGATAGTAAGGTATATGGCTCATTGTGACAAGAATCTGGTAGAGAAAAATCAAGCGGATCCATTTACTATGGCGGATCTTAAGAAAGAATATGCCGCTAAATTGGAAAAGGCGTTAGGGGACGTTGATTTTAGTAAGGTGTTTCGTATTGAGAGTCAGTCGGAGATGTTACAATATGATATGGATAAGCAGATCTTTCCATTAAAAGGGTTGTGGTGCCCACAAATTAAGACAGACCAGCCGGATGCGTTGGCTAAGATTGGCTTTTGTAAATGGGATGATTGTGCCTTTCGATTTGTGAATATACCAGAGTTCATGAATGTCCCTTGTGAGACGGCTCGTGCGAAAGGGTTTTATGATATGAGGAAAGTCGGAAAAGTGCCTACTTATAATAAGCCGCTGGCTACTTCTTATACTTATATCCGTTTCTTGGATAAGAAGGTACAGCTTCCCGAGAAAAAGAATAAGGTCTATCATAACGGTGATATAAAGAGTATGTCTTTGGCTGATTTGTATGGGAAAATGGCTATAGAGGCGCAAATTATAAAGATGGATGTTTATCACTTACCTTTCTTGAAGATAAGTGATTTTGAACTCTTCTATAATTATTTAGGATCCATTGAAGTGAAATAATAGGAAAACGGTCCGTCCCCCAATAAAAATGAGACGGACCGCTTTGCATTCGTGAATTCAGAGCGGATATTTCTTTTTAGTTTAGTGAGTTCCAACCTTGCGCCTTAAGCTCGACTTCACCTCCGTCACGACCGACAAGATAATTGCCTAACTCCGGCTTTGTTATATGACCGATCACCTTAATACCTTTCATTTCCGACACCTTATCATGATCTGCTAAAGGAACAGTGAATAAGAGTTCATAATCCTCACCTCCATTCAATGCCGCGGTTATCAGATTCATGTTAAACTGCTCTGCCATGGCTGCGGTTTGGTAATCGATAGGAATACGATCTTCGTAAACTCGGCAACCTACATTACTTTCTTTAGATATATGAAGCAACTCCGAAGAGAGGCCGTCGGAGATATCCATCATGGAGGTAGGAACGATTCCTGCTTGGTCAAGAACCTCGACAATGTCTTTGCGGGCTTCCGGTTTTAATTGGCGTTCCAACAAATATTCTTTACCAGAGAAATCGGGCGTGAAATCTTTCTCCCCATTAAATATGCTTTTCTCCCGTTCCAGTAATTGGAGACCCATGTAGGCGGCCCCTAAATCGCCGGACACGCAAATAAGATCGGTCTCCTTGGCTCCGTTTCGATAGACAACTTTACCTTTCTCTCCCTCGCCTAGGCAAGTGATGCTGATCGCTAACCCTGTGCGTGAGGCGGAAGTGTCGCCACCAACGAGATCTACGTCATAGATATCACAAGCGAGTTTAATGCCCTCGTAGAATTCTTCGAGATCTTCTACACAGAAACGTTTGGAAATACCCAATGATACCGTAATCTGTTTCGGGCGGCCGTTCATGGCGTAAATATCGGAGAAGTTTACGACTGCGGATTTATAGCCGAGATGTTTCAACGGCACATACATCAAATCGAAATGAATACCTTCCAGCAAAAGGTCTGTCGTAACCAATACTTGCTTGTCTGTGTAATCTAGTACGGCTGCGTCGTCACCAACACCTTTCAACGTACTCGGATTTTTAAGTTCTATTTTATCGGTGAGATGACGGATTAACCCGAACTCTCCCAAAGTCGATATTTCTGTTCTATTGCTCATAAGATTGTTAACGTAATATAGGATGATTCTTTATTCTTGTATCAATATGTTTAACTATTAATTCTTGAAATTGTTTTTCCCGGTCCATACAGAAACCCACCGTAATAGGCAAACAATATAAATGAGAAAACCATTCCATGGGAAGCGAAGGAAGGTCACGGAGTCGGGCGGCATCTTTCTCCGTGATGATTATCAATTTACTTGTAGAAGTCAACCGCTTGAAGGCCGTTTGTATTTTCTGGATGTCATGCCGATCGAAGGCGTGATGATCCGGAAAGATCAATGAGGTGACATGCTCCGTATATTTATGGATCTCTTTTTCGAGAGGTGCCGGGGATGCGATACCGGATACCAATAAAACCTCTGTAGTAGAGGCCAGCCCTTTTAATGTGCGTCTGGGGGCTTTACCGGAAAAGACGGGTTCCAGCTCCCCGTAAAGAATACGGCTGAAATAGAGCTCTTGATAAGCTGAGAGATGTATATCCTCCTCTATGATCCGGAAGTCTATAGGTTGTATATATGACTCACATTTCGTGACAATGATCACGTCCGCACGTCGAGCGCCATCCATAGGTTCCCTTAAACGGCCTGCGGGTAAGAGCTTATCTTGCGTATAAAGACGGTGGCAATCGGTTAAAAGGATGTTCAGCGTGGGGGCGACGTATCGATGTTGAAAGGCATCGTCCAGCACGATCACTTCCGGGCGCTTATTCTCTGGCAGAGCCAATAGATTGCGGATACCCCTGCGGCGATCAGCGTCTACGGCAACGAGAATATCCGGAAACTTACGTTTCATTTGGTACGGCTCGTCACCGATATCCTTGCTGGTACTTCGCTGATCGGCCAACAAGAAACCGGAGGTTTTCCGTTTATAGCCACGGCTGAGTACAGCTACCCGGTATCGGTCTTTTATCAAACGGATGATGTATTCCGTATGAGGGGTTTTTCCGGTCCCCCCGACAGTCAGGTTCCCCACGCAAATAATAGGCAGATCATACCGCTCTGTCCGAAGGATTTTCCAGTCGAACAGCTGATTCCTGAATCTCACCCCGATTCCATAAAGGAAAGAGAATGGAGTGAGGAGTTTATTGAACTTAATCGTATGATCTGTCAGCATGGTCCAGTTATTATAACGGTTTCATATCGTAAGGCATACGAGCTTGGATTCCGCAATTCGTCTTGATATTATTCAACGTCTTGAAGTACTCGAACTCATTACCCAATACATTTTTGACGATAGAGAGTTTCACCTCTCCGAGCTGGCTTTCCAAGAACTCGTCCAAGAAATTTTTGGAACCGCTGACGGTAGTTACGCTATACTGATCCAGATCAGCCAACCCCGCCGCTGTGCTTATAGCTAATTCAATACCGCCCAGCTCATCGACCAAACCTCTTTCTTTCGCTTGCTCACCCGTCCATACCCGTCCTTGTCCGATAGCGTTGACCGCTTCGGTAGTCATACCTCTACCTTCGGCGCAGCGGGAAAGGAAGGTTTGGTAGCCTCTTTCCACGTATCCCTGTATCAGTGCCTTCTCGCTCTCGGTCATGGGACGGGAGAGGTCTCCTAAGTCCGAGAACGTGTTCGTCTTTACGATGTCCGTGGTCAACGCTAGTTTCCCGAATAATCCGGAGGCGTTCGGGAACATGCCGAAGATGCCGATGGAGCCGGTCAACGTATTCGGTTCGGCGATGATCTTATTAGCGGCGCATGAGATATAGTAGCCTCCCGAGGCAGCTACGTTGCCCATGGAAACGACCACAGGTTTCACCTTTTTCAACTCGATAACTTGACGCCATATCTGCTCGGATATATAAGCGCTACCTCCCGGGGAATTCACACGGAATACCACGGCTTTCACGTCATCATTGTTTTTTAGCTTGATAAGCTCATCGGCCATTTTCTCCGTGATACTTTGTTCGATATCGTAAAAGCTGCCGGGTGCTTGCGCCTTAATCTCGCCTTCGGCGTAAAGTACGGCTATCTCCGGGGCGTTTTTGGTGGGTGAGGCCTTGAGGGTTTTCATTTGAGCTAAGTTGGCCGATCTCAGTTTCTCTCCATTTTGTCCGGCTAGCTCTTTGACGTATGCTTCTACCTCCGGCTTATACTTCAATTCGTCTATAAAGCCACATTCTACCGTTTTCACAGGGTCCGCGAAGAAAAGCCCCTCATTGGCGTAATGGTTGATATCGTTCACGCTGATGCCGCGTGATTCGGCGATGCCTTCGGCTATATTATCCCAGATGGTGGAGATATACGATTGGATTTGCTCCCGGTTCGCCTCGCTCAGCTTATCCAGCATAAAAGGCTCCACGGCACCTTTGTAGGTACCTACCTTAAAAATCTGCATCTCGATACCTACCTTATCCATCAGTCCTTTGTAGAATAGGGTTTGCGAGGCGAGTCCCGTCAATTCAAGGATGCCTTGCGGATTCAAGAATACCTTATCGGCTACGGAACAAAGGAAGTAATTCCCTTGCGTGAAATTATCGGCGTAAGCTACCACGAACTTGCCGCTTTCCTTGAAATCTATTAACGATCGGCGGATTGCTTCCAAACTAGCGCTACCCGAGGAGAGAAGCCCCGATTCGATATAAATCCCCGCGATCTTGTCATTCTGTTTCGCTATCCGGATCGTCTCGAGCAGGTCCTTCAGTGACAGCATGTTTTCCTTGTCGCCCATCAAGGCGGAGAATGGATTCTCCGCCGGGTTATCCGCTAGCGTCCCGTCTAGCTTGATCTTGAATACCGTATTGCTTTTGGGGGTGTAATCAGGTGTGCTACCTACGGTGGCGATATATCCTATAGTCATGGATATCAATACCGTCAGGATTATTCCCATTGCCAACATAACGCCTAGCGTTGAGGCAAACATCATTTTAAAGAATTGTTTCATATCTATTGAAAACTAATTAGATGACAAATGTACGAAAATTTCCTCTACGTCCCGGTCGCTGAGGCATACTTGTTGGTAAACATCTCGCAGAAGCTCCGGGTTGATCTTTTTGAAATCCTTTTCTAAAGGGGTGATGAAAAGACCTCCGATATCGGCAGCTCCCGGGCTGGACAGGAGATGGTCGTTCCCCTCAGCCTCGTATTGCCATGGGCGGTGGCGTTTACGAGGGATTACCGTGATTACCCAATTATTATCGTAATAGGAGCCGAAGATATTCATCATCGGCTCGGGCTCACCGGGAAGTATCGGCAAAGCGGCGTAGATCTTTTTGAAGAGCCGGGTGGCGGCTTCTTCGGTGGCGGCTTGGATGACGAGGCCGGGGCGGAGGTTGCCGGTGAGTGGGTATATACGGTTGTCGTATACACTCGTATACGATTGTCGTATAAATTGGGTTACCTCTTCATCCAGCGGCATGATGCCTCGTGTCACTGCTTGGAAGTGGGCATGATCCGGTGCCGAGGCTCCGCTACGGGGTCCATTGTAGAAGACGGTGAAGGGAGCGAGTCTCCTTGTCAGTTCCAAGAAGTCATTCCATTGCGGCAATATCAGTTGCGGAGTATGTTTCCGGGTAGGGATCGTAAAATGCTGGGGGAAGATCGGGTAGGGGTTACACAATACCAGATGGCGAAAGCCGAAAGGCAGTCGCTCCTGTTCCACCGGCAGGTTCTCGGGACATAGGAAGCACTTGCGTTCTTTTAGGGATCGGGCATCTACCTTGGCCCCGGTGGAAACAATACGGGCGGGATTGAATTGCGCACGTATCGAGAACCCTCCCATATCGAAGGATTTTACTTGCACGGCCTCCAGTGCCTTATAGTTCTTCTCGGCCAATGGCCATGTCACGAGTTGCTTGGACAGTAATTCGGTCGCTTGCGATGAGCTGACCCAGTTGTTTGGTTTCATTGTCTTTCCATGTTTAAGCGGGCCTCGAGTTCCCAAGTCCTGATTTTATCCTTATATATATTATGGTTGTTCATTTTTACGACATCCAATGAGGCGTCGGAGTTATCTTCCCAACGGCGGCAAAGGTACAGCACGTCGTAGATCCGCCCGATCGGGTATTCACGGCTGATGCGCAGGCCGAGGGCGTAATCTTCTCCGTAACTGGTGTTCGGGAGGTTTAGTTTCCGTAGCAAGGGTGTATAAAAGGCTCGGGGTGCTCCAAGCCCGTTGATGCGGAGGGCGTTATTGCGGCCGTTCTCGGGAGTCCATTCTTTATGGTCGATAATTCCGGGCGGGATGGTTCGCATATCGAAATCGGTCATTCGGTAGGTTCCGACCACCATGGCGCATCGCTGCTCGTAGAAGGCTTCCACGATCTTACGCAGGGTATGCTCGTCACTGTATACATCATCGCTATCCAATTGGATGGCGAACTTGCCGCAAGCCGAATGGTGTATTCCTATATTCCAGCAACCCCCGATGCCGAGGTCGTCACGCTCCGGCTGGATATGGATAATACGAGGGTCCGTGGCGGCGATCGTTTGGATTCGCTCGGAGGTGCCATCCGTAGAATGATTATCGATAATGATTAGGTTGAAAGGGAAGGACGCCTCTTGTCGCAGTACGGAACGGATAGCGTCCTCGATCGTCCGTACACGGTTACGTACAGGGATAATAACGGAGGCTTCCGTTTGAAATGTCTGCTCGTCAAAACGGACTGGCTTGAAATGAGGGGGCAAGTAGCCGCCTATCATCTTTAGGTGATCTGTACAGGCGGCTTCCATCTCGATCTGTACAAAGCGGTTCTTGGGATCTACATAGTCGAACATCTTCTCTCCGGATTTCCGTAAATCATTCTCTACTTCTGTATATAGATATTCGTTGATATGCGTCAGCGGAGCGTTTTGGGAGACTTTTAAGCGCAAGTCGTAGAGTCCGGCGAATGTATATTCCGTATCCATGGAGGCTATGGCGTTTTGTAGCGTGGAAGAACGATAAAGTAGGAGGGAGCCGAAATTGAAATCATCCCTAAGACTTCCTTTCTGGTAATCGATCACCGGATGGGGGTTGAGTTTGCCCTCCTTCTGCTCGTAATAATCGGAGTAAACCATACCGGATCTCGTATCGTCGGCGATGGCGACAAAACGCTCTAGGGCATACATGCCTAATTGAAGCTCTTCAGTCTTCGTATAAATTAACGTATAATGGGCACTGGCATAGCCGGCTATTTCCCGGAGGGTCTTCGTGCTCCATATATTCTCCGTGCGGATTAAATTGCAGGGATAAATAGCCTTGGCGTGGGGATCGTCCGTGATTAGATAGATCTGACTCACTAAGGACGACTCGGCCAATTGCGCTACCGTTTGTCGTGTAGCCTCTATTTTTCCATAAGGGATAAAGCAATTGATTCGTTTCATTGTATATACTGTATTTTATTTTGTTGTTGAATGGAGAAAAAGCGTAAGATGGACTCCATGAGTCGATTTCGTTCCGACGGTGTTTGAAGCGCCTCGAATGGGAAACCGAGCGAACAAGTCCGGTATTTTCCTTCATAAACGATTCCCGCCCCGATATTGTTCTCCGGATATCTCAAGATGGTATGGGCGAGCTTATCCGCCGGAAGTACACCGTCTACCGACTCGATCGAGTAGCAAATAGGGTTCGGACGTGTCCGGAACGTGTATCTGCCGTTTATATATCCGTAAGGGGATGCGCAACTGTTTACGATTCCCTCCTTGCTGGCATTACGGCTAGCCAACTTCCCTTTTAGTACCTCCTCGACGAACGTACGGTCTTGTGCGTTGCCCCAGCTGTCGGAGAAAAGATTCGTCCCGCTTACAAGCAAGTTGCCGCCTTGGGCAAGGTAGCTGCGAAGCGTATCCTGTAAAACGGGAGTGATAACCGGTTGGCGCTGTTTTCCTAAAATCAAGTCAATAATCGGATACGTATCCGGCTTTACGACTCCCTCGGCCAAAGATTTATGGCTACATGAAACAAAGGAATAACCGGTCCCGGCCATGGCCTGCCCATGTATGAAAGGATAATCGAAGGTATTGCCCGCTATGACTTGCCCTGCGTAATTGTTGTAACTATCCCCATGCCCGTTATTATCATTGCTGTTCCATGTGGCGGAACGGCGGAATTCGAATTGATCCCCGATAAATGCGATATCATTCAGATAAGGCACTCCCCGGTCGACGGCATAAAGAAAGCCGGCTAAACTATCCGCCGCACTCTCGAAACTGGCTGGACCGCTGATCCTGTCGAATCCATTGACGATTAATACCGTCTTATCCTTTTCACCTTTAGGAGACCGGTAAACACTTACGATCTCGGAAGGGAAACTGATGCCTCCCTTATTTACGGCAGCTACCTTATAACTATGGATAATACCCGTCTCAATTGGAAGAATGATTTCTTCTCCTTTTACGAGCGTCCCGTTATCGAATCCACCGCTGTCTTTTCGACTATAAAGGATATAGGCGGTTGGTGAGGCACTCTCCTCAAGAGTATCCTGTACGGCTTTCCAGCCGATTCTCACTTTATTCGTTTCTACGAGCTCCGTATACAGACGATCGGGTGGGAGCGGTTGTACGATAGGCTCCTGTTTATTCTGGAAACAGATATAACGGAGCATCCCTTTATAGATCGCCCTACAGATAAGGAAACGGAAGCGTGGGTCTAACCCGTAACGCATATCGGCGAAGTTTTGATGGGATAGTAATTCTAATAGCATCGTTGGGACATCGGGAATACGTGCCTCTATATAAGATTGATTCCACATGCCACGGCGGCTCCATTGAGGATTGTAAACCTTGCGGACATCGGACAGGATCTGTGTTTGGATCATGTCGGTTAGGTCTCTGGCGATCTCCCGGCTTTTCCGGTTGGTGTAGATTCCGTCGTTGCTTTTAGACATATAGATGCCGAGTGTCCCTATAATTGAGTCATCCGGGGTGGTTCCTGCGTCGGAATGGAATGCGAAGGCCATGTCGATAGGGATATGGGCTTGTTCTTTTAAATAATTAACCCATCGGGGACGTGCGTAAATGTCGTCTTGATAATCATTGTGGAAAGCGCTTTTCGAATAGATACTATCTGGCATTCCCGCCCATTGTAGCCAATATCGGGCCGCCTCGGTAAACCGTGGATACCCACTTGTCTCTGCTTCTATCGGATAGGGACTTTCTAGCGGGCTACGTGCGATGTTCCCCATGCCGCCACCGATCTTGATCGCATCTGCCGTGATAATCTTTCCCGATTTATTGCTTTGATTCGTTAATACGATTCTCTCATGGGCTTGTTCATGTGCCGTGAATTTGAAGTTTCCAAGATAGATCCAAGTCCCACCCCCCATCGTTTGATTGACGGCGATTGTGGTTTCCCCTCCGGCATGATGGATGGTATACAGTGCCTGCTCTGTGCTGTTCGGAAAAGATTGATAGGAGGCATAGACCGCGTAATTCCCCGATTCCGGAATTTCGGGAATCCACTCGATGAGACTTTCTTTTCCTTTCCTCTGTGTGACCGTCTGCCGATAGGTACCTTGCGTAAAAGGGTTCTCCCCATTCGTATAAGTAGCTTGAATATGCCCAAATCCGGCTTTCTCCCCATCCGACCAAGCTTTCTCTCCATCCAATTCCTTATACTCGGATCCCGGAGTAGAGCGATCATTGTCGATAATGATTTCGTGTATTTGAGTGTCCCTTTCCCGGGGGATAAGAATAGTCGCTCCTGCGTTTTCAAGCATCGGGGTCAGATAAGGAAGAACAAAACTCTGCGTAAATAAGTCCTCCACGGTGCCGAACATGCGAGCCCGTTGCCATTCCCAGCGATGGGCGGTCTGGGCGTAATATAAACCATGGCTTTGCCAAAGGGCGATATGACGGTTTTGTAATCCGTTTTTTATCTCATGAGGGCTGGATAGGCTACGGGTTAGCGGGTATTTGCTCTCTTTAATGGAGTATAGCCTCTTTTTGTTGGGACGTCCTTTTCTGTCGTATTCGGGAATCAGGCTCTCAATGTCTGTACCTCGGGTCAAGATGACGATCTTGGAGGCATTGGGGAATAGGGGAGCTATACTTGCGTAAAGCTCAGAAACGTTATATTCCTGAAAAGGGATGTCCTCCAAAGCTTCATTGGCGAAAAGCGTGACTTTCTTCTTCTGTATGAGGATGGAGTCAATCTTAATGGTGCGTGAAGACACATATTGCCTTGCGAAAGAGTTTAGCTTTTGATCCAATTGCTTTTTTAAGCTTTCACTATCCTGCCCTTCTGCCGGAAAGCTCCAGAGAAAAATGGATAGTAAGGATATGATGATCCTAACAGGATAGGAGAGTTTTTCTCGCATATTTTTATAAATATTATTGGCTGTCTTATTTCTACAAATTTACGGAAAATCTCCGTAATAACCTTATAAAAAGCCCAGATTGGCGCAATTAAAATTGAATATGAAGAAGGTAGGGGCAAATTGTGGATATTGGGAGAAGTCAAATCTATGTGAACGGCAGCAAGGAGAAGAACGGATTTGTCCCTATCATGGGACGGGTAGCGATTAACGGGACGATGGTGCGGTTCAGTTCAGTTGCGAGCGAACTATTCGTGTTCATGGTCAAGACGCCTATCTGGGGAATGATTATCCCTTCTTGAAGTGTCGGGTTTGCGATAGTATCTCAATGGGAAACGGTGGTAAAGTCAATGGGATAGAGGTGTTATCTCAATGACTTTACGGCCGTGTCCCATAGGCTTTTTTTGTATCCCGGATAAGTTGGTAGGGGATGGTTCAGGGCGCAAAGGGCGCATCTTTGCGAGGTTTGTAAAACTTTTATATTATAAAAAAATTAGCGTCTTACTTATTATATAGATGGAGTAATATATTTTTTTTGTAAAATGTTTTTGCGAACACGTAAAGATGCGCCCTAATGCGCCCTGTGATTTTTTTGGAAGATTTTCTTGATGTCTTAAAGTATAGATAGACAGTTGTTTATGTAATACTGTTCTCTTAGCCCTTTTTTAGTCTTTGGGGCGATATAATCGGCCTAAACTCACATTTACGTGGCCCAAAAGCACGTGTACAGAGCGATTTTCTCGTGATTCCATGAGCAGAAAGCCGTTTTTCCCGTGTGATTTCCTCTCGTCGCTAGGACCCTGTTTATCGTTTTTATACGTGTAAAAGCACTCGTGAGAGCCCTGTTTTCGGTACACGCGGTGACTCGTAAGTTAAAAAAGAGGATCACGTATTATTTAATGTACGCAATCCCCCTCGTGAAAAAAAGCCTAAAAAATAATGCCCGATAAATTTGGACCGTATGTTTTATA